>CAZOSA010000102.1:0-7008 GCA_964582155.1 uncultured Enterobacteriaceae bacterium | reverse complement strand
GAGGTAACGAGCCCGAGCGCGCAGACGACGAGAACCAGGAGGAGGAGGAGGTTCAGCTTCGCCACGCGTCGGGCTCGATTCGGGTGATCAGGGACGGGTCAAAGGGGGCTGCGGTGCGCTCGGCGACGCGCAGCACGGCGCTGCGCGCTCGCGGATTGGCGAGCGCCTCGGCGCGCGATGCGCGCACCGGCTTGCCGACGATTGTGAGCAGCGCTTGTGGCATCTCGCTGGCGCGAAGGGGCAAATCCCGTGGCAGCACCGGGCGCGCGCAGGACTGCAGGAAACGCTTGACGATGCGGTCCTCCAGAGAATGGAAGGCGATCAGCGCCAGGCGCCCGCCCGGCGCCAGGCGCTCGAGCGCCTGCGGCAGCATCAGCGACACTTCCTCAAGCTCCCGATTGACGAAAATCCGTAGAGCTTGAAAGGTGCGCGTCGCCGGATCCTGGCCCGGCTCCCGTGTGCGGACCGCCGCACCCACGAGATCGGCAAGTTGGCGGGTCGTGCGGATGGGCGCGCTCCGGCGAGCAGCAGCAATCGCCGCTGCAACCTGTTTAGCAAACCGTTCTTCCCCATACCCCCCGATGACCTCCCTGAGTTGCGCTTCGCTTGCGCTCGCCAGCCAATCGGCCGCGGACGTTCCCTGCGTCGGGTCCATGCGCATGTCGAGCGGACCGTCGGCGCGGAACGAGAATCCGCGCGCCGGGTCGTCGAGCTGCGGCGAGGACACGCCCAGGTCGAACAGCATTCCCTGCGCGCGCG
This sequence comes from uncultured Enterobacteriaceae bacterium, assembly GCA_964582155.1. Classification (GTDB taxonomy): domain Bacteria; phylum Pseudomonadota; class Gammaproteobacteria; order Burkholderiales; family SG8-39; genus JAABQT01. Next base: position 6,249 of record CAZOSA010000102.1, on the reverse strand, counting down.
CCACGCCCTGTGCGTCGAGCGTTGGGGCCAGCGCGCTGAATGCCGAGTGCACGATGCAAAACCGCGGATCGCTGATGGCTTGCGCCGCCGCCACCGCCTGCGGATCGCGATCCAGCGCGATGAGGCGCCCCTGCGGGCCGAGCCGATCGAGGATCAGCCGGCTGTGCCCGCCGCGGCCGAAGGTGCCGTCGACGTAGGTTCCATCCGGCTGCACGGCGAGGGCAGCAACGGCTTCGGCGGCAAGAACTGCACGGTGCGTGGGGGTAGCGGCGCTCATCCGGGGACGCTCCCGCACTCACAGCGAGAAATCCTCCATGCCGGGGGGCGGCGCGGCGGGGCCGGCGAGCGCCTGCGCGAGCTTGGCGTTCCACAAGCCGGAGTCCCACAGCTCGAAATAGGCGCCCTGACCGACCAGCATCACGTCGCGCTCGAGCTTGGCGTGCTGGCGCAGCGCGCCCGAGAGCAGGATGCGGCCGGAGCCGTCCGGCGCGACATGCTCCTCGAAACCGAGCAGCAGCCGTTTCCACCAGCTGGCTTGCGGATGAAAACTCGGAAAGGTTTCCGCCTTGGCACGCACAGACTCCCAGGCAGCGGGCGGATAGAGCAGCGCGCAGCCTTCCGGGTGCGCGGTAAGCACGAGGTGCTTTGAACTGGCGAGCAGCGCTTCGCGATGGCGCGTCGGAATAGCCAGACGGCCCTTCGCGTCGAGCGTGACCACCGTAGCGCCGTGAAATGCTCCGCCCATGCCCTGTTTTTCCTCGGTGGCCGGGGTTCTGCGGGAATCTCCCCTTTTTCCGCCACTTTTTTCTACCTTTCCCCACTTTAAGGGGAAAGGAAGGGCAAGGTCAAGCCAAATATTCAGGCCTGACAAAGACTTAGCAACGTTTTCCGAGACTGATTCTGTAAACTAAATAGCTATGTTTTTCAGTAGGTTACCAAATCTACTGAAAGTGCCTTCTTAGAACCGCTCGTGACTTATGCCCGGGCCAGTCGGTCGATGGTTTCCGCGGCTACTCCGACTTTCGCGCCGGCCGCGTGGATTTCCAACCAGGTGTTGGCGTCCACCGCAATTCCCTCCTTTTCACGCCGCGCGCGCGTCTCGCGCTCGGGATCGCCGGCGATGCGCACACGGTCATGGCCCGACGCTGGCGGCGATTGCTTCACCCAGGCGATGAAATCGCGCGCCTCGCGCGCGAACGCGTCCGCGGTGCCCAGCTTTTTCGGGTCGATGAGGATGGTGAGCATGCCGTTCAGCACGCGCTTCTTCGAGCGGTCCTGCGTGTGCCAGGTGCCCCCGCCCGAGAGCGCGCCGCCGAGCAGTTCGCACACCACGGCGAGGCCGTAGCCCTTGTGCAGGCCGAAAGTGGTGAGCGCGCCGAAGGGCTCGATCACGCCGAAGCGCGCATCGAGTGTCGGGTTGCCTTTGTCGTCGAGCAGCAGGCCGGGCGGCAGCTTCTCGCCCCTGTTGTGCGCGACGCGCACCTTGCCCTGCGCCACGCCGCTGGTCGCCATGTCGAGGATGAACGGCGCCTGCCCCTCGAGCGGAATGCCGATGGTGCAGGGGTTGGTGCCGAAGCGCGCGTCGCTGCCGGCGAAGGGCGCGACGATGGAGCGCGAGATGACGTTGACGAAGCTGATCGACACCAGTCCCTCGGCCACCGCCTGCTCCGCCCACTGCCCGATGCGGCAAAGGTGGTGCGAGTTGGCGAGCGCCATCACGCAAACGCCGTGTTGCTGCGCGCGCTCGATGGCGATGGCGGTGGACTCCAGGCCGATCACCTGGCCGTAGCCGGCCTGGCCGTCGAGCGCGACCAGCGCGCCGCCGTCCAACTTGATTTGCGGGTGCCGGTTCGGCTGCAAGCCGCCTTCCTGCAGCGAATCGACGTAGCGCGGGATCATGCCGATGCCGTGCGAATCGTGGCCGGTGAGGTTGGCGCTGATGAGGTTCTCGGCGACGATGCGCGCTTCGCGCGCTTCGCTGCCGCCGGCGGTGACGATCGCTTCCACGGCGCGCGCCAGCGGCGCGGGCTTGAACACGTGAGCAGTGGCCATGGCCGAGTTTATAATGCCGCGCAGCCTTCCCGGCCGTCCATGATCGACAAGTTCATCGCCACCGCGCAAGCCGCCCTCGCCGACGTGCCCGACGGCGCCACCGTGATGATCGGCGGCTTCGGCAACGCCGGCATGCCGGCCGAATTGATCGACGCACTGATCGCGCAAGGCGCGAGGAATCTGACGGTGGTCAACAACAATGCCGGCAATGCCGACGCCGGCGTTGCCGCCCTGATCGGCGCGAAGCGCGTGCGAAAGATCATCTGCTCGTTCCCGCGCCAGACCGACTCCTGGCATTTCGACAAGCAGTACCGCGCCGGCGAACTGGAGCTCGAACTGGTGCCGCAGGGCACGCTCGCCGAGCGCATCCGCGCCGCCGGCGCGGGCATCGGCGCGTTCTACACGCCGACCGCCTACGGCACCAAGCTCGCCGAAGGCAAGGAGACGCGGCGCATCGGCGATCGCGACTACGTGCTCGAAACCCCGATCCACGCCGACTACGCGCTGATCAAGGCCGACCGCGCCGACCGCTGGGGCAACCTCACCTACCGCATGACCGCGCGCAATTTCGGGCCGATCATGGCGGCGGCGGCGAAATGCACCGTGGCGCAAGTGCGCGAAACCGTGCCGCTCGGCGCACTCGACCCGGAAGTGGTGGTGACGCCGGGGATCTTCGTCAACCGTGTCGTGCGCATCGCTGCGCTGAGGCGGGCCGCATGAAAAAGCTCGACCGCGACCAGATCGCGGCGCGCGTGGCGCGCGACATCCCCGAGGGCGCCTACGTCAACCTGGGCATCGGCCTGCCGACGCTGGTGGCCAACCATTTGCCCAAGGACCGCGAGATCGTGCTGCACAGCGAGAACGGCGTACTGGGCATCGGCCCGCGGCCGGCGCCGGGCGGCGAGGACGAAGACCTGATCAACGCCGGCAAGGAGCCGGTGACGCTGCTCCAGGGCGGAGCCTTCTTCCATCATGCCGACTCCTTCGGCATGATCCGCGGCCGGCACCTCGATTACTGCGTGCTCGGCGCGTTCCAGGTCTCCGTGGCAGGGGACCTCGCCAACTGGCACACCGGCGCGCCGGACGCGATCCCCGCGGTGGGCGGCGCGATGGACCTGGCGGTGGGCGCGAAGAACGTCCTGGTGATGATGGAGCACCTCACCAAGGACGGGAAAAGCAAGATCGTCGAGCGCTGCAGCTATCCCCTCACCGCGGCGCGCTGCGTGAACCGCATCTACACCGACCTCGCGGTGATCGACGTGAAGGCCGACGGCCTGCACGTCGTCGACATGGTCGAGGGACTGTCGTTCGAGGAACTGCAGCGCCTGAGCGGCGTGCCGCTCAGGCGCCTGGCTACTGCGGCTTGATGCCTGCCGCCTTCAGCACGCGCGCCGTGTCCGCCACTTCCTTGCGCACATACTCGGTGAACTGCGCCGGCGACATTTTCGCCGGCAGCGTGCCAAGGTTCGTCAAGCGCTGCGCGAGATCGGGACTGGCCAGCGCGCGGTTCACATCGGCGTTGATCTTGTTGACGATGTCGGCGGGCATGGCGGCGGGGCCCCACAGCCCGATCCAGAGCGTGTAGTCGAACCCCGCCACGCCGGACTCGGCGATCGTCGGCACATCGGGCAGCAGGCTCGTGCGCTGGGCGCTGGTCACCGCCAGCGCGAGCGCCTTGCCGCCCTTGATGTGCGGCAGCGCGGCGTTGATCGGCGCGAAATAGCAGCACACTCGCCCTGCGATCGTGTCGCTGATGGCCTCGGGCGTTCCCTTGTACGGCACGTGGGCGACGTCGATGCCGGCCATCAGCTTGAGCTTCTCCAGGTTGAAATGCGTGCCGCTGCCGATGCCGGCCGAGGAGAAATTGAGCGCGCCCGGCTTCGCCTTCGCCGCGGCAAGGAAATCGGCGAAGTTCTTCCAGCCGGTGCCCGTACCGACGAACATCACGTTCGGCCCGCCGGCAAGCGGGGCGATATTGGCGAAGTCCTTGAGCGTGTCGTACGGCAGGTTGGCGTAGATCGAGGGATTGGCGACGTGCGCGGATGAGTTCGCGAGCAGGGTGTAGCCGTCGGCCGCCTCGCGCAGGACCGCCGCCGAGCCGATCGAGCCGCCGGCGCCGGCGCGGTTCTCCGCGACCACCGGCTGCCCCCACAGCTCCGAGAGCTTGGCCGCCACCGCCCGGCCGATGATGTCGGTCGAGCTTCCCGGGGTGAATGCGATGATCAGGCGCACCGGCTTGTTCGGATAGCCCTGCGCGATTGCCTGCGAGGCGGCAAGCGCCAGCGCAGCGATCAGCAGCCTAAGAAAGCCCATCTTCCACCTCCATGTTTTCTGGTTTCAACTCGATCCCGGACGCCTGGGCCTGCTGCAGCAGGAGCGCCGCGAAATCCTCCTTCTTCATGCCGCGACCCATCATAGCCTGAACCAGGTCGCGGGTGGCCGCCGCCAGCGGCATCGGCACCTCGTACCTGCGCCCGGCGTCCAGGCCCAGGTCCAGGTCCTTTCTCAGCAGTTCGGGCGTGAACGTCACCTTGAAGTCCAGGTTGACGAACGCCGGGGTCTTGTAGCGCGTGAACACCGAGCCCATCACGCTCTGGTTGAGAAAATCGAGGAACGCGTGGCGCGGCACGCCGGCCTTTTGCGCCAGCACCGTGATTTCGGCCAGCGACTGGGTGACGACGCCGAGGAACACGTTGTGGCAGATTTTCACGATGCGCGCGAGCTCGCCTTCGCCGACGTAGCTCGCCGCGGGCGCGATCATCTTCAGCAGCGGCAGCGCCTGGTCGAAGGATTTCCTCGGCCCGGAGCACACGAAGGAGAGCTTGCCAGCCTTGATCACCTTGGCGTTGCCGGAGACCGGCGCGGCGACGTAGGCGATGCCGCGCTTGGCCAGCAGCTCGCGCAGTTCGGCCGAGCCTTCGAGCGAGATCGAGGAGCACTCGATCAACATGCGCGGCTGGCTTTCCCCCGCCAGCAGCTCGCCCATCACCTGCTGCACGTCCTTCCAGGCGGACACCATGCAGAACACGATGTCGCGCGAGGCGAGATCCGTCACCCGGTCGGCAACTTTCGCGCCGTACTGCGCGAGCGGCTCGGCTTTCGCGCGCGTGCGGTTCCAGATCAGCAGGTCCGCGCCGCCCCTGGCGAGACGCGCCGCCATCTCGTAGCCCATGCGGCCGGTGCCGATCCAGCCTACGCTCGGCCTAGTAGGGGTTGGCAATCGGCAGCTCCTCGGCGGGGTAGAGCGAAATGACCTGCGCGCCCTTCGGGGTCAGGATCACTTCCTCCTCGATCCTGGCGGCGGAGATGCCGTCCGACGCCGGGCAATAGGTTTCCACCGCGAACACCATGCCGGCCTTGAGCTCGATCGGCTCACGGAAGGAATTCAGGCGCGAGATCAGCGGCCGCTCGTGCAAGCCGAGGCCCAGGCCATGGCAGAAATTGAGGCCGAAGGCGTCCATCTCGTTGGCGAAGCCCGCCGCCTGGGCCTTGGGCAGCGCCGCCGCGATCCTGTCGGTGCTCATGCCCGGCTTGAGCAGCTCGATCACCTTGTCCATCCACTCGCGCGCTTTGCGGTAGGCCGTTCTCTGCGGGCCGGTGGCGCGCCCGACGTTGAAGGTACGGTAGTAACAGGTGCGATAGCCCATGAACGACTGGATCACGTCGAAGAACGCCTGATCCCCGGGGCGGATGAGGCGATCCGTGAAGTTGTGCGGGTGCGGCGAGCAGCGCTCCCCGGAGATCGAATTGATCGCCTCCACGCAGTCCGAGCCCATCTCGTAGAGCCGCTTGGTGGCGAGCGCCACGATCTGCGACTCCGTCACGCCGGGCTTGAGCGCCTCGGCGATGTCCTGGTAGACGCCGTCCACCATGGCAGCGGCCATGTTGAGCAGCGTGAGCTCGTCCACGTTCTTCACTTCGCGCGCCTGCAGCATCACCTGCTGGCCGTCGCGCACCTCGATGCCTTCCTTTTGCAGCGCGAACAGCATCGGCGGCTCGATCACGTCCACCCCGAGCGGCATGTTCGCCACCCCTTCGGCGGTGAGGATGGATTTGATCTCTTTTGCCGCGTCGCGAAACAGCGCCAGGTCGGCGCCGACCGCGCCGCGCATGCCGAGCAGCCCGGCGCGACAATGATCCTGGCGCAGCCAGGGCGCGTGCAGCTTGTGGTGCCGCGCGGCCGAGCCGAAGTCCCAC
>CAZOSA010000101.1:0-7015 GCA_964582155.1 uncultured Enterobacteriaceae bacterium | reverse complement strand
GCTGCACGCCAGGGCACTTGCGGCCAGCGGCGCGCGAGCGTGCGCCTGCCCGCGAGCAGCGTCAGGGACCACAAGGCGGTCGCGGCGGCGAGCCCGGCGAGGACGCGCAGCGCGACGTCCTTGCTCCAATCGGCCTCCTCCTTCAGGTGCCTGCCGCCGTGGAGCAGGCGTGGAAACTCGCGCGCCATCTTGCCGTCGGGCTGCTCGACCTGCTCTTTCTGAAACAGCCGCGTGGCGAGCGGCGCGGAATAGGTTTTCTCCACACGCTCGCGCAGGGGCGTGAGCGCTACGTCGAGGAGCGAGCGCACCTCCACCGCGTAGACCGTGGGTGCCCCGGCCTCCTTGGCAATGAGCTTGGGGCGGAAATGCAGCGAGTCGAGCAGTCCTACCGCCACGTACATCGCCAGGAATACGCTCGAGGCCACCGCGGCGCGGCTCCTGAACACCCGCGCCCAGGGTGCCGCGAGATGATCGTGCCGGGCGCAGTAGAGCGCAAAAGCGATCAGCGCCGCGACCAGCGCCCAAACCAGGTAGTCGGTGGGCAAGGCGTAGGGCATCTCAGTTCAGCCTCACGCGCGGGTCGACCAGCGTGTAGGAGATGTCCGTGAGCAGCAGCCCGAGGATGTAGAGCACCGAGCCGATGAACACCATGGCGCGCACCACGGCGAAGTCCTGCGCCTGAATGGCGTCGATGGTGTAGCTGCCCAGCCCCGGGATGCCGAAAAAAGATTCGGTGATCAGGCTGCCCATGAACAGGAGCGGGATCACCACCACCACGCCGGTAAGGATCGGGATGAGCGCGTTCTGCAGCACGTGGCGGAACATGACCGTGGATTCCGCGAGCCCCTTGGCGCGCGCGGTGCGCACGTAGTCCTTGCCCATCTCCTCCAGGAACAGCGTGCGGTACCAGCGACTGCCGGCGCCGATACCGCCGATGACGCCGATCAGCACCGGCAGCACCAGGAATTTCACGGCGTCGGCGCCGCCCTCGTAACCCGAGATCGGCACCAGGTGCCAGAGCTTGGAGATCAGGTACTGCCCGCCGATGATGTAGAACAGCGACGAAATCGACATCATCGCCACGCACAGGATCACGCCCCAGAAATCCAGGTAAGTGGCGCGAAAGAACGCCATGCCGAGCGCGAACGTGATGTTCATCGCGAGGCCCACCACGAACACGGGGATGGCGAGCGCCAGGCTCGGCCCCATGCGCATGCGGATCTCGTTGGCGATGTCGCGGTTGTCCTCGGCGCGGCCGAAATCGAAGGCGAAGAGCCTGACCGACTTCTCGAAGAAGATGGTGCCGGTGAATTTCCCCGCTCCGGCGGCGGGCGTGTTCCAGAGCAGTGGCTTGTCGTAGCCACGCTCCGCCTTCCACTTCTCGATCGCCTCGGGCGTGACGCGCTTCACGCCCAGCTGCATGCGCGCCATGTCGTCGGGCGTGTTCACCAGGAAGAACAGCGCGAACGTGATCAGGTTGATGCCGATCAGGATCGGGATCGCGTACAGCGTCCTGCGGATGATGTAGGAAAGCATCAGGCCGGCTTCGCCGCCATGCGCTCGCGCCGCCGATAGCTCATCACGGCAGGCACCGCCGAGATCACGATGGCGAGGACGATGAGCAAGACCGGCCAGAGCACCGGCTGGTTCCACACGCGGCGCATCTGCGCCCGCTTGCCGGCGTCCACGCGCAGGTACTTCAGGTTGTTGCGCGCCATGTTGTTGGGCTTGCCGTTCATCATCCAGGGGTGCGCGAGGCCGTAGGACACCGGGTGGAAGCCCCCGACCCAGGGCAGGTCGCGGCGCACGATGTCCACCATCCGGTCGATGATTCTCTGGCGCTCGGCCGAGCTGGGCATGTTCTTCATGCGCTCGAACAGGGCATCGAACTCTGCGTTCACGTAGTTGCTGGTGTTCTCGCCCTGCGATGTGGTGCGCGCCTGCGCGCCGTGCAGCAGGAACAGGAAGTTCTCCGGGTCCGGATAATCGGCGTTCCAGCCCAGGATGTAGAGCTGCTGGCTGCCCTTCCTGATCTTTTCCTGGAAGCGGTTCCAGTCGGTGTCGCGGATCTCGAGCTGGATCGAGACCTTGGCGAACTGCCGCCGCCACCAGTCGAAGCGCGGCTTGTCGCCGGGACCGCGCCCCACCGTGTCGAGGTACAGCACCAGCGGCTCGCCGGTCTTCGCGTTTCGCCCGTCCGGGTAGCCCGACTCGGCGAGCAGCTTTCTCGCCTCCTCGATCGTGCGGCGCCGCACCGCGCCGTCGCGCAGCTCGTGGGTGTAGGGGTTGAACGCGTCGCGGCCCGTGCGCTGCCCGAAGATGCCCGGCGCGAGCGGATCGTGCGACACCAGGCCGCGGCCGTTCAGGAAAATCGAAATGAACTCCTCCCAGTCCACGGCGATGGCGATCGCCTGGCGCAGCTTGCGCGAGCGTTCCGAAGATCCTCCGAGCGTCGCGTCCAGCCAGTTGACGCCGAGATACAGGATGGTGGTGTCCACCGAAGTGCGCAGCTGGATGCCCTTCGCCTGCATTTCCGGCGTCAGCCCGACTTCCCCGCCGACCGCGACGCGCACCGCCTGGTCGAAGGTGTCGCTGGGGATCGCCGAGGAATCGAAGTAGCCCTGCAGGAACTTGTTCCAGTAGGGAATGCTCTCCTTTTCGCGCGAGAACACCACCTGGTCCAGGAACGGCATGGTCCTGCCGGCGTCGGCGAGCAGCCCCGCCGGAGCGTCGCCGGGTTCGCCCTCGGCGGGATAGGGCTCGCCGCGGAAATTCGGATTGCGCTCCAGCACCATGCGCGCGTTCGGATTGTTCTCGGTGAGCATGTAGGCGCCGGTGCCCACCGGCCACCAGTCGAGCGTGAAGTTCTTCTGCGCCATGCCCGGCTGCTGGAAGAATTTCTCCGCCTCCCACGGCACCGGCGCGAAGAACGGCATCGCCAGCCAATATGCGAACTGCGGGTAGCGCCCCTTGATGCGGATGCGGTAGGTGTGCTGGTCCACCTTCTCCACGCCCTCGAGCCGGTGCTTGCGCAGGTCGAGCCAGTCCTGCTTGTGCGTGTCGAATTTTTTCAGCCGCTCGGCCAGGTCCTGCAGGCCGACGATGTACTCGGCCATCAGGCCGAAGATCGGCGAGTGCAGGCGCGGGCTGGCGAGCCGCTTGATCTCGTAGATGTAGTCGTCCGCGGTGAGCTCGCGCGTGGCCAGCGGCAGCGCATAGGGACTGGCCAGGCGCGCGATGCGCGCGCCCTCGAGTGCGTGGTTCTCCGGCAAGAACGCCGGATGCGGCTGGTAGCGGATGCCCGGACGGATGCGGATGGTGTAGACGGTGAACTTGCCGCCCTGCACTTCCACGGCCTTCGGCACCTCCAGCGCGGTGAGCGGCGCGAGTTCGTAGGGCCGCTTCAGATAGTGATACTGCAATGGCGGCTCGTACACCTGCTGGGTGAAGCGCGCTTCGTCCTCGGTGTAGGACTGCACCGGATCCAGGTGCTTGGGCCGCTCCGTGAACGCCGAGTAGAGGATGTTCTTGCCGCGATCCGAGGCCGGATAGGGGTCGTTCCACACGTCGGTGCAACCGGCAGCGAGGAACGCCAGCACGAGGATTGGGCGCATCGCGCAAGTATAATCGGCGCACCATGCCGATCCTCGAAGGCCGCCGGATCCTGGTCACCGGCCTGCTCAGCAACCGCTCGATCGCCTATGGCGTCGCCAAGGCCGCGCAGCGCGAGGGTGCGACGCTCGCTTTCACCTATCAGAACGAGAGATTCAAGGAGCGCATCGAGGAGATGGCGCGCGAGCTGGGCTCGGACATCGCCCTGCCCTGCGACGTCGCCAGCGACGAGGAGATTGCACGGCTGTTCGCCGCGCTCGGCGCTCGCTGGGACCGCCTCGACGGCCTGGTGCATGCCATCGCCTACGCGCCGCGCGAGGCGGTCGCGGGCGATTTCCTCGACGGGCTGTCGCGCGAAGCGTTTCGCGTCGCGCACGACGTGTCGGCCTACAGCTTCCCGGCGCTCGCCAAGGCCGCGCTGCCGATGATGCAGGGTGGCAAGGGCGCCCTGGTCACGCTCACCTATCTCGGCGCTGAGCGCGTGGTGCCCAGCTACAACACCATGGGCCTGGCCAAAGCGAGCCTCGAGGCCTCGGTGCGCTACCTCGCGTCGAGCCTCGGGCCGCGCGGTATCCGCGTGAACGCCATCTCCGCGGGGCCGATCAAGACGCTCGCCGCCGCGGGCATCGCCGGATTCGGCAGGATCCTCAAGTTCGTCGCGGAGCACGCGCCGCTGCGGCGCAACGTCACCACCGAGGACGTGGGCAACGCCGCCGCATTTTTGCTGTCCGATCTCGCCGCGGGCGTCACGGGCGAGGTACTGTACGTGGATTCGGGTTTTCGCAACGTGGTCGCAGGCATTCCAGGAGGAGGAACCGAGGCATGAAAAAAATCATCGCTGCAGCATTCGCCGCGCTCGCGTTGGGCGCGATCGGGATGACGGTCGCGGCCAAGTAGCGACATGCTGGACACCGCACCGGTCTACCGTTTCGTCGAGGAGCGCGTTGGCGTCGACTTGAAGAGTGCCGATGCCGCTGCCGAACTCTCCAGCCTCGGCGTGGATTCGCTGTCGCTGCTCGAGCTGGTGTTCGAGATCGAGGAGAAGTTCGGCGTCACGGTCGACCAGGATGCCGCTCCGCCGCGCAGCTGCGGCGAGCTGGTGGCGCTGATCGAGCGCGTCGCGGCCGCCAAATCATGAGCGCGCGGCGGGTCGCAATCACCGGGCTCGGCATGGTGAGCCCGGTGGGCGCCACGGCGCAGGCATCTTTCGATGCGCTGCTTGCCGCTCGCTCCGGGCTGCGCCTGTACACGCCGGCGGACGCGCCGCGGCCCCTCGCCGTTCCGGCCGGGGCCTGTGTGGATTTCGACCCCGCCGCCACATTGGGGCACGCGCGCGCCAACACGATGGACCGCTACAGCCAGCTCGGCGTGACCGCGGGACTTGCCGCGTGGCGCGATGCCGGGCTCGCAGAGTCCCCGGATGGGAATCGGGACGACTGGGGCGTCGCCTGGGGAACTTCGCTCGGCGGTACGCTCACTTTCGAACGCGGCCACCGCGATTTGTACGTCACCGGGCGCGACCGCTTGCCCCCGCTCACCGTGGTGCAGGCGATGACCAACGCCTGCGCCGCGCACCTCGCCATCGGTTTCGGCCTGGGCGGCACCTGCGTCACCTATGCCGTGGCCTGTGCCTCGGCCGCCATCGCCATCGGCGAAGCCATGCGCCGCGTGCGCTCGGGCGCCTCGCCGGTGATGCTGGCGGGCGGCTCGGACGCGCCCCTCGCATTCGGCGTGATCCGCGCCTGGCTGGCGCTGCAGGTGCTCGCCTCCGGCGACGAGCAGACGGCGGCCAGCGCCTGCCGCCCCTTTCAAAGCTCGCGCGGCGGGCTGGTGCTCGCCGAGGGCGCGGCGGCGCTGGTGCTGGAGGATTGGGGGCGCGCCGAGCAGCGCGGGGCACGCATCTATGCCGAACTCGCCGGCTACGGCGAATCCTGCGATCGCGTCAATCTGGTGCGCCCGGATCGCGACGGCCAGGTGCGCGCACTGCGCGCCGCGCTGGCCGATGCCGGTCTGCAGCCTGCGCAGGTTGGCTACGTGAACGCCCATGCCACCGGCACGCGCGAAGGCGATGCGGTGGAAATCGCCGCGCTCACCGCGGTGCTGGGAGACCATGCCGCCAGGGTTGCGGTCAGCGCGACGAAATCGGCGCATGGCCACCCGCTCGGCGCCGCGGGCAGTCTTGAGGCAGTGGCCACGGTGCTGGCGCTGCATCGCGACGCCATTCCGCCCACCCTCGGCGATGCGGGGGGACTGGACCCGGAATGCGCTGGCGTGGCGCACGTCATCGGCAGCGCGCGCGGCGGCGGGAAGCTGCGCGCGGCGCTGTCCAATTCCTTCGCTTTCGGCGGCAGCAACGCCGTGCTGGCGTTCCGCGCCAACCCGTGATTGAACCGGGCGGGTGCAACGGCTAAACTGCCGAGCGCAACCATGGCCAGCATCCCCCTCAGCGCGCAGTTCGCGCCCACCGCCGACCCGGTCCTGGTGCAGGAACTGGCCGCGCTGATCGTCGCCGAGCTCAACCTGGACGTGCCGCCCGGCGACATCGCGCCGGATGCGCCGCTGTACGGGGAGGGCCTCGGCCTGGATTCGATCGACATCCTGGAACTGGCGCTGGTGGTGTCGCGGCGCTACGGCGTGCGACTGCGTTCCGACCATGAAGACAACACGGTGATTTTCGGCTCCCTGTCCAATCTCGCCCGCTTCCTCGCGCAGAACCGCACGAAGTGAAGTTCGAGCGCACAAGCCGCTGGCTCGTGCTGCTGATCGCGCTCGCGCTGGGCTACGCGTTGCTGGCGCACCTGTTCACGACCGCCTCGCAGCCCACCGCGCTGGGCGCGTTGGCGTCGACGGCGCCCTGGGCACTGCTGGCGTTTTTCGTCGCCTGGCGCTCGGCGCACCGGCTGCTCGCACTCGCCGCCTGCGCGCTCCTGGTGGTCCTCGTCTGGCGCTTCTGGACGCAGCTCGAGCACAACACTTCGTGGCTTTACTTCCTGCAGCACATCGTCATGTTCCTCGCGCTCGGCGCCGCATTCGGCGTCACCCTGCGTCGCGGGCAGGAAGCGCTGTGCACGCGCTTCGCGCGCATCGTCGAGGGCATGCTGAGCCCGCGTGGCGAGGCGTACTCGCGCCGTGTCACTCTCGCCTGGGCCGTGTTCTGCGCGGCGATCGCGATGCTCTCCACGCTGCTTTTTTTCTTTGCGCCCCTGCCCGCCTGGTCGGTCTTCGCCAACCTCCTTACCTTGCCGCTGGTGGGCGCGATGTTCATTGCCGAATCCCTGGTGCGCGCGCGCGTCTGCCCGGAACTGGTCCACGGCGGCGTGCTGCGCGACGCCGCGCACAGCGTGCGGGCGTATTGGGCCAGCATCGCGCGCCCGACGCCCGGGCCGCGCTAGCCGCCGGCGCC
>CAZOSA010000100.1:0-7078 GCA_964582155.1 uncultured Enterobacteriaceae bacterium | reverse complement strand
TGATGGTCGACGGCAAGCGCATCGAGGTGACCGTGACGGGCGGGGTGGCGGCCTACGGGGTTGACGGCGAGGACTGGGACACGCTGCTCTCCGCCGCCGACACCGCGCTTTACGAGGCGAAGAATGCGGGCCGCAATCGGATCGTGATGGCGCGTGCGGCGAACGCCCCCTGAACGCCGCTCAGACCTCGATCAGCAGGTTTCCCAGCTTGTCGATGCTGAGTTTGTTGCCCGGCTCCAGCACCGTCGTGCAGTCGAGCTGCTCGATGATGGCGGGGCCGGTGAGTTCTTCGGGCAGGGATTCCCTTCGGTAGATGGGTGTCTCGCGCCAACCACCCTCAAACCAGGTTTTCCTAGATCGCGCCGCATGAGGCGCGGCGCGATCTGAGAGAACCTTGAGATCGAGGCGGGGGCGCAAGCCGATCACCGCAGTGTGCACGTTGACCAGCATCGCGCGGATTTCGGGCAACTCGACGGCAAACCGCTCCCAGTAGGCCTTCTCGAACAGCTGCTGCAGCCCGTCCCGCGATACCTCGGCGCCGGGCAGGGCGACCTTCAGCATGTGGCTCTGGCCTTCGAATTGCATGTCGGCGCTGTGCAGGAGGCGCAGTCCTTCCGTCGCCATTCCCTCGCGTTGGAGCAGCCCTTTCCCGGCTGAAATCTGCTTCTGGATGACTGAATGAACATGTTCTATATCAATATCTTGAACAGGTTTATTCACGGTATTGACGAAGTCGTGGCGCAGGTCCGCCACGACGCAGCCCAGGGCATTGGTGATCCCGGGGCGGGCCGGCACGAGGAGCTTCGGAATCCCCAGCTCCCTGGCGATGGCCGCCGCATGCAAAGGACCAGCGCCGCCGAACGCAAACAGCACGAAATCCCTGGGATCGTGCCCCCGGGCGAGCGACACCATGCGCATCGCGCCGGACATCCGGTCGTTGGCGACGCGCACGACGGCCGCCGCCGCCTGGGTCGCATCCAGTCCCAGCGGCCTGCCGATCGTCTCCAGGAGCAGCCGCTTGATGTGCTCCAGGTCCGCGCGACCTTTGACGCCAAGGAGGGCATCCGGATTGAGGCGCCCCAGGACCAGGTTCGCGTCGGTGATGGTCGGCTCGGTGCCGCCGCGCCCGTAGCAGATCGGCCCGGGATGCGCGCCCGCGCTCTTCGGTCCCACGCGCAGCAAGCCGTCCTCGCCGATGGTGGCGATCGACCCGCCTCCCGCGCCGATCGAGTGCACGTCGACCATCGGCACATGGACCGGCATGGCGTACTCGAGCTCGAGCTCGGAGGACACCTCCGGCACGCCGTCCCGGATCAGGCCGACGTCGGTCGAGGTGCCGCCCATGTCGTAGGTGATCGCGTTGCGGTAGCCGGCGGCCGTGGCCGTATAGGCTGCGGCGATCACGCCGGAGGCGGGGCCCGACATCACGGTGTTGACGGCGCTTTCAGCGGCGATGGCTGCCGAAACGGTGCCGCCGTTGCCCTGCATCACCAGCAGGTCCCTGCAGAAGCCGCGGCGCGTGAGCTCCGAGCGCAACCGCTCCAGGTAGCGGTCGAGGATCGGCTGCACGCTGGCGTTGACCGCCGCGGTGACGCCGCGCTCGTATTCGCGGTACTCCGAGAGCACGGCGTGGCCGGCGGTGACGTAGCGGTTGGGCCACGACTCGCGGGCGAGGGCGAGGGCGCGCCGCTCGTGCGCCGGATTGATGTAGCTGTGCAGGAAATGGATCACCAGGGACTCGCAGCCCGCGGCCAGCAGCTTGCGCACCGCTTCGCGCGTGGCCGTCTCGTCGAGCGGCACCACTGGCTCGCCCTGCGCATCCATGCGCTCAGGCACCTCGAGCCGCAATTCGCGCGGGATGAGGGGCTCGAACCATCCGGTGAGGCCGTAGGAGCGCGGCCGCGTGCGCCGGCCCAGTTCCAGCACGTCGCGAAAGCCCTGCGTGGTGATGAGGCCGGTCCTGGCCAGTTTCCTTTCCAGCAGCGCATTGGTGGTGGTGGTGGTGCCGTGCACGATCAGCGCCACCTGCTCGAGCGCGAGCTTCGCCTCGTCGAGCGCCGAGAGCACCCCGTACGCCTGGTTGTCAGGCGTCGTCGGCACCTTGGCGAGGCGCACCTCGCCGCTCGCCGCGTCGAGCGCGATCAGGTCCGTGAACGTGCCGCCGACATCGATGCCCGCGATCCAGCTCATACCTGCTGGTACTCCTCCCGGATCTCCTCCAGCGAGCCCGAGCGGCGCACCTGGCCTTGCTCGATGACGTAGGCGCGGTCCGCCACCTGCTCGGCGAAGTGCAGGTTCTGCTCGCACAGCAGCACCGTCAGGCCCTGGGTCTTCAACTCGTGGATGGTGCGCACCATCTGTTCGACGATCACCGGCGCGAGGCCTTCCGAGGGCTCATCGAGCAGCACCGCCCGCGGATTGCCCATCAGCGTGCGCGCGATCGTCAGCATCTGCTGCTCGCCGCCGGACATGCGCGCGCCGAGCCGGTCCTGCATGCGCCCGAGGTTCGGGAACAGCTCGTAGAGCTTCGCCGGCGTCCAGCCCGGCGCGTCCGCACGCGGCGGCTGGCGGCCCACTTCCAGGTTCTCCGCGACGGTGAGGTCGGTGAAGATGCGCCGGTCCTCAGGCACATAGCCCAGGCCCAGCCGCGCGATCTGGTAGGGCTGCAGGCGGTCGATCCTGCGCCCATCGAAGCGGATTTCGCCGGCCTGCGGGCGCAGCAGGCCCATGATCGACTTCAACGTGGTGGACTTGCCCGCGCCGTTGCGGCCCAGGAGCACGCATACCTGTCCCGGGCGCGCCTGCAGCTCGAGGCCGAACAGGACCTGCGCACGGCCGTAGGCGGCGTTCAGTCCGGAGACTTCAAGCACGGCCCGTTCCCAGGTAGACCTCGCGCACCCGCGCGTCGGCGCGCACCGCTTCGGGCCTGCCCTCGGCGATCAGCTCGCCGCCGGAAAGCACGATCACGCGGTCGGCGTGGGTGAACACCACGTCCATGTCGTGCTCGGTGAACAGCACGGCGATGCCGCCGGTGCGCGCGAGTTCCGCGGCGAGGCGCATCAGCTCGTTGCGTTCGCGCGGCGCCATGCCGGCGGTGGGCTCGTCCATCAGCAGCAGGCGCGGCCGGTTGGCAAGGGCCACCGCCAGTTCCACACGCTTCAGGTCGCCGTACGCGAGCACCGCGCAGGGACGCCCGGCCTGCTCGAGCATGCCGACCCGGGCGAGGAGCGCGTTCGCTTCATCCACGTGAGCGCGCGTCGCCAGGGACGTCAGGGACCACAGGCGCCGATGATGCGAGAGCAGGGCCATCTGTACGTTCTCGCGCACCGACATCGAGCCGAAGGTGGCGGTGATCTGGAAGGTGCGCCCGACGCCGAGGCGCCAGATATCGCGCGGCGCGAGGCCCGCGAGGCTGCGGCCTTCGAATTCGATCCGGCCGGCATCGGGCGCGGTCTGGCCGTTCAGCATGTTGAAGCAGGTGGTCTTGCCGGCGCCGTTGGGCCCGATCATCGCCAGCAGTTCGCCGGCCGCCACCGAGAAGCTGATGCGGCTGACGGCCTGCACGCCGCCGTAGGCCTTCGACAGCTCGCTGACCGCGAGCACCGTCATCTGGCAAACCGCTCGCGCAGGAAACCGGTCACGCCTTGCGGAAAGGCGAGTACCAGCAACAGGATCACCCCGCCGATCACCGCGCGCCAGTAGTCGATGCCGCGCGCCACCGCGTCCTGCAGCCAGGTGAACAGCACCGCGCCCCACACTGGGCCGGTGAGCGTCTGGATGCCGCCGAGCAGCACCATGACGAGGCCGTCCACGGAACGCGTCACCGACAGCGCCTCGGGGGAAATCGAGCCCTTGGAGAACGCGAACAAGGCGCCGGCGAGCCCGGCGAACAGCCCTGCGAAAGTGAACGCCGCCCATTGCCGCGCGCGCACGTCGATGCCGATGGCGTCCGCGCGCAGCGGCGAATCGCGCCCCGCGCGCACCGCGTAGCCGAACGGCGCGTAGAGCACGCGCCAGAGCAGGGCGATCCCGCCGAGGCAGGCGGCCAGCGTGAGGTAGTAATAGGCCGTCTTGCTGGACAGCCAGGCCGCCGGCCAGATGCCGACGATACCGTTCGAGCCGCCGGTGAATGCGTCCCACTGGAAGATCACCGACCAGGCGATCTGCGCGAAGGCGAGCGTGAGCATCGCGAGGTACACCCCCGAGAGGCGCACGCAGAACCACCCGAAGACGAGCGCGCCCAGGCCGGCGAGCCAGGGCGCGGCAAGGAGCGCGAGTTCCATGGGCACGCCGCCCTTGTGCACCAGCAGCCCGGCGCCGTAGGCGCCAAGGCCGAAGTAGGCGGCGTGGCCGAAGGAATGCAGGCCGCCCGGGCCCATGATGAAGTGCAGGCTGACCGCGAACAGCGCAAACAGCAGGATGTCGGTGAGCAGCACCAGCGTGTAGCCCGTGTGCACGGCGGGCACCAGCGCCAGGCCGAAGGCGAGCGCGGCGAGCGTGGCCAGCAGCCCGCGCGAAGGCAGCAGCAGCGGGGGCTCGAGGGCGCCCGCGCCGCGCGCCTGCGCCGGCATCCTGCCCAGCAGTCCCCAGGGCCGCAGCACCAGCACCACCGCCATGACGATGAACTCCACCACCAGCGTGATCTTCGAGTAGCCCAAGCCGATGCAGAAGGACTTGATCTCGCCGATCAGCAGCGCGGCGAGAAAGGCGCCGGGGATCGAGCCCAGGCCGCCCACCACGACCACGACGAAGGCGTCGGAGATGATCTGCAGGTCGATGGCGAGCGTCGCCGGCTCGCGCGGGGTCTGCACCGCGCCGCCGAGCGCCGCCAGCAGCGCGCCGAGGGCGAACACGCTGGTGAACAGCCATCGCTGGTTCACGCCCAGCGCGCCCGCCATCTCGCGGTCCTGCGTCGCGGCGCGCACCAGCGTGCCCCAGCGGGTGCGCCGCAGCAGGAACCACAGCACCGCGAGCACCGCCGGGCCAAAGACGATGAGGAACAGGTCGTACTCGGGAAACTGCCGGCCGGCGATGCCCACGGCGCCGGCGAGGCCCGGCGCGCGCGGGCCGAGGATGTCCTCGGGGCCCCAGGCCCACAGTGTGAAATCCTTGATCACCAGCACCAGCGCGAAGGTGGCGAGGAATTGCAGCAGCTCCGGCGCTGCGTACAGCCGGCGCAGCAGCGTCGCCTCGACCAGCGCGCCGAAAGCCGCCACGGCGAGCGCCGCGAGCGGCACGCTCCACCAGAAGCCGACCTGCGGCGCCAGCGCCACCGCCAAGTACATGCCGAGCATGAACAGCGACCCGTGGGCGAAATTGATGATGCGCGTGACCCCGAAGATGAGCGACAGCCCGGCCGCGACCAGGAACAGCGACGAGGCGCTGGCGAGGCCGTTCAGGAACTGGATCAGGATCGAGGAGGCGGACATGAAAAAAAAAGGGGGTCAGACCCCCTTTTTCGTCGTTTCCTCTTGTTCAGTCTTTGCGCATCGCCCGCACTTCCGCGAACGGCGGCAGGAAATTCGCGCCGTCGGCGAAGCGCCAGTTGACCATCACGCCGACGCCTTTCCTCTTCGCCAGCTGGCCGACGTAGGCGCCCATGGTGGACTGGTGGTCCAGCGCGCGGTAGACGATCGGGCCGATCGGCGTGTCCATCTCCAGGCCCTTGAGCGCCGCGATCAGCTTTTGCGTGTTGGCGCCGCCGGCCTTGCGCATGGCGTTGGCCACCGTATACATGGTCGAGTAGCCCACCACCGAGCCCAGGCGCGGGTAGTCCTTCCACTTCGCGCGGTAGGCGGCGAGGAATTTCTGGTGCGCGGGAGTCTTGATCTCGCTCCAGGGGTAGCCGGTCACCCACCAGCCCTCCGGGGTCTCGTCCTTGAGCGGATCGAGGTACTCGGGCTCCCCGGCGAGCAGGTTGAACACGGTCATGTTCCTGAACAGGCCGCGCGTATTGCCCTCGCGCACGAACTTTTGCAGGTCGGCGCCGAAGAGCGACGAAAAGATCGCGTCGGGCCTGGCGTCCATCAGCGCCTGCGCCACCGCGCCGGCTTCGATCTTGCCCAGCGCCGGCGCCTGTTCGGCGATGAACTGCGCGCCGGGCTGCGCCTTGGCGAGCAGCTTCTTGAACGAGGCGGTGGCCGACTGGCCGTATTCGTAGTTGGGATAGACGATGGCCCAGCGCTGCTTGTTCAGCCTGGCCGCCTCCGGCACCAGCATCGCCACCTGCATGTAGGTCGAGGGCCGCAGGCGGAAGGTGTACTGGTTGCCGTTCTCCCACACGATCTTGTCGGTGAGCGGTTCGGCGGCGATGAACACCACCTTCCTCTGGTTGGCGAGGTTGGCCACCGCGAGGCCGACGTGCGAGGCGAAAGTGCCCATCAGCACGCTCGCATGCTCGCGCGACAGCAGTTCCTCGGCCACGCGCACCGCGTCGCCCGGGTTGCCGTTGTCGTCGCGCGAGATCACTTCGAGCTTGCGGCCGTTCACGCCGCCGGCCTTGTTGATCTCCTCCAGCGCCAGTTGCCAGCCCTTCTTGTAGGGCTCGAGAAAGGCGGGGAACACCTTGTAGCTGTTCAGCTCGCCGATCCTGATGGTCTGCGCCTGGGCGCCGAAAGCGGCAAGCGCCGCCGCCAATCCCATTGCCAGTCTGAATTTCATTGCGTCTCCCCTAGATCACGTCGGTGGATTGGATGCGCTTCACGCCTGCCGCCCGCATCGCCGCCCAGGCCTTGGCGAGCGAGCCCTGCACGTCGATTCCGCGGCAGGCGTCCTCGATCACCAGCGCCTCGAAGCCCTGCTTGCGCGCGTCGAGCGCGCTCCAGCCGACGCAGAAGTCGGTGGCGAGGCCGGCGAAGTACACGCGCTTCAGGCCGCGCTGCTTGAGGTAGCCGCCGAGCCCGGTCTGCGTCTTCTTGTCGGCTTCGAGGAAGGCGGAGTAGCTGTCCACCTCGCGCCGGTAGCCTTTGCGGATGATGAGCTCCGCATGCGGGATCTCGAGGTCCTTGTGCAGCGCCGCGCCCTCGGTGCCCTGCACGCAGTGGTCGGGCCACAGCACTTGCGTGCCGTAGGCGAGCTT
>CAZOSA010000099.1:0-7080 GCA_964582155.1 uncultured Enterobacteriaceae bacterium | reverse complement strand
TGAACCTCCTCCTCCTCCTGGTTCTCGTCGTCTGCGCGCTCGGGCTCGTTACCTCGCAGCACAAGGCCCGCAAGCTGTTTACCGAACTGGAGCGCGTGCAGACGCGCGCGCGCGAACTCGGCATCGAGTACGGCAAGCTGCAGCTCGAGGCGAGCACCTGGGGCTTGCACGCACGCGTCGAGAAGGTCGCCACCGGCACGCTCGGCATGCGCACCCCCGACGCGCGCCGCGTGCGCGTGGTCACCCGGGAGGTTGCGCCGTGAGCGCCGCCGCAGCCGCGCTCGTGCGCCTGCCAGTGTGGCGCGCGCGCGTGGTGATGTGCGCGCTGCTGGCGGCGTTCGGCGTGCTCGCAGGGCGCTCGCTGTACCTGCAGTCCATGCGCACCGACTTCCTGCAGGAAAAAGGCGAGGCACGCTACAGCCGCGTGCTGGAGGTGCCGGGCACGCGCGGCCGGATTCTCGATCGCAACGGCGAGGCCCTCGCCATTTCCACGCCGGTGCAGTCGGTGTGGGCGATCCCGGGCGACGTGCGGGCGACGTCCGCCCAGCTGAGAACGCTGGCGGGACTCCTGGGGACCGATGCGCGCGAGCTGCGCAACAAGATCGCCGATCACTCGCGCGATTTCGTCTACCTGAAACGCCAGATCGCGCCGGAGCAGGCAGGGCAGGTGGCGCGGCTGGCCCTGCCCGGCGTCTACCAGCACGGCGAGTACCGCCGCTACTACCCGGGCGGCGAAGTGACCGCACACGTGGTCGGATTCACCGGCGTCGACGAGGCGGGCCAGGAAGGCCTCGAGCTCGCGTTCCAGGCCGAACTGGGCGGCGTGCCCGGGAGCCGGCGGGTGATCAAGGACCGCTTGGGGCAAGTGGTCGAGGACGTCGAGTCCATCCGCTTGGCGCAGGACGGCCAGGACCTCACGCTGGCTATCGACGGCAAGATCCAGAGCCTCGCCTACGCCGCGCTGAAAAGCGCGGTCGCCGCGCACAAGGCCAAGGCCGGGGCGCTGGTCGCGATCGACGTGCGCACGGGCGAAGTGCTGGCGCTTGCCAACCTGCCGTCCTTCAACCCCAATACCCGAGCCAGGCTGTCGGGCGCGCAACTGCGCAATCGCGTGCTGACGGATGTGTTCGAACCTGGCTCGACGCTGAAACCCTTTACCGTGGCGCTGGGACTCGAGTCCGGCAAGCTGACGCCGTCGACCTCGTTGCACATCGGCAACGGTGGCCTGCGCATCGCGAACTTCACCATCCACGATCCGCATCCCCAGGCCGCGCTCTCGGTGGCCCAGGTAATCCAGAAGTCCTCCAACGTGGGTGCGGCGCGCATTGCGCTGGCGCTGCACCGCGAAGACATGTGGCAGATGTTCCACAACGCCGGTTTCGGTGCGCCGCCGCTACTCGGCTTTCCCGGCGAGGCGGCGGGCAAGCTGCGCCCCGCCGGCACCTGGCGTCCGGTGGAGCAAGCCACCATGGCCTACGGCCACGGCATTTCGGTGAGCCTGATGCAGCTGGCGCGCGCCTACACGATATTCGCGCGCGACGGCGAGCTGATTCCGGTCACGCTCCTAAAGTCCCCGCAGACCGCGGCCGGGACCCGGGTGCTTTCGGTGCGCACCGCGCGGGCGATGCGAGCCATGCTCGAGCTCGCGGTGCAGCCCGGAGGCACGGCGCCGCGCGCGCGCATCATGGGCTGGCGCGTGGCCGGCAAGACCGGCACCGCGCACAAGCAGGAGAATGGCGGCTACGCGGCGGACAAGTACATCGCCTCGTTCGTCGGACTGGCGCCGGCGAGCGATCCGCGGCTGGTGATCGCCGTGATGATCGACGAGCCTTCGGCAGGCCAGTACTACGGCGGTGTGGTGGCGGCACCGGTGTTCGCGCAGGTCGCCCGGGGCGCGCTGCGCCTGCTCGACGTGCCGCACGATGCGCCGCTCGAGCCCGTGCCGCTGCCCGGCGACGGCGAGGAAGCCAGGGAAAGCACCTGATTGGCGCGGACCTCTTTGCCAGGCTTGCGGCGCGGGGCGCGATGCTCGAACGCCTGAGTTCCGACAGTCGCCACTGCGCGCCCGGGGTGGCGTTCTTCGCCTATCCCGGCGAACGCGCGGACGGGCGCGAGCATATTCCCGAGGCGATCGCGCGCGGCGCGGCGGCGGTGGTTTGGGAAGCGCAGGGCTATGCCTGGCGCGGTGAGTGGCAATTGCCGAACGCCGCGGTGCAAGGGCTCAAGCAACAGGCCGGCGCGCTGGCGCACGCCTTCTACGGCGAACCCTCGGAGCGGCTCTGGACCTGCGGCGTGACCGGCACCAACGGCAAAACCTCGTGCACGCAGTGGATCGCGGCGGCCCTGGACGGCGCCGGCGCGAGATGCGGCGTCATCGGTACCCTCGGTGCCGGGTTCCGCGGCGCGCTCGAGGACGCGCACAACACCACGCCCGACGCGCTCGAGCTGCATCGCCTGCTCGCGGGCATGCGGCGCGCAGGCGCCGCCGCCGTGGCGATGGAAGCCTCGTCCCACGGCCTCGAGCAGGGCCGCGTCAACGGCGTCGCCTTCGACTGCGCGCTGTTCACCAACCTGACGCACGACCACCTCGACTACCACGGCTCGCTGGATGCCTACGCCGCGGCCAAGGCCCGGTTGTTCGATTTCGAGGGATTGGACTGCGCAGTGCTCAACCTCGACGACGCGTTCGGCGTGCACCTGGCCGCGCGGTTGCGCGGGCGTGGCCTGCGCACGATCGGCTACAGCCTGTCGCCAGCCGCGGTGGCCCCCGGCAGCGTGACCGGGTTCGTGACGGCGGCGCGCATTGCGCCGGAGCGCCTGGACCTCGCGACAAGCTGGGGCAAGGCGCAGACCGAATTTCACCAGCTTGGGCGCTTCAACGTCGCCAATGCGCTCGGCGTGCTCGGCTGCCTGCTGGCCTACGGCCTGCCGTTCGGACAGGCGGTGGCCGCGCTCGCGTCGCTGCCCGAGGTACCGGGCCGCATGCAAAGAGTCGGTGACACGCCGCTCACGGTGATCGACTATGCGCACAGCCCGGACGCGCTCGACCAGGTGCTGCAGGCGTTGCGCCTGGTGGCGAACGCGCGCGGCGGTCGCCTCGTCGCGGTGTTCGGGGCGGGTGGCGACCGCGACCGCAGCAAACGCGCTCTGATGGGCGCGGTCGCCTCGCGCCTTGCCGATCGCATCGTGCTCACTTCGGACAATCCGCGCAGCGAGGATCCACTTGCCATCATCGGCGAGATCGAGACGGGCGTCAGCGCGCAGCATGCTGTGGAAGTGGATCGCGCGCGCGCCATCGAATCGGCGATCGCGCAGGCGGCAGACGCCGATGTGGTGCTGATTTCGGGCAAGGGCCACGAGTCCTGGCAGGAATCGGGCGGGCGGCGCGTGCCGTTCTCCGACTCGGCAGTGGCGCGCGCTGCGCTCGAGCACCGGGGGACGCGATGATGAGCCTTGCCGAGGCGGCCGCCGCGATGCAGGGGCAGCTGGCCGGGCCGGATTCCCGTTTTAATGGCATCTCCACCGACAGCCGCAGCCTGCGCGCGGGGGAGCTGTTCGTCGCCATTCGCGGCGAGCGCTACGACGGGCACGGCTTTCTGGCCATGGCCAGGGAAGCGGGCGCCGCCGGCGCGCTGATCGACGAGCGCTATCGGGCCCCCGCGCCGCTCGCCGCGATCACGGTCGAGGACACGCGCAGGGCGCTGGGCCGGCTCGGCCGGCACTGGCGCGCGCGCTTCGCCCCGGTGGTGATCGGCATTGCCGGCGCCAACGGCAAGACCACCACCAAGGAGATGCTCGCTTCGATCCTGCGCGTGCACGCCGGAGAAGCGGCGGTGCTTGCCACGAAGGGCAATCTCAACACCGACATCGGCGTGCCGATCACCCTGCTGCGATTGGACGACACGCATCGCTACTGCGCAATCGAGCTCGGCATGAATCACCCTGGCGAAATCGAGTGGCTTGCGGGCATTGCGCAGCCGACGATCGCCATCGTGGTCAATGCGCAGCGCGAGCACATGGAATTCATGAAGAGCGTCGAGGCGAGTGCGGCGGAGAACTCGTGCGTGTTCCGGGCATTGCCACCGTCGGGTGTGGCGGTCGTGAATGCGGACGACGCCTGCTATCCGATATTTCTCCAGGCCGCCGGCGAGCGGCAGGTCGTCGATTTCGCCCTCGAACGCAAGGCATTGGTGACCGGGGGCTACACGCTGAAGCCGTTGAGCAGCGAGATCGTGGTGCACACCCCGAAGGGCGAAGCGCGCGCCAGTCTCGCGATACCTGGATTGCACAACGTGCGCAATGCGCTCGCCGCGGCCGCCTGCGCGCACGCGGCCGGAATCCCGGCCGGGACGATCGGCAGGGGCTTGGAGGCGTTCCGACCCTACGCGGGACGGCTGCAGGTAAAACTCACGCCGGGCGGCGCCACCGTGATCGACGACAGCTACAACGCCAATCCCGACTCGGTGCGCGCCGCGATCGACGTGCTCGCCGCCTGCCCCGCGCCCACGGTGCTGGTGCTCGGCGACATGGGCGAGGTGGGCGAGCAGGGGCCCGCGTTCCATCGTGAGATCGGGACCTATGCGCGCGAGCGCAAGGTGGGCGCGCTGTTCGCCCTGGGAGACGCGAGCAGGGAGGCGGTGAAGGCGTTCGGCCGCGGCGCACGCCATTTCGACGCCCTCGACGAACTGGTCAGGTCGTTGCCGGGGCAGGCCACCGTGCTGGTCAAGGGCTCGCGCTTCATGCGCATGGAGCGCGTGGTCGCCGCCCTCACTCGCGAATCGCAAGGAGCGCACTGATGCTGCTCGAGTTCGCGCAATGGCTGGCGAGGGACGCGCGCCTGTTCAACGTATTCAGCTACATCACGCTGCGCGCGGTGCTCGCCTGCCTCACCGCGCTGGCAATCTCGCTGATCCTCGGGCCCTATGTGATCCGCAAGCTCACCGCCTACAAGATCGGCCAGTCGGTGCGCGACGACGGGCCGAAGACGCACCTCGCCAAGGCGGGCACGCCCACCATGGGCGGCGCGCTGATCCTGCTTTCCATCGGCATCACGACGCTCCTGTGGGGCGACCTTCACAACCGCTACCTGTGGGTGGTTCTGCTGGTGACGCTCGGCTTCGGCACCATCGGCTGGATCGACGACTACCGCAAGGTGGTGCACCGCAATCCCAAGGGCCTGTCGGCGCGCGCCAAGCTGTTCTGGCAGTCGGCCATCGGGCTCGCGGCCGCCGGCTACCTCGCCAGCCTGTCGCAGGGCACGCCAGCACTGAACGAGCTGATCGTGCCGTTCTTCAAGTTCGTCGCCTACCCGCTCGGCCCCATCGGCTTCATCATCCTCACCTTCTTCGTCATCGTCGGCACCTCGAACGCGGTCAACCTGACCGACGGGCTGGACGGCCTCGCCATCATGCCTACGGTGATGGTGGGCAGTGCGCTCGGCATCTTCGCCTATGTGGCGGGGCACAGCGTGTTCAGCAAGTACCTGGGCCTGCCCTATATCCCGGGCGCCGGAGAGCTGACCGTGTTCTGCGGCGCGCTGGCTGGCGCGGGCCTGGGCTTTCTCTGGTTCAACGCTTACCCGGCAGAAGTGTTCATGGGCGACGTCGGCGCACTGGCGCTGGGCGCCGCGCTCGGCACCATGGCGGTGATCGTGCGCCAGGAGATCGTGCTGTTCATCATGGGCGGCGTGTTCGTCGTCGAGACACTCTCGGTGATGCTGCAAGTGCTGTACTTCAAGGCCACCGGCGGGCGCCGCATCTTCCGCATGGCGCCGCTGCACCACCACTACGAACTGGAGGGATGGAAGGAGTCCCAGGTGGTGGTGCGCTTCTGGATCATCACCATGATTCTGGTGCTGTTCGGACTGTCGACGCTGAAGCTGCGGTGACCATGACGATGCGCGAGCCACCGTTCACCCTGCTGCCGCGCCCCGAGCCGCGCTCGCTCGCGGGCCGGCGCGTGCTGGTGCTCGGCCTGGGTGACAGTGGCTTGTCGGTGGCGCGCTGGGTCGTGGGCCAGGGCGGCAGCGTGCGCGCCGCGGATACGCGTGCGGCGCCGCCGCGCGCGCGTGACTTCGCCGGCGAATTGCACACGGGTGCGTTCACACCGGCGCTGCTCGAAGGCGCGGACCTGGTGTGCATCAGCCCCGGTCTTTCCCTGAGCGAGCCGGTGGTGCAGTCGGCGGTGGCGGCGGGCATCCCGGTGCTCGGCGACATCGAGCTCTTTGCCTGGCACGTGCGCGCGCGGGGCGCCTCGCGCGTGCTCGCGGTCACCGGCACCAACGGCAAGAGCACGGTCACGGCGCTCGCCGGGCACCTGCTGCGCGCGGCTGGCCTCGACGTGGAAGTCGCCGGTAATATCGGGCCGCCCGTGCTGCATGCGCTCGCCGCGCGCGCGGCCGCGCCGACGGCCTGGGTGCTCGAGCTCTCCAGCTACCAGCTGGAGAGCTCCTGGTCGCTCGAGCCCGAGGCAGCTGCGCTGCTCAACCTCAGCGAGGACCATCTCGACCGCTACGCCGGCATCGAGGAGTATGCGGCGGCAAAGGCGCGCATCTTCATGGGGCAGGGCGTGCAGGTGCTGAACCGCGACGACGCTCGCTCGCTCGCCATGGGCATGCCGAGCCGCCGGCGCGTGAGCTTCGGGCTCGATGCGCCCCCGTCGGAAGAGGATTTCGGCGTCCTGGACGGCGTGCTGCACGAGGGTTCGCGCGCGCTGCTGCCCGCCGCGAGACTGCAGATCCACGGCGCGCACAATGTCGCCAATGCGCTCGCCGCCTGCGCGCTGGCTCGCGCCATCGGCGCGCCGCACGAAGCGCTGGCCGCGGGGCTGGCGGATTTTCGCGGGCTGGCGCACCGGCTGCAGCGCGTCGCCGAGCGCCGGGGCGTCGCATGGTACGACGATTCCAAGGGTACCAACGTCGGCGCCTCGGTCGCTGCGCTGCGCGGCCTGGGCCGGCCGGCGCTGCTGATTGCGGGCGGGGACGGCAAGGGCCAGGACTTCGCGCCGCTTGCGCCGGTGGTGTCGGCGCACGCGTGCGGCGTGCTGTTGATCGGCCGCGACGCGCCGCTCATCGAGCGCGCG
>CAZOSA010000098.1:0-7113 GCA_964582155.1 uncultured Enterobacteriaceae bacterium | reverse complement strand
TAGCATCTATCTTGAGCTTATCCTACCGAGAGTCTTGAGAGCGTTCGAGTACGACCGCATCAAGCAGGCCAGGGCCGTGACTGCCCTGACGAAACTGATCACTTTGGACCAACAGCTCGCGCTGGTGGCCTATTTAAGTGGAACGACTGCGGAACCAGCCTAACAAGGGATTGCAAGCGACGCAGAAGCTCATCCGATAATGTGGACACCTCGGCCTAACGCTTGAGGAGGTTTTGAGGTTGGTCCGGTTTTCCGACACTTTTAATCTAGAGTCTTGCCGTTTCTAAGGCTGTTTCCCGACCTTGCATTGCGAACTCATTCGGGGTCAGGTGACCGAGTGAGCTGTGCGGCCTGTGATGATTGTAGTCCTGCCGCCAGAGTTCGATTTTCTGCTTGGCATCCTCGATCGAGGCGAACTCGTTCACGTTCAGGCATTCGTCGCGCAACCTGCCGTTGAAGGACTCGTGTAGGCTGAACTGCTGCAGGCCATAAAAAGGGAGGATGCCCAATGCACAGGTACGCCGGATTTACGCTTCTGCTGTCGCTCGCAATGCTGTGGGGATGTTCCAGCACGGTGCTCGTGCCCGTGCCGCCCCGCATGGACCTGAAGAGCCACGGGATCCTCGGAATCGTCGAATTCGCCTCCAATTCCGAGCGCAACATCAACGCCCATGCCACGCGGAAGTTTCAGGAGCAGATCCAGGCGGCGCAGCCGGGGACGCGCTTCATCGAGTTGGGAAGCCGCGCAGCGGTGCTGGAAGCGGTGGGCGGCACGCAGCTCGACACGGGTGCGCTGAGGAAGATCGGCGAGAAGTACGGCGTGGCCGCGATTTTCCTCGGCGACATCGTATATTCTGATCCGAAGACCGACGTCAAACTCAAAGACCTCGCGAGGCTCGAGGGCGGCGCGCGCACCGAGGTCAAGGCCGACATATCCAGCAGGCTGGTGGAGACCAAGACGGGCGCCAGCGTGTGGAGCAGCTCGGCCTGGGCGAGGAGGCAGATTGGCCGCGTCAGCGTGTCGGCCGAGCGCGGCGTCAGCGCCGCGGCGAGCAAATCCAATCCCCGCGAGGAGATGGTGCCGGCGCTGGTCTACCAGCTCACGCACGACTTCCGGCCGAGCTCGGTGCGCCAGCCGGCGAGATAGGCCAGGAGCTTGCGGCGCCCCGGGGCGCTGCATTGCCAGAGGTCGCACGGCCGATGGGTAACAAGGTCCTCGCATCTCTCGAAAATCCCTATGGCGACTATTGCGTCGATGTTTTTTCTCGCGCGGACGGCACGTTCGGGTTTGAGGAATACCGCAGGGATCCGGAAGACGGCGCAAACTGGCACTCTCTGCACCGGTATTCCGGGCAAGTCTTCGATTCCGAAGAGGACGCACTTGCCCAGGCGAAAGCATGCGTTGCGTGGCTGAAAGCGAACGGATCATAGGCGTCTCGCGCTTTTCTGTGACAGGATGCGTGAATGAAAACTCTCGTGCGCTTTTTCCGGGTCATCCATGGGCTGATGGCATTTCTCTTTGCCTGCGCCGCCCTGATGCTCACCACGATTGCCACCCGCATCGGATCGGCGGCCTTCGTCGGTGGCCTGGACCGGGCCGCAGCGCAGTCGATTATCGAAGCCGTGGGACTGCTGGCCGGCGCTGTCGTGGCGTTGCAGATTGCCGAGACCATTTTTGAGGAAGAGGTCGTGCGTGACGCCAACATCAGCGCGCCGACTCGCGTACGGCGATTCCTGTCGAGATTTTTTGTGGTCGTCGTGGTCGCTCTGGCCATCGAAGGGCTGGTTGCCACTTTCAGGGCCCTGCACGAAGATCCGGCACAGCTTCCGTATGCGGCCAGTATCCTGGTTGCGGCCGGAGTACTTCTTGCCGCCTGGGGCCTGTTCGTTCACCTCAACCGTTCAGCCGAGGAACTGGAGCCGGAGGCGATGGCGGACGCAAAGCGGGAAGACCGAAAACTCAAGTAGTCTGCAATGCGTCCCAGCCCGCCAGGAGACGTGCATCCGATGACGACAAATGCGCCGCAAAAGCCCTTCGCGATGATTCGCGAGTTCCACCTGGCAGACTGGTTCACCCTCGCGAACGCCGTCTGCGGAACAGGGGCCCTGTTCTCCACCATGACCTACCTCGAAACAAGCGACGTGAGGCACGTCTACTTTGCGTGCGCTCTGGTGTTCGCTGCATTGATATTCGATATTCTGGACGGCCGCATTGCCAGGTGGCGGCAGAGGGCATCAACGATGGGCCGGGAACTCGACTCGCTCGCCGATGTCATCTCTTTCGGAGTGGCCCCCGCGATGATCGCGTACGGCTGCGGCATGCAAGGTCTGTACGACCGCATCGTCCTGGCCTACTTCATCGCCTGCGGAGTGTCGCGCCTTGCCCGATACAACGTCACTGCAAGCGCGCTGTCCGAGGGAACCGGCAAAGTGCAGTACTTCGAAGGAACGCCGATACCGACATCGATTCTTCTCGTCCTGGTGATGTCGCTGGCGGCATGGTTCGGCGCAGTGCGTGAGAACTTGTGGTTCGGCGAAATCGATCTGGCCGGATTCAAGCTTCATCCGCTTGTCCTCATGTTTGCGCTTTCTGGCTCGCTGATGATCAGCCGGCTGCGTATCCCCAAGCCGTGACCTACATCGAAGAGTCGCTTTCCGCCGGCGAACAGGTCGAAGGCCTGTTCAGGCTTCACTGGATCGCCTGGATCCCCATGGCGATCTGGATCCTCCTCGCCCTCCCCACCTTCGGCCTCACCCTGTTCATCGCCCTGTACGAGTACCTCAGGCTCAGGTTCCAGGAACGCGGCGTCACCAACAAGCGCGTGATCCTCAAGCAAGGCATCATCAGCCGCAGGACCGAGGAGATGAGGTTGAAGTCGATCGAGACGATCGAGATCGACCAGGGCGTTCTGGGCCGCATCTTCGGCTTCGGCACCGTGAAGATCACCGGCAAGGGCGTGAGCGACTTCCTGTTCAAGGGCATCGACGATCCCCTGGCCGTGAAGCGTAGGATCGAGAGCATCGGCAACCCGATCGACTGAAGGAAGACCGGCATTTCAGCAGTGACCTACCGTCGCGACGGCTTCACCCTGATCGAAATGATGGTGGTGGTCGCGGTTGTCGCCATCCTGGCGCTGATGACGATCCCCGCCTTCATGGATCAATTCATCCGCAACCAGATCCTCGAAGCCCTGCCCCTGGCGGACATCGCCAAAGCCCCGATTGCCGCGTCGTGGGCCATCGCGCGCACCCTCCCCGCCGACAACGCCAGCGTTGGCTTGCCGGTCCCCGAAAAGGTCGTCAACAACTACATCAGTGCGCTGTCGATCGACGGCGGCGCCATCCACATCACCTTCGGCAACCGGGCCAATAATTCCATCAAGGGCAAGGTCCTCACGCTGCGCCCGGCAATCGTGGCGGACGCGCCGATCGTTCCGGTGGCGTGGGTCTGCGGCCTGGCCATGGTGCCGGGCAATATGACGGCCCAGGGCGAGAACAGGACCAGCATTCCCGCGAGCTACCTGCCATCGAGCTGCCGGGGGAGTTGACGCACACCATGGCCGCCTGGTTCCTGCCCGCGCTCAAAGCCATCCTGCCCCACGTCGGCAACATCATCTCCGTGGCAGTCCCGGTATTCACGCGCAAGAGCGCCGACACCACCAACCAGGCGCAGGTGGTGCAACAGCAAATAACCGAGCTGCAGGCCGCTGCCGCCCAGAATGCGGGCAACATCAAGGCGCTGGCGGAGCAGCTGCAAAGCACCGTGGGTGCTCTGGAACAGGCCGTGGCGATCGCGGAAACCAGGCTGCGCCGTGCGTTCCTGCTTTGTGTCATGGCGACGGCGGTGTCGGCCGCCACGCTGGCCATCGCCCTCTATCTGGTCTTCGGCCGATAGTCCGCTTCTGACTGTAAGCTGTCCGCCTGGGATTCCGACTCACCGGAGACCCTGGGAAAACAAGGGATTCCATGGACACTTACTACAAGAGCCAGCACCTCGCCGACTTCGCGAAAATCGCCGAAGGCAGCCCGGAACTGGGCAGGAAGTTTTTCGACTACTACGGCGCCGTGTTCGCCGACGGCGCCCTTACCGCGCGCGAAAAGAGCCTGATCGCCCTCGCCGTCGCCCACGCCGTGCAATGCCCCTACTGCATCGACGCCTATACCCAGGACTGCCAGCAAAAGGGCGCCGACTTCGAGCAGATGAGCGAAGCACTGCACGTGGCGGTGGCCATCCGCGGCGGCGCCTCCCTTGTCCATGGCATGCAGATGCGCGAGCACGCCAAAAAACTGGGAATGTAAGTGCGGGCTGCCACCATCCCGATCCGCCTCGAAGACGTTGCCGAGGACCTGGCGCAGGACCGCGCCACGCCGCGCGCGGTGCAGAGCCTGCACCGGCGCGCCGCGCCGCTCGCCGCACCCGCCGAGCAACTGCGGCTGCTCAACACGCTGGCGTTCCCCAGGGAATTCGACGCGCTGGCCGGGAAGGAATTACGCCCCGCACCGTTGGAAATCTTCCAGGTCAACCTCGGCAAGCTGTGCAACATGACCTGCAGGCACTGCCACGTGGACGCGGGCCCCGACCGCACCGACGCCATGATGGACGACGCCACCGTCGAGCAGGTGCTGGCGGCAATCCGCCGCACCGGCGCGCATACCGTGGACCTCACCGGCGGCGCGCCCGAGCTGCACCCGCGTTTTCGCAGCGTGGTGCAGGCCGCATTCGACGCCGGCAAGCACGTCATGGACCGCTGCAACCTCACCGTGCTGCTCCTGCCGCGCAACGCGGGGCTGGTGGACTGGCTGGCCGGGCGCAACGTCGAGATCGTCGCGTCGCTCCCCCATTACCGGCGCCCGAACACCGACGCCCAGCGTGGCGACGGCGTGTTCGAGCGCTCGGTGCGCGCGTTGCGCGTGCTCAACGCCGCCGGCTACGGCAAGGGCGACCCGCACAGGCGCCTGACGCTCGTCTCCAACCCCGCCGGCGCATTCCTCGGCGCCTCCCAGGGGAGCGTGGAACGCGAGTGGCGCGAAGGCCTGCAGCGCAACTTCGGCATCCGCTTCGATCGCCTGTTCGTGCTCAACAACATGCCGATCGCGCGCTTCCTCGAATGGCTGCAGGAATCGGGCAACCTCGAGCCCTACATGGAGCGGCTGGTGAACGCCTACAACCCGGCGGCGGTGGCCGGCCTCATGTGCCGCAACACGCTGTCGGTGGGCTGGGACGGGCGGCTCTACGACTGCGACTTCAACCAGATGCTGGAACTGGAACTGGACCTGCCGGCGGGGCCGCATATCCGCGATTTCGACGAAGACGCCTGGCAACACCGCCGCATCGTCACCGCGCGCCACTGCTTCGGCTGCACCGCGGGCGCGGGCAGCTCCTGCGGCGGCCAGACCTCCTAGACGCGCCTCAGGCCTTGCGCCACAGGATGCCGCCGGCGGCTTCTTTCGCCATGCCGTCGAGGTACTTCTCGTGCGCCTGCAGTTCCTGCGCCGTGGCCGGCAGCACCGCGAGCTTCGAGGCGTCGATCGCCGCAGTCATCGCAGCCTGCTCCGCGGGCGTCTCCAGGTCCATGATCAGGCTGTCCTGGCCGCGCGTCATCGCCAGGTACACCTCGGCCAGCAGCCGCGCGTCGAGCAGCGCCCCGTGCAGCGTGCGGTGCGCGTGGTCCACGGCGTAGCGCTCGCACAGCGCGTCCAGCGAATTGCGCTTGCCGGGGTGCAGCTCGCGCGCGATGGCGAGCGTGTCGACGATGCCCGCGGCGTGGTCCTGCAGTTTGCCCAGCCCCGCGCGGCCCAGTTCCAGGTCAAGGAACTCGACGTCGAAACCGGCATTGTGGATGATGAGCTCGGCACCGCGGACGTAGTCCAGGAACGGCTGCGCGATCTGCGCGAACTTGGGTTTGTCGGCGAGGAAATCATGCGTGAGGCCGTGGACCTTCAGCGCGCCCTCCTCGCTCTTGCGCTCCGGATTCACGTAGTGGTGAAAGTGGTTGTCGCTGACCCGCCGGCTCAGCAGCTCGACGCAGCCGATCTCGATCACGCGATCGCCGAGGCGCGCGTTCAGCCCCGTGGTCTCGGTATCCAGCACCACCTGCCTAGAAACGGACATTCGCCTCTTTCCTAGAGGCCATTCGGGACCCCCTTGTTGGCGAGCGCGTCCGCGCGCTCGTTCTCCGGATGGCCCGCGTGTCCCTTCACCCAATGCCATTCGATCCGATGGGCGTGCGCCACCTCGTCCAGGCGCATCCACAGGTCCACGTTCTTCACCGGCTTGTTGTCCGCGGTGCGCCAGCCGCGGCGCTTCCAGGCGTGGATCCACTCGGTGATGCCCTTTTGCACGTACTGCGAGTCCGTGTACAGCCGCACCAACGGGCGCCCTTCGAGCGCTTCCAGCGCGCGGATCACCGCGGTCAGCTCCATGCGGTTGTTGGTGGTGGCCGCCTCGCCGCCGTGCAATTCGCGCTCGCGCCCGCCCGCGCGCAGCAGCGCGCCCCAGCCGCCCGGGCCCGGGTTTCCCTTGCAGGCGCCGTCGGCGTAGATCTCCACCTCGTCAGTCATCGCGCCGCTGCGTCACGTGCCGGTTCTTCTGCGGCAGCGCCGCCACCGCGCGACGGCGCGCGCGCTCCTTGCGCCACGCCGGCGTGATGACGCGCATGCCGTGCACGCGCTTCACCGCGCGCACCACGTACACCCCGCCCAGGATCGGCCACCAGCGCGCGCCGGCCGGCTCCATGAAGGCGAAGCGCTGCCGCCAGGCGGGCTGCGCGAACGGCGGCGCATAGCAGCCGAAGCGCCCGCCGTTCAGTTCGAAGCCGAGCAGCTGCAGCCATTCCTTGAGCTTGAGCAGCCCGACGAAGCGCGCGTCCCACGGCGAGCCCGAGTCTCGCCGGGCGAGCTTGCGGCGCAGGCCCCAGAGCGAAGCCGTGTTGAATCCCGAGATCACCACCTGGCCCTCGGGCCTGAGCACGCGCTCGGCCTCGCGCAGCACATGGTGCGCGTCCCGGTGCGACTCGAGCGCGTGGGGCAGCACGATCAGGTCGAGGCTCTGCGAGGCGAGCGGCAGCTGCAGCGGGTCGGCGGCGAGCGCCGCGCCGGCCTCGAGCGCCAGCG
>CAZOSA010000097.1:0-7195 GCA_964582155.1 uncultured Enterobacteriaceae bacterium | reverse complement strand
ATGCCCTCGACGTGGGTATGGAACTCGAAGTTGTCCATCGGAAACTCGTTGTGTCCCTCGAGGAAACAGGCGCTGACCACTTTCTCCCGCAGCACGCGCTGGATGCCGATCGCGACCTCGGTTTCGTCGCTGGTCTGGACCACGATCTTGCGGCCTTCGGCTTCGAGAATCGCGGCGTTGGCCGTCCGAATCCCGTAGCTTTGCGCGACCGAAGGTTCGCGGTCGGGGTCCACCGTGCGCACTGCCAGCAGGGCGTTGCGTCTGCCCATCACTTCCAGCACTTCCTTCAAGCGCCGTCCGCCGGGATCCTGCCCGCGATAGAAATAGGTCAGCCGCACCGGTACCTGCAAATCGTCCACGACCTTCATGGCTTGCTGCGATGGCGTGAAGATCTTTTCCCGGGTCAAGTCGATGTGGACGTCGTGCAGAATGATCGCGGTGTTCGCCAGCGCGGCAACGATCAGCGCCGCCGCCACGACGCCAATGTTGTAGACCAGGGACTTTACGCGGGCGAAGCGGGTCTGCAGCGGCAGGCACAGACCGGCGAAGAACAGCGCTCCCACGGCAAGCGCCCAGCCGAGGAACCACAGCAGCGGACCAATTTCGATGTCGCCGTGTTGCATCGCGGCTTACCGGCGCGCCAGCGCGCGTACGGCAAGGAACAAAGCCAGCAAGGTGCTGCAGACGAAGAATCCGAAATCGGACGTATACATCGCGCCGGTCGCGAAAGGCGTGAAGCGCGCGAGCAGGGACAGGCTGATCAGGATGCGCTCGAGCGCGTCCGGCATCATCGCGGCCAGCGTGTCGATGGTCCACAGCATGAATGACACGCCGATGGTGACAATGGCGGCCACCACCTGGTTGGCGGTGAGTGCGGAGATCATCAAGCCGAGCGACACCAGCGTGCTGGCGAACAGCGCAAGACCGAGATAGCCGCTGTAGATCGGACCCCATTCGGGCGAGCCGAACATGCCGAGTACGATCGCATAGGCGCCGGTGAGCGCAATCATCGTCAGCACCACCGCCATGCTCGCCACGTACTTCGCCAGCACGATATGGCTCTCGCGCACCGGCGCGGTCAGCAGCAGTTCCAGCGTGCCCGCCTTGCGCTCCTCGGCGAACAGCCGCATGGTGATGATCGGGACGATCAGCAGCAGCAAGCCGGCGGACTGAAAGAAAATGTGCACCAGCGTGGCGTATTTGTTCACGAACAAAGTGAGGGTGAACGAGTAGCCCATCAGGAACAGGAACACCGCGATCACGATGTAGGCAATGGGCGATTGGAACAGCGCTCGCACTTCCTTGCCCAGTAGCGTGAGAAAGGATCTCATCGCGGCGCACCCTCGGTGAGGCGCAGGAACAGCCCCTCCAGACCGGAGCCGGAGTCGCCGACTTCCTCGACCGCGATGCCGGCCTGTACCAGTGCGCGAACCGCGGGCGCGGCACCTGCATCGCTTTCGAGGATGTAGGTGCCTTGCGACGGCAGCGATTCCACCAGGCGCACGCCCGGCACCCCTTGCAGGCTCGCCCGCACCGCGGCTTCGTCTGCGCCGCGCAAGCGCACGCGGACGCGGCAACCGTCGCCCGCCGTGCCCAGCGTATGCACGCTCAGCAGCCTGCCGTCGAGCAGGATCGCGGCGCGGTGCGCCACGCGCTCGATTTCCGCCAGGATGTGCGACGTCACGAGTATGGACAGTTCCCGCGAAAGCGTGCGGATCAGTTCGCGCACTTCGATGATCTGGCGCGGATCCAGGCCGTTGGTGGGCTCGTCCAGCACCAGGAGTTTGGGTTTTCCCAGCAGCGCCTGCGCGATCGCGACGCGCTGGCGGTAGCCGCGCGAAAGTTTCGCGATCAGCACGGTGCGCACCCGGCCCAGCGACAGGCGCTCGAGCACCTCGCCGACTGCTGCCGGCAGACTGGCATTGCTCAGGCCGCGGATGCGGCCCATGAAATCGAGGAATTCATTGACCCGCATCTGGGCATAAAGCGGGACCTCTTCCGGCACATAGCCGAGCTGTGCGCGTGCTTCCAGGCCCTGGCCGACGACGTCGAACCCCGCGATCCGGGCGCTGCCGGAGGTCGGGCGCAGGTATCCGGTGAGAATCCGCAGGATGGTGCTCTTGCCGGAGCCGTTGGGGCCGAGCAGTCCCATGACCTCGTTGGGCCTGACTTCGAAGGAGACCTCGTCCACGGCCAAGCGCGCGCCGTAGTACTTGGTGAGTTTGTCTGCGACGATGACCGGGGCCGACATGAAACCGGATCTGGGCTGGAGTCAAAAAAACAACGCCGGAGCGAGGAACCGCCCCAGCGTCACTTGTTACGTATGGCCGGTGCTACGAGAACCGCTTAGTCGTAGTATGCCGGTGCTTTCTTCATCGCCTTGAAGGCGTCCGGATCGTGCGCGGTGAAGTAGTCGGCCTTCTGGGTCGCCATCATCATGCGGATCCACTCGTAGGCCCTGTAGAAGCCTGCAGGGTCGTAGGACAGCACGAGGTTCGGCGCAATGCTCTTCTCGACGTTTTCACGGAAGTAGACATTGTCGCCAGTAAGGATCGCCAGGCCGAAGTTCCTGAGCTTGACCGTCATCATCTGGCTGCCCGGAGTGTGGGCAACCCAGCGCTTGACGATCATCGTGCCGTCGCCGAACAGGTCCAGATCGCCGTTCAGTTGAATCATCTTCTGGGCGTTCGGGTAATCGCTGTTCGGCGCACGCAACGGCAGGAAGTCGCCGATCACGTACGGGCCGCCCGTACCTTGCTCAGGCCAGAAAGCGTTCTGAATCTCGGATTTCTGTACCACAATGGTGGAATTCGGGAACCTGCTGACGTTGCCGCCGTGGTCCAGATGCAGGTGGCTGACGACGACGTATTTGATGTCGTCCGGAGTCAGGCCGATCTTCTTGAGCTGGTAGTCGATGGCCACTTCCGGGGTCATCGCCGGCTTCAGTCCCTGCAATCCGGCCGGCCACCAGTTCATGTCCTTGATCAGGTTATCGTTGTTGCCCGTGTCGAACAGGACGTTGCCCTTGGGGTGCTTGACCACGTAGAAGCCCACCGGGATCACGATCGGCGGATCCATCGCTGCGAAGTTCTGCAACACGCCCTTGCCGATCGTCAGCGCGCCCGAACTGAACGCGTAAAGCCTGATGTCCTGGGCCTGCGCCACAGTGGCGAAGCCGCCGGCCAGCATCGCGATCGTTGCTCCCGCTAATTTCCAACTTTTCATTTTGTTCGCTCCTTGAGGTCTTCGCTGCCCAAACCGCCCAAAGTGTGCCTGTTCGATTTCGGTGCGTCAATAACTGGTCGCTCAGGCAAACAGGTGATCCAGCACCAGCTGCTTGAACGCGCTCGCCTCGAGCGCGCCGGCGGGCAGGCGCTCGGGCCTGGAGCTGATCACCAGCGGGCCATGCGCCGGTTCGTCGGTCACGCGCCCGTGCGAGCCCTTGACCAGGGCAGTGTCCTTCAGCGAGATGACGTCGAGAAGCGTACGCAGGCCGAGCTTGCGCTTGGCGAGACGCCATCCGGTGGCGAGCATCGGCAAGCGGATCTGCGGGTCGAGATTACACTGATCGGGCTGTCTGAATTCTTGGGGCCACTTCTTAGCGCACGTCGGCAGCAGGCAGCGGCTTGAAGTGCTTGCTGAGCGCGATCCCCTGGCGTTGGTACGATGAGTTCGCGCTGCTGCCGTAGAGCCGTGCCGGCGGTGCCATGAGAAGCTCATAAGCCAGCCGGCCGACCACCTGGCCGTGTTCAATCACGAACGGAACTTCAAAGGAGCGGACTTCGAGAACGGCCCGCGATCCTTCCCCTCCCGCATCGGGATGACCGAAACCTGGATCGAAGAACCCGGCGTAGTGAACCCGAAAGTCGCCCATCAGTGTATCGAAGGCAAGCATCTCGGCTGCATGCGTCGGTGGAACGTTCACGGCTTCGCGCGACGCCAGAATGTAAAAATCCGCCGGATCCAGTACCAATCCGCCGCGACGAGGCGCATGGACCGGCTCCCAATAGTCCAGCACGTCGTAGTGCCGCACCTTGTCGATATCGATGAGCCCGGCATGGCTCCTTGCCTTGTAGCCGATGATGCCTCCCGATTTGTCGCCCTGCACATCCACCGTAACCGGAACGCCATCGCGGATATCGTTACCGCTGATTGAGGCCACAACCTGGTGCTCTTGCAGAAGCCGCCTCATCGCCGTGTCGCTGCTCGGCGGATTGCCGCGGCGTATGCGGATCTGATTCAACCTGGAACCTTTGCGCACCAGTACGCTGAAGGTTCGGGGCGAGACCTCGGCATAGAGCGGGCCGCTGTAGCGCTCGCGGACACGATCGAATTCCGTGCCGTAGTCGGTGATAAGGCGAGTGAATATGTCCAGACGACCGGTGGAGCTCTTCGGATTGCCCATCGCCGAGGTGCGCCCCTTGAGCGCCAGATTCTCCAGCAAGGGAATGATGTACACACAGCCACGCTCCAGCACGCCGCCATTGCTGATGTCCATCTCGTGCATCGCGAGGTCTTCAAGCTTTTTCTCGACGGTCGCGTCCTTTCCAGGCAGGAAACTGGCACGCACCCGGTACGCGACCGGCCCCAATCGAAGGTCGAGGCTGGCCGGCTGATACTGGTCGTCCTGGATGGGTTCCAGGGAGAGAATTTCCCTGGTTACCCTCACCAGGTATTCGAGCTCCTGCGAAGGCAAGATCCCGGTCCTGCGAACCGCCGCGTCCGAGTCGTCTTCCGCTGCGTCGCGGACGCCTTCCGGCGCCCGTGCATCATTGGTCGGCGCCGCTTGGGTCAGCAAATCGTCTGAGGCGTTCACGGATATCGAACTCGTAGTATTTCGTGTAGCAGTCCAAGCTGCAGAAGCCGCCCTTCTTTTTCTGGCCCGATCCAACGCGCGCGGTTTCAAGGAACGGTTTGCGACAATAGGGACAGACTACCCGTTTCCAGCAATCCAGCAAATAGGCTTCTTCGTTGACGGCCATTTAGACTCTGAGAGAGTACGCGCGAGCCGCACCATGCCGCTTGGGCGCGGAACTGCTCGCTCAGGAAAACAGGTGATCCAGCACCAGCTGCTTGAACGCGGTCGCTTCGAGCGCGCCGGCGGGCAGGCGCTCGGGCCTGGAGCTGATCACCAGCGGGCCATGCGCCGGTTCGTCGGTCACGCGCCCGTGCGAGCCCTTGACCAGGGCGGTGTCCTTCAGTGAGATGACGTCGAGCAGCGTGCGCAGGCCCAGCTTGCGCTTTGCCAGCCGCCATCCGGTGGCCAGCATCGGCATGCGGATCTGCGGGTCGATGAACAGTTCGACCGGGTCGTAGCCGGGCTTGCGGTGAATGTCGACGGTGCGCGCGAAATCGGGCGCCACGCGCTCGTCGAGCCAGTAGTAATAGCTGAACCAGCGGTCGGCCTTCGCGATCGCCACCAGCTCGCCCGAGCGCTCGTGGTCGATCCCCGCGGTGCGCTTGCCGGCGTCGTCGAGCACGCGCTCCACGCCGTCCAGATTTTCGATGAGCGCGCGCACTGCGCCGACGCGGCCGCGGTCGTTGACGTAGACGTGGGCGATCTGGTGGTCGGCGACGGCGAATGCGGTGCTGGCGCCGGCATCCAGGATCTCGCGGCCGTGTTCCTCGGGCCGCACCTGGATCATTCCCGCCTTGCGCAGCGCGCGATTGATGTGCACGGCGTCGGTTACGGGCGTGATGCCGTATTCGGACACTACGATCACCTCGCGGCCGCTCGCGGCCGCGTAGTCGATCAGCGTGCCGCAGACGGCATCGATCTCGTTCAGGTCCTGCTGGATGCGCGCATGGCCGAGGTCGGGCCCCAGGCGCTGAAGGTTGTAGTCGAGGTGCGGCAGATAGGCGAGCGTCAGCGTGGGATCGCGCGTCTGCATGACGTGCAGGGTCGCCTGCGCGATCCACTCGCTGGACGAAATGTCGGTGAGCGGACCCCAGAACTTGAACAGCGGGAACGGGCCGAGCTTGGCGTCGAGCTCGTCGTGCAGCGCGTGGGGTTGCGCGTAGTGATCGGGAATCTTCCTGCCGTCGGCCGGATACATCGGGCGCGGCGTGGCGCTCCAGTCCGCGCTCGAATACATGTTGTACCACCAGAACATCTGCGCGCAGGTGAACTTCGGGTCGCGCGCCCGGGCCGCGTCCCAGATTTTCTCGCCGGCGACCAGGCGGTTGGACTGCCGCCACAGCCAGATCTCCGACAGGTCCCTGAAATACCAGCCGTTCGCCACGATGCCGTGCCGGCTCGGCATGAGGCCAGTGAGCAGCGTGGACTGCACAGTGCAGGTCACGGCCGGGGTCACGGTGCGCAGCGGCCGCATGCCGCCGCGCGCTGCCAGGCGCTGCAGATTGGGCGTGTGCTCGCCGACGAGGGCCGGCGTCAGTCCGACGGCGAGAACCACGAGTGTCGGATTCATGCGGCGTAGAATATCAGCCCCATGGAGGCGCAATGAGCATCGCGGGGAGGAAGCTCTTGCGCGCATGGCTGCTGCGCCAGGTTGACGCGGAGCGCGGCGCCTGGCTGGACACGCAGATTGCCGCGCTCGGGCAGGACGCGACGGACCCGGCACTCGACATCGCCCTGGGCATGATTCCGCGCCGGCTGGGAAAAGACGCACTGGCGCTTACCGGGGCCGATCTCGCCGCGGCTGGCAGGGCCGTCGACGGGTGGGACCCGCGA
This sequence comes from uncultured Enterobacteriaceae bacterium, assembly GCA_964582155.1. Lineage (GTDB taxonomy): Bacteria > Pseudomonadota > Gammaproteobacteria > Burkholderiales > SG8-39 > JAABQT01. The sequence continues at coordinate 504 of CAZOSA010000097.1, read as the reverse complement.
GGCTGGGGCGTAACCGACGCCGCGCGCATCCTGTTGTTGAGCGGATTGCCGGCCGGCGACAAAACCTTCGCGCAGCGCTTTCGCGCGCTGTGCCGTACGGCGGATGTCGCGGAACTGATCACGCTGTACCGCGGCCTGCCGCTGTACGCGGATCCGGCGGCGCTGGAGGAGCAGGTCGGGGAAGGCTTGCGCAGCAACATGCGCGCGGTGTTCGAGGCGATCGCCCACCGCAACCCTTACCCGAAGGCGCATTTCGACGACCACCGCTGGAACCACATGGTGTTGAAGGCTCTGTTCATCGGCAGTCCGCTTGCCCCGATCCAGGGGCTGGACGCGCGCGCCAATCCGGAGCTCGCACGCATCATGTGCGACTTCGCGCACGAGCGCTGGGCGGCCGGGCGGCCGGTGCCGTTCGAGATCTGGCGCTGTGTCGGGCCGTTCGCCGAAGGCGCGGCGATCGACGACCTGGCGCGCGCGCTGGCCAGCGGCGAGGCGCTCGAGCGC
>CAZOSA010000096.1:0-7347 GCA_964582155.1 uncultured Enterobacteriaceae bacterium | reverse complement strand
CGCAAAATCATCCACCTCGACATGGACGCGTTCTATGCCTCCGTCGAGCAGCGCGACGACCCTGCCCTGCGCGGCAAGCCGGTCGCGGTGGGTGGCTCGCCGCAGGGCCGCGGCGTGGTCGCCGCCTGCAGCTACGAGGCGCGCAAGTTCGGCATTCACTCGGCCATGCCGATGGCGCGCGCGCTGCGGGCCTGCCCGGAACTGGTGATCGTGCGGCCGGATTTTTCCAAGTACCGCGAGGCTTCGCAGAAAGTCATGGGCATCCTGCGCTCGGTCACGCCGCTGGTGGAGCCGCTGTCGCTGGACGAGGCCTACCTGGACGTCACCGAGAATTCCTTGAACGAGCCGCTGGCGATGGAAGTCGCCAGAACCCTGAAGGCGCGCATCCGGGAGGAGCTCTCGCTCACCGCCTCGGCCGGCGTCGCGCCGAACAAGTTCCTCGCCAAGATCGCCTCGGGCTGGAACAAACCCGACGGCCTGACGGTGATCGCGCCCGGGCGGGTGGAAGCTTTCCTGCAAAAGCTCCCGGTCGAAGCGCTGTGGGGCGTCGGGCCGGTGACGGCGAAAAAGCTGCGCTCGATCGGCATCCGGAGGCTGGTGGACGTGCGCGCGGTGGACGAGGAGCGCCTCCGCCGCGCGGTGGGGAGCCTCGCCCGGTGGCTCAGGCAGCTCTCGCACGGCGACGATCCGCGCCAGGTGACGCCGAACCGGCCGTGGAAGTCGATTTCCGCGGAGGACACGTATCCGCAGGACCTGGCGGACCTGAAGGAGATGCGCGCCGAGATCGAGCGGCTGGGACGGCGCGTGGCGGCCTCGGTGGCGAAGAAGGGCCTTTACGCGCGCACCGTGACCATCAAGGTGCGCTACGCGAACTTCACCACCGTCACGCGCAGCCACACCGAGGAGCTCGCGACGCAGGACGCGACACGCATCGTCGAGCGTGCGCTGGCGCTGCTGGAGCGCACCGAGGCGGCGAAACGCCCGGTGCGGCTGCTGGGCGTCGGCGTGCACGGGCTGTCCAATGCGGAACAAGTTCACGTTGCCGGCGATTTACTGGAACCTTTGTCCTTGCCAGGGTCCTGATGCGCGGACTAACCTGTCTGACCTCGGGGGAGGCCGGATCGGATGGCACGCGTTGCGGTATTCAACCAGAAGGGCGGCGTCGGCAAGACCACGACGACGCTGAACCTTGCCGCCTTGCTGGCCAGGCGCGGCGCGGACCCCCTGGTCATCGACCTCGACCCGCAGGCCCACCTCACCGGCATCTGCAACGCCTCGGTGCAGGCCTCCGAGCGCAGCCTGTACGGCTTTTACAGCCGCGGCGCGACACTCGCGGGACTGATCAAGTTCGCCCCGGGCGGCTGGAAGGTCATTCCCTCGCACCTGGACCTGTCGAAGGTGGACGCGCAGCTCGGCAAAGGGCCGCAGGCGCTCAACCGCCTGGCCGCCGGCATCGCGAAAGAGAACCTGAACACCGACCGGCCGATTCTGATGGACGCCTGCCCGATGCTGGGCGTGCTGTCGCTGAACGGCGTGTTCGCCGCCAACCGGGTGCTGGTGCCGATCTCGGCCGATTACCTGGCGGTGAAGGGCGCGGGCCAGATGGAGCGCACGCTGCGCGCGCTCGAGCACGTGCTGAAAAAGCGCGTCGAGCGCCGCTACGTGCTCACGCGCTTCGATGGCCGGCGCAAGATGTCCTGGGACGTCGAGAAGAAGCTGCGCGAGCGCTTCGGCGCGGAGTTGTGCGAGACGCGCATCAACGAAGCCGTGAGCATCGCCGAGAGCCCGGCGCACCAGGTCGACGTGTTCGCGCACGCGCCGGAGAGCCGCGGCGCGGCCGACTACACGGCGCTGCTCGAGGAACTCACGGCCTGCGGCTTCCTGCGCTAGGCGCGCTCGCGCCTACTTGGGCGTTTCCTGCTTGCTGATCGCCGAGAGCACGCTCTCGAAATCCACGCCGTCCCCCGCCGCCGGGCCCGCCGCTTCGCGGCAATCGAGAATTTCGCAGTTGCGGTAGACCTGCTCGAGTTTCCTCTCGGCTTCAGCGCGATCGCGCCCGTAGACGTTGAGGTTCTCCACCAGCATGCCGGTGCGCGCGCGGATCCTGAAGGTGTACTTGAGCATCGCGCCCACGCCGATTCGGCCTAGAACAGCTGCCAGAGGATCAGCACGATGCCGACCACGCGAGAAACGTCAGTTCTGGTTTCATGCGTCCCTCCCTCCGTGATGCTGCGGTTGGACTGCAAATTGCCGCGAGCGCTACAGTATCACCAGCCGCGCCGGGCTTGTCTTCGGACTGGCAGATAAGCGTGTCTTGGCGCTGGTCAACCGCAATGGTTTCAGCCCCGCGCGAGCACCTGCCCGGGACGCGCGCCGGTCGCCTTGCCGTCTCTCCAGACGACCGCGCCGTTGACGATCACGGCGTCGATGCCTTTCGCCTGCTGGATCGGGCGCGCGAAGTTGGCTGCCTCGTCCACCGTGCCCGCGTCGAAGATCGTGACGTCGGCGGCGCAGCCCGCCTTGAGGATTCCGCGGCCCGCGAGGCCGAAGGTCTTCGCCGTGAGCCCGGTCATCTTGTGCACCGCAGTTTCGAGCGGGAAGAGATTCAGGCCGCGCGCGTAGTGCCCGAGCACGCGCGGAAACGTTCCCCAGAGCCGCGGGTGCGGCGCGGCGTCGTGCGGCAGGCCGTCCGAGCCGATCATGGTCGATGCGAAGGCGAGGATACGCTGCACGTCCTGCTCGTCCATGGAGAAGTAGATCGCCCCCGCCGGCAGCAGCCGCGCGACCGTGTCTTCCATACTGAGGCCCATGTTCCTCGCGATCTGCGCGAGCTCCATGCCGGCGAACTCCGGATGCGGCTTGGACCAGGTGACGAGCACCTTGGAGGCCACGCCCACGCGGCTCGCCGTGAGGATCGTGGAAGAAGCGCAGTAAGGATAGCAGTCCAGGCCGATCTTCTGCTCGCGCATGCGCGCTTCGATCAGCGGCAGCGTCTCTTGCGAGCGGCCATGGTTGGGCGTGCCGACCACCTTGTGGTGCGAGATCACCACCGGGACGCCGAGCTCCCGCCCGATGCGGAAGGTCTCCTCCAGCGACTCGAGCACCCGGTCGGCTTCGTCGCGCATGTGCGTGCAGTACAGGCCGTTGCGCTTTGACAGCGGGCGGCACACTTCGATCACCTCTTGCGTCGGCGCGGCGGCGGCGGGCTCGTAATAAAGGCCGGTGGAGGCGCCGATCGCACCCGCGGCGAGCGCCTCGTCCGCGTGCTCGCGCATGCGCGCGATTTCCGCACCGCTGGCCGGCCGCTCCAGGTCGTCCATCGTCTGCACGCGCAGCGAGGTGTGCCCGACGAGAAGGGCGCAGTTCGTGGCCGCCGGGCGCGCGCGCAGCTCCTCCACGTAGGCGGCGAACGTGGGGAAGCGGAACCACCCGCCTTCGGCGTCGAGCAGGTCGAGCGGCGGCGTCACGGGCTTTGCCATGCCGTTCGGGGACGGCGCGAGCGATACCCCGCAGTTTCCCGCCACCACCGTCGTCACGCCCTGGCTCGCCTTGGGCGCCATCTCCGGCGCCGAAAGCAGCAGGCGATCGTCGTGCGTGTGCGCGTCGATGAACCCCGGCGCGACGATCTTGCCCGAGGCGTCGATCTCGGCGTCCGCGCGCGCCTTGTCGAGCCTGCCGATCGCGGCGATGCGGCCGTCGCGGATCGCGAGGTCGGCGGCGTAGCGCGGCGCGCGCGTTCCGTCGATCAGCGTGCCGTGGCGGATGAGCAGGGAGTAGTGAGCGGGCATTGCACTATTGTCTGCCTACCGGGGAGCCGCCGCGAGCCGCTCGGCCGTAGGGCGTCGCCAGCACATCCACCACGTGCATGCGCGCGGCAAGCGCGCCTGGGTCGGCGCCTGCGAGAGGCTGGTGGCGTTTGGGCGGAGATTCCCGTCTATACCCAATTCGGTATAACCGCCCGATCAGGCGCCATGCGCCAATGCGCTGCTGCAGCCATGCCGAGGCCTCTGCGGCGCCGTAGAGCGCTTTTCCCTTTGCGAGAAAGACCTCGGCAAACCGTCTTGCCCCGCGTCCCAAGTGCAAAACATTCAGCAGCGTGCCAATATGCCCCAAGTTTTCCAGTAGCAAGACTTGATCATGAATAATCACGGGACGCCAGCAGATGGATGAATATGTGAAGGTTTCCTTTGCCACCCGGCGCCAGGTCCGGGTGGATGGCGAACCCGGCGGGTTCACCAACAAAATATTCCAGGTCGAAACCGGCAACCACGTTTTCGACCTCGGTCCGAAAAAGAACTACAAACCCGGACAGCGGGAACGCATGGTCAAAGGGACCCTCCCGGAAGAGCCGATGATCATTGCGTTCGAGCACGTGGACGACGAATGACGCGCGCGCCGCGCGTTCCGGGAATATTCGCGCTGGCGTTCGCGCTAGTCGCTGTCGGCGGCTGCACCGGCTTCGCAGAAAAAACAGAGCATCTCGTCGCCTATGACGAATCCAGGGGCTACCGCTACGGGCGTCTCGACAAGACCGACAACAAGGACGATCTGTTTGTCATCCTGGCGTTTTCCGGCGGCGGGACCCGGGCCGCGGCGTTTTCCTACGGCGTCCTGGAGGCGTTGCGCGACACCACGGTCGAAATTGACGGCAAGCCGCGCAACCTCCTGGGGGAAGTGGACGTCATTTCGTCGGTTTCCGGCGGCAGTTTCACCACGGCGTATTACGGTTTATACGGAAACGACATATTCGTGGAAGGCGGCCGGTTCCAGAAAAACTTTCTTTACCACGACGTCCGGGCTGATCTGATCTACAAGCTGTTCAATCCGTACAATTGGGTGCGGCTGGCCTCGCCGGTATTCGGCAGGATCGAGCTCGCCTCCGAGCTTTACCAGAAGCTTCTGTTCGGCGATGCCACATTCCAGGATCTGGAAGGGCACCGTCGCAAGCCCTTTATCATGATCAATGCGACGGACATGGTGAAGGGATCGCAATTTACCTTCACACAGTCCCAGTTCGATCCGATCTGCGCGGATCTCGGCCGCTTTCCCATCGCCCGCGCCGTAGCCGCCTCTTCGAACTTCCCGCTGGCGTTTTCGCCACTGAGGATCAACAGCTATCCCGGCACGTGCGGTTATACCGAGCCGATGTGGGTGCAGCAGGCTCTGGGCGACCTGCCGGCCAATCCCCGACGCTACTACCGCGCCCGGATGCTGCGGACGTATCAGGAAACGGATCGCCGCTACGTGCACCTGCTCGACGGCGGCGTCGCGGACAACATCGGCCTGCGCGGACCCCTGACGTCGATACGCTCCAGCGACGTCGACTGGAGCGTACTGCGCAAGATCAATCTCGAGGAAATCAGGAAACTCGTGGTCATCGTCGTCGACGCCCGCAACGAAGTGAAATCCGGGTTCGACAAATCACCCAGGGCCCCCGGCACGTCCGCGGTGGTAAATGCGATCGCGACCACGCCGCTCGACAACTACTCGTTCGATAGTATCGAGCTGCTGCAGGATATGTTACGCCGGCGCGACGACGCGCAACGCAGGCAACCGGACCTGCACCAGGTGCAGCTCTACCGCATTTACGTCGGTTTCGATCAAATCAAGGACGACGCGGAGCGCGAGGCGTTTCTCGCCACCAGGACATCTTTCGATCTGCCCAGGGAACGGGTGGACGCCCTGCGGCGCAAGGGGGCCGAATTGCTGCGTCAGTCGGCGTGTTTCCAGAAACTCATCCATTGGGCCCCCGCCGGGACTGCGGGCGCGGCGGCGCGCGGTTGTCCATGAAGACGCTCGCGTGTCCGCGCAACGGACCCCCGCCGCGATCCGCGGGCTAGAGTTTCTTCAGCACCGCCGTCGCGCGCGCGACATCCTCGGCCGAGTCGAGCGCGAGAAAGCCCTTGAAACTGCGGCCCACCGCGGTCGCCGAGAACGCGCGGAAGTTGATGCCCGCGTCCGCCAGCGCGCGCGCGATCGCCGCCGTCGTGCCGGGCTTGTCGCCGCCTTCGATGCGCAGCATGTGCATGTCCGCTGCCACGCCGAGGCCCGCGGCCTGCGCCGCCGCGACGACCTTCTTGCCTTTCACCGGCAGGACGAAGAGCAGTCCCTTGCCCGGCATCTCGGCCGCGCGGCGCGCGAACGCGAACTCCAGGTTGGCGCCCGCCTGCGCCACGGGGTCGAGGACCGCCGCCGCGCCCCCGGGCCGGTCGTCGATCGTCGCCTTCCACATCTCGCTGCGCGTGATCTTGAGTTTCATGGACCGACTCCTCCTTTGTGAGCGGATCAGTATAGGCCCGGCCTATACTGGGTGGGCAAGGAGGTGCTTATGGGCAAGAGCGGTTCTGTCGACCCGGGAGGCCGGCGCCTGCCGGTGAAGCTCGATTCGACCTCGAACGGGGAGTTCGTGCCGGTGCCCCTGTCGCCCGCAAACCGCGAGGCGAACCGGCGGGCGCATGCGGCTGCGTCGCTTAACGCGAAGCGATTGGATATCTCGAAAAGAGATTTCCTGGTCTCCGCCTGCGGCGCGGCCTCGACCCTGCTTTCCTTCAATGCCGCAAACGCCGCCGCTGGGGTGACCGGGGGCTTCTTCGACCTGGCTGCCGAATCCGCGCGCGATCTGCAGCTCGCGCGCGCGCAGCTCGGCGCGGCGAGGAGCGAGTTCATCCTCGACGTGCAGGGCCACTTCATCGACACGCCGAAAGGCAATTCCAAGGGACCGGATGTCTTCATCAAGGACGTGTTCCTCGATTCCGACACCGACATGATGGTGCTCTCCTTCACGCCTTCCACGCGCGAGGCCGAGGCGGTGACCATCCAGGCGGCCGATGCGATGCGGCGCGTCGTGGAAAAGCTGGAGGGCACCCACCGGCTGCTGCTCCATGGGCGGGTGAACCCCAACCAGGCGGGCGACCTCGAGGGCATGGACGAGTTGAAGGAACGCTGGGGCGTGTCGGCGTGGAAGACCTATACCCAGTACGGCCCCGGCGGGAAGGGCTACTTCCTGAGCGACGACGTGGGAATCCGCTTCATCGAGAAGGCGCGAAAGCTCGGCGTCAAGGTCATCTGCGTGCACAAGGGCCTGCCCTTCGGGCCGCGCTCCTACGAACACAGCCAGTGCTCCGACATCGGCCCCGTGGCGAAACGTTTTCCCGACGTCAAGTTCCTCATCTACCACTCGGGCTTCGTTTCCAGCGTGCGCGAGCAGGCCTTTGAGGCTGGCGCCAGGCGCGACGGCATCGACACCCTGGTCCGCTCTCTTCTTGATGCCGGGGTGAAGCCGGGGTCGAACGTCTATGCCGAGCTGGGGAGCACCTGGCGCTTCCTGATGCGCGACCCGGAACAGGC
>CAZOSA010000095.1:0-7402 GCA_964582155.1 uncultured Enterobacteriaceae bacterium | reverse complement strand
CGCGGCGGCGCGAGCGACTTCGGCTACGCCGAGACCAACGAGGACCTGTTCGCCTACGGCCTGGAAGCGCATCCCCACGTGCCCGAAATGGAGCAGGCGCTCACGCAGGTCGGCGGCAGGAAATCGACCATCGCTTTCACGGCGCACCTGGTGCCGATGACGCGCGGTATCCTGGCCACCTGCTACGCGCGGCCGAAATCTCCCGCGGATGCCAGGCGGCTCTATGCCGCGGCCGAAGGCTGCTATCGCGGCGAGCCTTTCATCAAGCTGGCCCCGGCCGACAAGGGCCGCAGCGCGCACACCGGCTGGGCCACCGGCTCGAACCTGGCGTTCCTGTCCTACGCGGTGAACGCGCGCACCGGTCTGGTGGTGGCGCTGGGGGCCATCGACAATCTCGGCAAAGGCGCTTCGGCGCAGGCCGTGCAGAACGCCAATCTGATGACCGGACAGCCCGAGACCGCCGGCCTCGCCGGACTGCCGCTCTGGCCGTAGATCCCGCAGGCTCGCGCCGCTGGGTCGATACCCTGCTGGCGTGGTACTTCGTCTCGGTCTGGGGTTCGGGCTACCTCGCGACCAAGGTCGGCATCCAGTACGCGGCGCCGTTCACCTTCCTTTCGCTGCGCTACGCCTTCGGGCTGCTGTGCCTCGTGCCGGTGCTGCTGTGGCTGCGCCCGCCGTGGCCGGCGTCGCGGCGCGAACTCGGGCACGTCGTCGTGGCCGGCTTGCTGATGCATGGCATCCAGCTCTCGGGCAGCCACTACGGCCAGTACCTCGGATTGTCGGCAGGTATCGTCGCGCTGATCCTGGCGGCGCAGCCCCTGTTGACGGCGCTGGTCGCGCGCAACTGGATGCATGAACGGCTCGCGCCGCGCCAGTGGACGGGCGTCGCCGTCGGCCTGGCGGGCGTGCTGCTGGTGGTCTGGCACAAGATCGACGTGCGCGAAATGTCGCTCGGGGCGCTGTTCGCTGTCGGCATATCGCTGGCGGGCGTCACCGCCGCAACGCTGTACCAGCGCGTGTTCTGCCCCACCGTGAACCTGTACAGCGCGGCCTGGATCCAGTTCGCCGCCTCGCTGGTCATGCTTGCGCCGCTGGCCTTCGCCGTCGAGGACGCGAAAGTGGACTGGAGCTGGCCGCTGCTCGGCTCGATCGCTTTCCTGGTCGTCTTCGCCTCGATCTTCGCCGTCAACGCGCTGCACACCCTGATGCGCCACGGCCAGGCCACCAAGGTGACCAGCATCCTGTACCTGACGCCAATCTTCGCCGTGGTGCTGGAGTACCTGATGTTCGGCGTAGTGCCGAGCGCGCTGATGCTCGCCGGCATGGCCGTCACCTGCCTGGGCGTTGCGCTGGTGACCGCCGGCAAGCTGCGACAATCCATGGCGTGACGCTCGCCCTGGCGATCATCCTCACCGTGCTGACCCACGTGGCGTTCGTGGGCAGCCGCGTCACGATCGCACTCTACGGCATCGACCTCGGCGCCACGCCCCTGACGGTCGGCGTGCTGATGTCCCTCTACGCCTTCCTGCCGATGCTGCTTGCGGTGAACGTGGGGCGGCAGATCGACCGCATCGGCCCGCTCAAGCCGATGCTCTACAGTTCCGTCGCGCTGGTGGCCGCGGTGGCGCTGCCGGGACTGTGGCCGAGCCTCGCCGCGCTGCACCTCGCCGCGATGCTGATCGGCACCAGCTTCCTCTTCTACCACGTGGCGCTGAACAACGTGATCGGCCAGCTTGGCACGCCCGCCGACCGCGCCGTGAACTTCAGCTGGTTCGCGCTCGGCTTCTCCATCAGCGGCTTCTGCGGCCCTCTGCTGGCCGGCTTCGCCATCGACGGCGTCGGCCATCGCGCCGCTTTCCTGATGCTGGCGGCGTTCCCCGCGCTCGCCACGCTGGTGCTCTACGCGCGCCGCCACCTGCTGCCGGGCGCGGCCGGCGCGCAGCACCAGGGCGGAGAGCGCCGCATCGGCGACCTGCTGCGCGACCCGCGTCTGCGCAGCGCCTTCATCGCCAGCACGGTGCTGGCGATGGGCTGGGACCTCTACACCTTCGTGATGCCGGTGTACGGCTCCAGCATCGAGCTGTCCGCTTCCACCATCGGCGTCATCATGGGGACTTTCGCCGCCGCCACGTTCGTCGTACGGCTCGCCATGCCGGCGGTGTCGCGGCGCCTGAAGGAATGGCCCATGGTGATCGTGGCGATGGCCATCGCCGGGTTGTCCTACGCACTGTTTCCATTCGCGCAGAGCGTGCCGCTGCTGATGGCGCTCTCGTTCCTGCTCGGCCTCGGCCTGGGCTGCGCGCAGCCGTTCATCATGTCGCTGCTGTACGCCGCCTCGCCGCCCGGGCGCCAGGGCGAGGTGATCGGCGTGCGCACCACGATGCTCAACGGCAGCCACACCATCCTGCCCCTCGCCATGGGGGCGCTGGGCGCGGCGCTCGGCATGGGGCCGGTGTTCTGGTCGATGTCGGCGTTCCTGTTCTCCGGCGGCTGGTTCGCATGGCGCCGGGTAAAATGAGCCCCGCCATGCGCCGCGTCACCCTGACCCAGTTCCTCATCCAGCGCCAGCAGGCAGGCAAGATCAACGCCGACCTGCGGCTGCTGATCGAGACCATCGCGCGCGCCTGCAAGGCGATCAGCACGCGCGTCAACAAGGGCGCGCTCGCCGACGGCCACGGCTCGGCAGGCACGGAAAACGTGCAGGGTGAGGTGCAAAAGAAGCTCGACGTGCTCTCGAACGAGATCCTGCTCGAGGCCAACGAGTGGGGCGGCAACCTCGCGGCGCTCGCTTCCGAGGAGATGGAGAATCCGCACCCCATCCCCACGCACTTCCCCAAGGGCGAGTACCTGTTGCTGTTCGACCCGCTGGACGGCTCCTCCAACATCGACGTCAACATCTCGGTGGGCACTATCTTCTCGGTACTGCGCTGCCCCAAGGCGGCGGACGGCCGGTTGTGCAATCCGGAGGAAGCGGCTTTCCTGCAGCCCGGCCGAAAACAGATCGCCGCAGGCTTCGCCGTTTATGGCCCGACCACCGTGTTCGTGCTTACGGTGGGCGACGGCGCGCACTGCTTCACCCTGGACCGCGAGACCTACACCTTCGTCCTCACCCAACCCGACATCCGCATCCCCGAGGACACGGCGGAATTCGCCATCAACGTCTCCAACCAGCGGCGCTGGGAGCCGCCGGTGCGCCGTTACATCGACGAGTGCCTCGCCGGAAAGGACGGCCCGCGCGGCAAGGACTTCAACATGCGCTGGGTTGCCTCCATGGTGGCGGACGTGTTCCGCGTGCTCTCGCGCGGCGGCATCTTCATGTACCCGCGCGACGCCAAGAACACGGACGGGCGGCTGCGCCTCATGTACGAGGCCAATCCGATGGCCTTCATCGTCGAGCAGGCGGGCGGTGCCGCTACCGACGGAATGACGCGCATCCTCGACCTGCAGCCCAGGGCCTTGCACCAGCGCGTGGCGGTGATCCTCGGTTCGAGGAACGAGGTCGAGCGGGTGACCGAGTACCACCGGAAGTAAGACTGAGCGCCCGGGTTCGGGCGTGGAGCCTTCGTTTGCAGTTCCATGGTCTCGCGACTTGGCCCCGAGATTCATGGGGCCAAGTCGCGAGATCTATGAAGAGCCAAACCGGCGATACCGTAAAAACCCGGCTCGCACCCGATCCCCCAATGAAAAGGCCGGGGGACTCGCGCCCCCCGGCCTTCTCGGCACTCCCCTGAAACCGGTTACTTGAGGTGCTTGTTGACCAGTTTGGTCATTTCGAACATCGACACCTGCGACTTGCCGCCGAATACCGCCTTGAGCTTGTCGTCGGCGTTGATCATGCGGCGGTTCTTCTTGTCCTGCAGGCTGTTGCGCTTGATGTAGCCCCAGATCTTCTTGGTCACTTCGGTGCGCGGCTGCGCGCTGGAACCGATCACCGCCGCCAGCGACGCGCTTGGGTTCATCGGCTTCATGAACGCCGCATTCGGCTTACGCTTCTTGCCTGCCTTCTTCGCTTTCTTCTTCGCCATCTGTGTTTCTCCTCTGTGCGGAAACGAACTCTAGAGATCCGGATTTTTCCCCGCCACGGAGCGGCGGTGGGCGAAAGATGCCGAATCCAGAGGAGCATGTCAATGTCTGCGATGGACAATGGCGCGCTTTTCCCGTTCCGCGCGGCGTGCATTTGCACAGCGCCCTGCCGCATAAGCTCGGAGCACGCGCTCGCCGCAATCATGTAAGAAAAGCTCAGCCGCGGGCAGCAAGCTGCTGATTTGCGCCTTCATTCTTATAGAATCCGCCCTATGAATATCGCCGACCTGCGCCAGGAGTACATGCGTACGGGGCTCTCGGAAACTGATGCGCACGCCGACCCCCTGGTCCAGTTCGGGCGCTGGTTCGAGGACGCGCTGGCCGCGCAATTGCCGCTCGCCAACGCCATGACGCTCGCCACGGTGTCGGCTTCGGGCGCGCCCACGGCGCGCGTCGTTCTGCTCAAGGGGGTGGACGGCGGCGGCTTCGTCTTCTACACCAACTACCAGAGCCGCAAGGGACGCGAGCTTGCGGCGCTGCCGCAAGCCTGCCTCGTGTTCCTGTGGTCGGAGCTTGAGCGCCAGGTGCGCATCGAGGGTGCCGTGGGAAAAGTGGCGGCGCCGGACTCCGACGCTTACTACGCCAGCCGCCCCCTGGGCGCCCGGCTCTCGGCCTGGGCCTCGGCGCAGAGCGAGCCGGTCGCCGGTCGCGCGGCGCTGGAGCAATCGCTCGAGGCCATGGCGCAGCGCTACGGCGAACAGCCGCCGCGCCCTGCGCACTGGGGCGGCTACCGCCTCATGCCGGAGGCGATCGAATTCTGGCAGGGGCGCGCCGACCGCCTGCATGACCGGCTGCGTTACCGCCGCGCGCCGGAGGGCTCAAAGGCAGGCTGGATCATTGAACGCCTTGCTCCCTGAGCCCGTGCTGGGATTCCTGCGCGCCGCGGGACTGGCCGACGACGACGAAATTCCTGCCGCCGAGGCCCTCACCGGAGGCGTCTCTTCCGACATCTGGAAGGTCGAACTGCGCTCCGGGCCGGTGTGCGTCAAGCGCGCGCTGTCGCGGCTGCGCGTGGCACAGCTATGGGAGGCGCCGGTCGAGCGCAACCGCTACGAATGGCGCTGGATGCAGGCGGCAGCGCGCATCTCGCCGGGAAGCGCACCGCGCGTCCTGGCGCACGACGAGGCCGGATTGTTCGCCATGGAGTTTCTCGACGGCGCGCGTTACCCGCTGTGGAAGAACGAATTGCGCGAGGGCCGGGCCGTGCCGGAGTTCGCGCGCCAGGTCGGCGAGCGCCTTGCGCGCATCCACGCGGCGACGGCGAATGACGCCGAGGTCGCGACGCAGTTCGCGACCGATGCGGGTTTCCACGCCATCCGGCTGGAGCCCTACCTGCTTGCCAGCGCGAAAGCGCACCCGGATGTCGCGGCGCAGTTGCAATCGCTCGCCGCGCGCACTGCGGCAACGCGCATCGCCCTGGTGCACGGCGACGTCAGTCCGAAGAACATTCTCGTCGGACCGCGGGGGCCGGTATTCCTCGATGCCGAGTGCGCCTGGTACGGCGATCCGGCCTTCGATCTGGCGTTTTGCCTCAACCACCTGCTGCTCAAGTGCTGCTGGGTACCGCGGGCGCAGGCGCGTTTCCTCGAGTGCTTCGACTCGCTCGCCGAGGCGTACCTTGGACTGCATGCACCCCCGGGGCTCGAAGCGCGTGCGGCGAGCCTGCTGCCTGGCCTGCTGCTCGCGAGAGTGGATGGCAAGTCGCCCGTCGAATACCTGACAGACGAAGCTCAGAAAGCGCGCGTGCGGCGCGTGGCGCGCGCGCTGCTCGTCTCGCCACCCGCCCGGCTCGCCGAGGTACGCGCCGCATGGCAAGAATCGTAGACGTCCACGCCCGCCGCGTATGGGACTCGCGCGGGCGGCCCACGGTGGAAGCCGAGGTGCACCTGAAGGGCGTGCACGGGCGTGCCATCGCGCCCGCAGGCGCGTCGACCGGCGCGGGCGAGGCGAAGGCGCTGGATGCGAACGTTGCAGTGCGCAACGTGAATACGGCGATCCGCACCGCGTTGCTTGGCGTGGACGCGCGCCAGCAGGAGGCTGTGGACCGCAAGCTCATCGCGCTGGACGGAACCCCCGACAAGTCTCGCCTGGGCGCCAATGCCATCGTCGCCGTATCGCTGGCCTGCGTCCAGGCTTCGGCCGCCGCAGCGCGCAAACCCTTGTGGCGCCATCTCGCCGGCGAGAAGCGCGTGGCGATGCCGGTGCCGCAGGTGCAGATTTTCGGCGGCGGCGCGCACGCCCGGGGGCGCGTGGACATCCAGGACTACATGGTGATTTGCCCCGGCGCCGGCAGTTTTGCCGAGAGCCTGGAGTGGATCGCCGAGGTCTATCGCGCCGCCGGCGCCAGGCTGGCGAAGAAAGGCGCGCTGCAAGGCGTGGCCGACGAAGGCGGCTACTGGCCTTCGTTCAAATCCAACGAGGAAGGCCTCGCCGAACTGGTGGGGGCGATCAGCGACGCCGGCTTCGAGCCCGGCGCCGACGTCGCCATCGCGCTCGACGTGGCGGCCAGCCAGTTCTACCGCGGCGGGCGCTACCAGCTGGCGCTGGAGAACCGCTCGCTCACGGCGGAGCAGCTGCACGCGATGCTGCTGCGCTGGCTGGACGCGTACCCCATCGTCTCGATCGAAGATCCGTTCGCCGAGGACGACCCTGAAGCGATGCGCGCGTTCACGAGGGCGGTGGGCGGGCGCGTGCAGATCGTCGGCGACGACCTGTTCGTCACCGCGGCGGCAAAGGTGGATCCGGAACTCGCGAACGCCGTCTTGCTCAAGCCCAACCAGGTGGGCACCGTCACCGAGACCCTCGCGTGCTGGACCACGGCGCGCGCCAAAGGCATGCGCGCCATCGTGTCCGCGCGCTCCGGCGAGACCGAGGATGTGAGCATCGTGCACCTCGCCGTCGGCTGGGGCGTTTCCCAGCTCAAGGTCGGCAGCTTCGCGCGCTCCGAGCGCATGGCGAAGTGGAACGAGGGCCTGAGAATCGAGGAGGCGCTCGGCGGCGCGGCGCTGCCCTACCCTGCCCGCAAACTATTCAAATAGGGTCTGTCCCCATTTACAGCGCTCTCAGTCCGTCGGCATCCAGCCGGTAACGCCGGTCGCAGGTGGCGGCGGCGGCCTCGGAATGCGTGACGAGGATGCCGGCGGCGCCATGGCGCTTTACCTGCCCGCGCAGCACTTCCAGCACCTGGCGCGCATTGTCGGGGTCGAGGTTGCCCGTGGGTTCGTCCGCGAGCACCAGCTTGGGCTCGCCGACCAGGGCGCGCGCGATCGCGATGCGCTGCAGCTCGCCGCCGGAGAGCTCGCGCGGCATGGCCGCTTCG
>CAZOSA010000094.1:0-7490 GCA_964582155.1 uncultured Enterobacteriaceae bacterium | reverse complement strand
GCCGTCCTTGTTGACGCGGATCTGCAGCTTCATCACGTCGCCGCAGGCCGGCGCGCCGACCATGCCGGTGCCCACCGCCTCGTCGTCCTTGTCGAACGACCCGACGTTTCTCGGGTTCTCGTAGTGATCGATGACTTTTTCGCTGTATGCCATGGTTACCTCTGCCTCAATGTGCGGCCCACTGGACCGTGTTCAAGTCGACGCCGTCCTGGTACATCTCCCAAAGCGGCGACAGCTCGCGCAATTTTGCCACCTTGGCCTTGACCAGTTTCACCGCGTAGTCGATCTCCTGCTCGGTGGTGAATCTGCCGAGCGTGAAGCGGATCGAGGAATGCGCCAGTTCGTCCGAGCGCCCCAGCGCGCGCAGCACGTACGACGGCTCGAGCGAGGCCGACGTGCAGGCCGAACCCGAAGACACCGCGATGTCCTTGATCGCCATGATCAGGGACTCGCCCTCGACGTAGTTGAAGCTGACGTTGAGGTTGCCGGGGATGCGCTGCTCCAGGTCGCCATTCAGCACCACCGCCTCCATCGACGACAGACCTTGCCACAGCCGTTCGCGCAGCGCCCGGATGCGTTCGTTGTCGGTCGCCATCTCGAGCCTGGCGATGCGCGCCGCCTCGCCCAACCCGACGATCTGGTGCGTGGCCAGCGTCCCGGAACGCAAGCCCCGCTCGTGCCCGCCACCGTGGATCTGCGGCTCGATCCTGACGCGCGGCTTTCTGCGCACATACAGGGCACCGATGCCTTTGGGGCCGTACATCTTGTGCGCGGTGAGAGTAAGCAGGTCCACTTTCAGCGTGCCGAGGTCGATCTGCAGCTTGCCCGCGGCCTGCACCGCGTCGCAATGGAACACGATGCCCCTGGCGCGGCAGATCTCGCCGATTGCGGCGATCGGCTGGATCACGCCGATCTCGTTGTTGACCATCATGATCGACATCAGGATGGTATCCGGGCGGATCGCCGCCTCGAGCTTGTTCAGGTCGACGATGCCGTTCTCTTCGACTTCGAGGGTGGTGCACTCGAAACCCTGGCGCTCGAGTTCGCGCATCGTGTCGAGCGTCGCCTTGTGCTCGGTCTTCTGCGTGATCAGATGCTTGCCGCGGGCCCGGTTGAAATGCGCGGCGCCCTTGATGGCGAGGTTGTTGCCCTCGGTGGCGCCCGAGGTCCACACGATTTCCTTCGGGTCGGCGCCGATGAGGGCAGCCACATGGCCGCGCGCTTCGTCCACCGCCTGTTCCGCCTCCCAGCCAAAGGCGTGCGAGCGGCTCGCCGGATTGCCGAAGTGCTCGGTGAGGTACGGGATCATCTTCTGCGCCACACGCGGATCCACCGGCGTGGTCGCCGAGTAATCGAGGTAAATCGGCAGCTTCACGCGGCCACCGTTTCCACCGGGCGCTTGACGTGCAGCACGGCGACCGGCCTGCCCGCCTGCTGCGCCACCAGGTCCGCGAGGCTCACCGACGACAGGTACTCGTGCATCTTCTTGTTCAGGTTCGCCCACAGGTCGTGCGTCATGCAGCGCTTGTCGTCGGCGCAGTTCTCCTTGCCGCCGCATTGGGTGGCATCGAGCGGCTCGTCCACCGCGATGACGATGTTGGCCACCGAGATGCCCTGCATCGGCTGCGCCAGGCGATAACCGCCGCCCGGCCCGCGCACACTGGAGACGAGATTTCTGCGGCGCAGCTTGCCGAACAGCTGCTCGAGGTAGGACAGCGAGATGTGCTGCCGCTCGCTGATCGCCGCGAGTGTCACCGGCCCGCGCGTCTGGCGCATGGCCAGATCCACCATCGCGGTGACCGCGAACCTGCCCTTGGTCGTAAGTCTCATCGTGGCTCCGAATACCCGATCAACGTAGTCAAGTATAGCTAATTCCGACTGAATCGGTCAACAATTACTTGACCGCCCTAAGCTGTTCTCTGCGCTCGTCTTTTTCGAGTTCGAGCAGCTTCTCCTTGAGCGTGGCGAGCGTCTGCTCGAGCTCGGCCGAATGCTGAGCGAGCCTGCGCAGTTCCTGAGCATAGGGGTCGTCCTGCCCCTGCTCGACCGCATAGGCGGCGAAATGCGGCTCCTTTTGTACCTGGGCTTCCTTGATGATGCGCCCCGGGATTCCGACCACCGTGGCACCCGCCGGCACCTCTTTCACCACCACCGCGTTGGAGCCGATCTTCGCTCCCGTACCCACGGTGAATCCGCCCAGCACCTTGGCGCCGGCGCTGACCATGACGCCCGCACCGAGAGTCGGATGGCGCTTGGCACCCCGATACAAGGTCGTTCCGCCAAGCGTCACGCCCTGGTAGATGGTGCAATCGTCGCCTACCTCCGCGGTCTCGCCGATCACCACCCCCATGCCGTGATCGATGAACACGCGCCGGCCGACGATCGCGCCCGGGTGGATTTCAATCCCGGTCGCCCAGCGGCCGAAGTGGGATGTGAACCGGCCCGCCCAGCGCAGCCCGTGCGTCCAGAACCAACGGGCGAGCTTGTGAATGTAGATCGCGTGCAGGCCCGGGTAGCAGGTCAGGACCTCGAAGGTGGTCCGCGCCGCAGGATCACGCTCGAAAATGCTCGCAATATCTTCACGCAATTGGCTGAACATGCGCCAACTTTAGATTATCCGAGTATTCCGATCAACTATTTCTTGAGCAGGGATTTGAGCAGCCCGCGCAGGATGTTCACCTCCTCGCGTTCCAGCGCCGGAACGCGGGAAAAGAGGCGCCGCCAACGCTCGCGCAGCTTGGACCCCGGCGCCATGAAGCCGGTCGAGGACGCGGCTTCCTCGAGGTGCCCGTAGAGGCCTTCGATGTCTTGTATCGTCGCCAGCTTCTCGCTGCGCGCTGCGGGCACCACCGCACCCGTCGCCATGTGCAGCTCGTAGCAGACCACCTGCACCGCCTGCGCCAGGTTGAGCGAACTGTGCCCCGGGGCTGCTGGAATGTGGACGAGGAACTGGCAGGCGAAAAGTTCCTCGTTGGTGAGGCCCGCCATCTCGTTGCCGAACACGAAAGCCACCGGCGCCGCCAGCGCCGTCGCGCGCGCGGCGGCAGCGCGCACCTCCAGCACCTGCGGCGACCATTCGCGCGGGCGCGCCGACAGCGCGAACGCCGCCGCGCAGTCGGCGATGGCCTCGGCGAGCGTCGTGTGCGTGCGCGCCGCGGCAAGTACGTCGGCGGCGTGGGTCGCCATCCAGGCGTCCTCGGGTGCTGGAAAGCGCTGCGGCGCGACCAGCCGCAGGTCGGCCAGACCCATGGTCTTCATGGCGCGCGCAGCCGCGCCGATGTTGCCGGGATGGCTCGGCCTGCACAGGACGATGCGAAAGTCGGACATGCGCGCAGTCTAGAATACGGCATGCATCCGATGCTCAATATCGCGGTGAAGGCCGCGCGGCGCGCCGGCTCGATCATCAACCGGGCCGCGCTCGAAGGCGGCGCGCTCGAGGTCAGGGCGAAGAACAAGAACGATTTTGTCACCCAGGTGGACAAGGCGGCGGAGCAGGCGATCATCGGCATCATTCGCCGCGCCTACCCGGAGCACGCCATCCTGGCGGAGGAATCGGGCGCGACCGCGGGAGCGCGCGCGGAGTACCTGTGGGTGATCGACCCGCTGGACGGCACCACCAACTACATCCACGGCTTCCCGCAATACTGCGTGTCGATCGCGCTCGAGCATCGCGGCACGCTGTCCCAGGCGGTGGTCTACGACCCCGGGAAGAACGAACTGTTCACCGCCAGCCGCGGCCGCGGCGCGTTCCTCGACGACCGGCGCATGCGCGTCTCCAAGTGCACGCAGCTGAAGGACGCGCTGGTGGGCACCGGCTTTCCCTTCAAGGAGCAGTCGCGCCTCGAGCTGTACATGCGCCAATTGCGAACCGCCATGACTTCGTCGGCCGGCGTGCGCCGCGCCGGCGCCGCGGCGCTGGACCTCGCCTACGTGGCCGCAGGTCGCCTCGACGCATTCTGGGAAATGGGCCTGTCGCGCTGGGACATGGCGGCGGGCGCACTGCTGATCCTGGAGGCGGGCGGGCTGGTCGGCGACCTGCAGGGCGGGCCGGGTTATCTCGACAGCGGCGACATCGCGGCCGCGACCCCCAAGGTCCTGCCGCAACTGCTCGAAGCGCTCCGTTAAGATCCCAATGCACATGCCCATCGCATTGTCTCTACTGGCCAGTTTGCTGATCCTGAATCTCGCCGGCTGCGGCGAAATGGCCAAATTGCCGGAGAGCGCCGGAATCGGGCCCCGGCCGACCTTGCCGCCGCCGAACCCGACGCTCATACCGTCGGTCCTCATCGCCCCGGCCAAGGGCTGGCCGGACGGGGCGACGCCGGTGGCTGCGGCCGGACTTTCGGTAAATGCCTACGCGGCCGGGCTCGATCACCCCCGCTGGCTCCATGTCCTTCCCAACGGGGATGTACTCGTTGCCGAAACCAATGGGCCGCCCAGGCCGGACGACACGGCCGGCATCAAGGGCTGGGTGACGAAGCTCCTGAGGAAACGTGCAGGCGCAGGAGGTGCAAGCGCCAACCGCATCACGCTGCTGCGCGACACGGACGGGGACGGCATCGCGGAGATGCGAACCGTCTTCCTGGCCGGACTGACCTCGCCTTTCGGCATGGCGCTCGTCGGCAGCGACCTCTATGTCGCCAACACCGATTCGCTCATGCGCTTTCCCTACAAAGCGGGCGATAAGCAGATCAGCGCGCCCGGCGTAAAAGTCGTCGATCTGCCGGCGGGCACGATCAACCACCACTGGACCAAGAATGTCATTGCGAGCCGCGATGGTTCGCGCCTCTATGTGACGGTGGGCTCGAACAGCAATGTGGGCGAAAACGGCATGCAGAACGAGGTCAATCGTGCTGCCATCCTGGAGGTCGATCCCGCAACCGGGCGCTCGCGGCTGTTCGCCTCGGGTTTGCGCAATCCGAACGGGCTCGATTGGCAGCCGCAAAGCGGCGCGCTCTGGACCGCGGTCAATGAACGCGACGAGATTGGCAGCGACCTGGTGCCCGACTTCATGACCTCGGTGCGGGATGGCGCCTTCTACGGCTGGCCGTACAGCTATTACGGCCAGCACGTCGATGCGCGGGTGAAACCCCCGCGTCCCGATCTGGTCGCTCGTGCCATTGCGCCTGACTATGCGCTCGGCACGCATACCGCCTCACTCGGGTTGGTGTTCTATCGCGGCAGTCTTTTGCCGAAGCGCTATGCCGGCGGGGCGTTCATCGGCCAGCACGGCTCGTGGAATCGAAAACCGCGCAGCGGCTACAAAGTCATCTTCGTGGCGTTTGCCGATGGACGCCCGGTCGGGGTTCCCGAGGACGTGCTGACCGGCTTTGTCGACGCGAAGGGTGATGCCCTGGGCCGCCCCGTGGGGGTGGCGGTGGACCGGGCAGGCGCTCTGCTCGTCGCGGACGACGTCGGCAACGTGATCTGGCGTGTGAAGCCGGCTGCGGCGAAGCGGTGATTTCCCTCATCGACTAGCCCCGAGGAATATTGGGGCTTGCGCACCGTGAGATCAGGTGCCAGTCCGGCGCTTGCCTGTTCTTTCTCCGCGACGCTCCGATTGACGCGGTGCACGCACGCGATACGCCACCTCGCGAACCTTTTCACGACCCGCGCTCGCTTCTGTTTGCGCACTCGACGGGAATCGCCGCGGATCCAGAGGTTTGCGCGACGCGCGCGCCTTGGTGGAGCTTTTGGGCTGTTTCATGAGGGCCTCGAGAAGCGTCTTTCAGGCGCGGTCGCGCAGTTCCTTCACGCCCGCCATCTCGGCGCAGTGATCGCAGCAAAACATCCGGCCGTCCTTCTCCAGGCCGTGGCCGATCATGCGCACGCCGCATTGCACGCAGGTCGGCGCGAGCATATGGATCGCGCATTCGAAGCTGTCGAACGTATGGGTCTTGCCTCGCGTGACAACCTGAAAGCTTTTGTCGTAGTCATTGCCGCACGCGTCGCATTTCGCCATCGCGAACTCCTGAGAACGGCTGCCCGTTGCCGCCTTGATATTCTTCTCCGGCCGGGTCGCGGTCTGTGCGCGGGCGCACCACCGGTCGCGCTGGCAGGGCCTGCAGCTTCGTGGCGGGCCGTATGATCCGGGTTGCATGAAACCCGCTCTCGCACCCCTCGAAACGCTTTACGAGGCAAAACGCGGCCAGACGCTGCCGTTGCCTCCCAGGCTGGCTCGCCTGTACGGACGACTGCGCATGCCCATCGCGCGTGCACGGCCGTACGTCATCAGCAATTTCGTCACCACGCTGGACGGCGTCGTTTCGCTCAATGAGAAGGGACACGCCAGCGGCGGCGACATCAGCGGATTCAGCGCCCAGGACCGCATGGTGATGGGCCTGTTGCGCGCCATCGCAGACGTGGTGATCGTCGGCGCAGGTACGCTGGGCGTCGATCGGCATCACGTCTGGACGGCCGAACGCATTTTCCCCGGCCTCGCCGATGAATATCGCCGGCTGCGCACGGCACTGCGCAAACGCGCGCTGCCGCTGATGGTGGTCGTCAGCGGCAGCGGCCGGCTCGACCTGAGGCTGCCCGTGTTCGCATCCGGCGAGATGCGCTCGCTGATCGTGACGAGCGCCGCGGGCGCGAAACGGTTGCGCAGGTCAGCGGCGCCCGCTTCGGTCGAGATCCGCGCAGTGCGCGGCGGTAACGCGATACGCGCGAGATCCATCCTCGACCAGGTGCGCCGGGTGAGTGCCGGCAAGCTGATTCTGGTCGAAGGCGGGCCGCGATTGCTCGGCGACTTTTTCGCAGATCGCCTCCTCGACGAACAGTTCCTGACCCTCGCGCCGCAGATTGCCGGGCGCAACGCGGGCGATCGGCGGCTCGGCCTCGTCATGGGCCGGACTTTC
Source organism: uncultured Enterobacteriaceae bacterium (assembly GCA_964582155.1). Lineage (GTDB taxonomy): Bacteria > Pseudomonadota > Gammaproteobacteria > Burkholderiales > SG8-39 > JAABQT01. The sequence continues at coordinate 633 of CAZOSA010000094.1, read as the reverse complement.
GCGCCTCGGAGTCCGCTATGGGGACGCTTGATCGACGCGCGGCGCGGCAAAGACCATCTGTTCCTGCGGTACTCGTTTCGCTGAATACCTTGGCTTGATGCAGGTCACTTGGTCCACTAAAGTGACATACATGGAAAAGACTCAGGTCTACCTGCGGGAAGAAGAGTTCGACGCGCTGCGCAAAGCTGCGGCGCGGTCGGGACGCAGTGTCGCAGAACTCGTCCGTGAGGCAATCCGCAAGGTTGTGCTAAAGCCGCAAGGCGCTGGGCCGGTTGCCCTCTGGGACGGCGTGCCGCGGCGGACGTGCGTCGATCACGATAGCGTTCACGACGAGCCGTAATGCGGCAAGGGGAGGCCGCTGTCGTCGATAGCGGAGTATGGATCGCCCGCGACGCCCGGACCTGCACAAGCTCTCGGCGGTCGATGCAAACCCTCTTGAGCGTGGCAAGCTGATTGAGATATTGCTGTATGAGCAGTTGACTCATGCGCTTATGGATTTTTTAGGTGCTGCCTTCCCCGACGAGAGGGTGCCGCCTGATGCTATTTTGTGCAAGCCTCGGAGAGGCGCTAGCCGAGAACGACGGCGGAAGGTCGCCTGATACAATGCTTTCTCTTGAGGATCCGCGGACGACC
>CAZOSA010000093.1:0-7554 GCA_964582155.1 uncultured Enterobacteriaceae bacterium | reverse complement strand
GCCAAGCCGCTCGCCAAGGCCGCCTTCCGCGTGCTGCACGCCGAGGACATCGGCGTCGGCGTGGCGCGCGCCATCCGCGCCGCCGTCTCCGGCCGCCCGGGCGGTGTCTACCTGGACCTGCCGGCGAAGCTCTTCGCGCAAGCCATCGACGCCGCAGCCGGGAAGAATTCGCTGATCAAGGTCGTGGATCCCGCGCCGAAGCAGATCCCCGCGCCCGATGCCGTGCAACGCGCGCTGGCGCTGCTCAAGGGCGCGAAGAAACCGCTCATCGTCCTCGGCAAGGGCGCCGCTTACGCCCAGGCCGACGCGGAAGTTCGCGCGCTGGTCGAGAAGACCGGCATTCCGTATCTCCCCATGTCCATGGCGAAGGGCCTGCTGCCCGACACGCACGAGCAGTGCGCGTCGGCCGCCCGATCGTTCGTCCTGCCCGAGGCCGACGTCGTCGTGCTCGTCGGCGCGCGCCTCAACTGGCTGCTCTCGCACGGCAAGGGCAAGACCTGGGGCGGCAAGTCCCACAAGGACTGGGGCGGGCAGAGCTTCATCCAGGTCGACATTTCGCCCACCGAGGCCGACAGCAACGTGCGCATTGATGCGCCGGTGGTGGGCGACATCGGCTCCTGCGTATCGGCGCTGCTGGCGGCCATGGACAAAGATGCGGGCGCTGGCTGGCCCAAGCCGCCGGCGGATTGGCTTGCAGCCATCGCCGAGCGCAAGACCAAGAACATCGCCAAGATGGCCGAGACGCTGGCGACAAATCCGTCGCCGATGAATTTCCACAGCGCGCTCGCCGTGGTGCGCGACATCGTCAAGGCGAATCCGGAGGCGATGTTCGTCAACGAGGGCGCCAACGCCCTCGACTTCACGCGCAGCATCGTCGACATGTACAAGCCGAGGAAGCGCATCGACGTCGGCACCTGGGGCATCATGGGCGTCGGCATGGGCTACTGCGTCGCCGCCGCTGTGGTGACCAAGCAGCAGGTGATCGCGATCGAGGGCGACAGCGCCTTCGGCTTCTCCGGCATGGAAGTCGAGACCATCTGCCGCTACAACCTGCCCGTGTGCGTGGTGATCCTCAACAACAACGGCGTCTACAAGGGCACCGACGTCAACCCGAGGGGCGGCGACGTCGCGCCCACGGTGTTCGTCAAGGACGCGCGCTACGAGAAGCTGATGGAGGCTTTCGGCGGCGTGGGCGTGTACGCCGCGACGCCGGCCGAGCTGCGCAAGGGCATGGAAGACGCCATCCGCTCGCGCAGGCCCACGCTCATCAATGCCGTGATCGATGAAACCGCCGGCACCGAAAGCGGTCGCATCACGAGCCTGAATCCGACCGCCAAGAAGAAGTAATGCCTCAGAAATAGCCTCAGAAGCATTGGAGACCAGAATGGAAGCTTTGAAGGGAGTCCGCATCCTCGACATGTCGCACGTGCAGGCGGGCCCGACCTGCTCGCAGCTCCTTGCCTGGATGGGCGCCGACGTGATCAAGTTCGAGAATCCCGCCGGTGACGCCACGCGCGGCCAGTTGCGCGACGTGCCGAACGCCGACAGCCTGTATTTCACGATGCTCAACTGCAACAAGCGCTCGATCACCGTCAACATGAAGAGCGCCGAGGGCAAGCAGGTGTTCGTCGACCTGTTGAAGAAATGCCACATCATCATGGAGAACTTCGGCCCGGGCGTGCTCGACCGGCTCGGCTTCAGCTGGGAGAAGATCCACGAGCTCAACCCGAAGATCGTCATGGGCGCAATCAAGGGCTTCGGCTCCTCGGGCCCGTATGCCGACTTCAAGGCCTACGAAAACGTGGCGCAGGCGATGGGCGGCGCGATGAGCACCACCGGCGTGCCCGACGGACCGCCGTTCGTCACCGGCGCGCAGATCGGCGACACCGGCACCGGGCTGCATCTCGCCATCGGCCTGCTGGCAGCCCTGCGTCAAGCTGATCGCACGGGGCAGGGGCAGTATGTGGAGGTGGCGATGATGGACGGCGTGATGAACCTGTGCCGCGTGAAGTTTCGCGACCATCAGCGCCTCACCCGCGGCGGCCTGTCGGAGTTCTCGGTGCCGACCCGCCAGGGCATGGGCGACGTGCCGCGCGGCGGCAACGACTCGGGCGGCGGCCAGCTCGGCAACGCCATCCACTGCAAGCCGCACGGCCCCAACGACTGGCTCTACGTAGTGGTGCAGGAAGCCGTGTGGGAAGGGCTCGCCAACCGGATCGGGGGCGAGGCCCTGGCGAAGGACCCGAGGTTCGCGAAAATCGCCGACCGCAGAAAGAATCAGAACGAGATGTGGCGGCTGATCACCGAATTCGCCAGGAACTACAGCAAGCGCGAGTTCATGGCGATCCTCAATCCGCTGGACGTGCCCTGCGGACCGATCATGGGCACCGCGGACCTGGCGAACGACGAGCACGTGCGCGGGCGCGACATGTGGGTCGAGCTCGACCACCCGCAGCGCGGCAAGTGGTGGAACGTGGGCATGCCGATCAAGCTCTCCGACTCGCCCGCCGTCATCAAGCGCTCGCCTACGCTGGGCGAGCATACCGATGAGGTGCTCAAGCAGGTGCTGGGCTACGACGATGCGAAAATAGCTTCGTTGAAAACCGCCGGGGCGTTTTCGGTCCCGCCCAAGAAGGCCGCATGAAAATCGCCATCGTCGGCCAGCAGGATTTCGGCAAGGCCGTGCTGGAGGCGTGCCTCGCGCGCGGCGACCAGGTGGCGGCGGTGTTCTGCGCGCCCGAGAAAGAAGGCGCGAGGCCCGACGTGTTGCGCGTGGCCGCGCAGGAAAAGGGCCTCAGGGTGCACCAGTTCAAGTCGCTGCGCGCGCCCGAGGCGGCGCTGGCGATGCGGGAGGCCGGCGCCGACATCGGCATCATGGCCTTCGTGCTGCAGTTCGCGCCGCAGGAGTTCGTCAATATCCCGAAGCGCGGCACCATCCAGTACCACCCCTCCCTGCTGCCCAAATACCGCGGCCCGTCCTCGATCAATTGGCCGATCACGCGTGGCGAGAAGGAAACCGGGCTGAGCATTTTCCGGCCGACCGATGGCCTGGACGAGGGCGCGGTGATCCTGCAAAAACGCACCCCGGTGGGCGACAACGACACGCTCGGCACGGTCTACTTCGAGCGCCTCTTCCCGATGGGCGTGAAGGCCATTCTGGAGGCGGCAGACCTGGTGGTCGCGGGCAAGCACAAGGAAACCGCGCAGGACGAGTCCCAGGCGTCCTACGAGGGTTGGTTTCGCGAGGCCGAGGCCAGGATCCACTGGGCCACCCACGTTGACGTGATCCACAATCTGATCCGCGGCTGCGACCCGGCGCCCGGCGCCTGGACACCGTGCAACGGCGCGAAGCTGCAGCTATTCGACTGCCGCAAGGAGCTGGTGCGCACGTTTGGCGCGGTAAAGGGCAAGATCGGCGAAATTCTCGGGCTGGAAGACGGCCGGCTGGTCATTGCCGCCCAGGGCGGGCGCATCCACGCCGGCAAGGCGAAGCTGGGCGACGGCAAGAAGCTCGCCGCCCCGGACCTGCTCGCCAGCGGTTCCATCAAGCCCGGGCAGATCCTCGGCAACTGATTTCCCGGCTGCCTGCGCGCGGCGGCAATGCCGCGGGGTCGTCCGCGCCTAAACATTTGACGCAGCTTAGTTTCGACTGCAAGAATGCGGTCCAGACTACTGTTTCAAGGGACGTTGTCGGAGGCAGGGCCGCCTCGAATCGACAACAGGTATCGGGGAGAGCCCAGGCATGAGATCCGGATTCTGGAAGAGCGACTGGTTCCTCGGCCTCGCGGTCGTGGTGCTCATGTTGTTCGCGGGCGGCAGTGACCTGCTGCAGAGCCTGGAGCGCAAGGCCTACGACATCGGCGTGCAAGCCACCTCGCGCACACCTTCGGACAAGATTGCGGTGATCGCCATCGACGACACTTCGATCGCCAACATCGGGCGCTGGCCGTGGTCGCGCGAAATGCACGCGCGCATGACCGACCTGCTGGCGGGCGCGAATGCCAAAGTCATCGCCTACACGCTGTTCCTGTTCGAGCCGCAGATCGATCCCGGCTATCAGTACATCACCAGGCTGCTGGAACTGGCGGCGAAGGCGCAGGCGGGGGGCGCGGAGCCCTCGCCGATGCTCGGCTTGCTCAAAGAGGCGGAGGCCGCACTCAATACCGACCACCGCCTGGCAGAAAGCTACGCCAACGCGGGCAGCGTGCTGCTGCCGATGCTGTTCACCATCGACATTCCGCGCGGCAAGCCCGACCGTGCGCTCGCCAACTATGTGGTGAAGAACGCACTACCCGGCACGGGCGCCGAGCTCGGCGCCCTGCCGGCCTCCGAGGTGCAGGTGCCGCTGGACAGTCTGGGCCGCGCCGCGGCGGGCCTGGGGCACTTGAACGCCAATCCCGACGTCGACGGCGGCATTCGCACCGAGCCGCTGATATTGCGCTATTTCGAGCACCACTTCCCCTCGCTGTCCCTGATGATCGCCGCGCAAAGCCTCAACCTGCGTCCGGCCGACATCAGGATCCTCGCCAATGAGGGCGTGACACTGGGACGGCTGCGTGTCGGCACCGACCCGGCGCTGCAGATGTACACCTATTTCTACAAGGACCGGGAGGGACGGCCGGCGTTCCAGGTGGATTCCTTCTACGACGTGATCACGGGCAAGATCCCCGCCGCCAAGTACGCCGGCAAGATCGTGCTGATCGGGGCCACCGCGGCGGGTGTGGGCGCCACCTCGGTGACGCCGGTGTCGCCCGCCATGGCGCCGGTGCTGACGCTGGCCCATTCTGTGTCGTCCATTCTGCAGGAGCACTTTTTCGTCGCGCCGACCTGGACCTGGATCGTCGAAAAACTGGTGTTCCTGCTGGTCGCGCTCTACCTCATCATCCTGCTGCCACGCCTGAATGCGGCGCCCGCGGCCGTCGTCACCGCGGGCGTGCTCGCCGTGCTGATCGCCGCGCACTTCGTGATGATGACGACCCGGGCCACGTGGATGCAGCTGATGGTGCCCTGTGTGCTGCTGCTGGTGGGGCACATCGCGCTCATTTCCAAGCGCTTCATCGTCACCGAGCGTGCCAAATTGAAATCCGACCAATCGTCGGCCGAATCCAGCCGCATGCTCGGCATCGCCTACCAGGCCCAGGGCCAGCTCGACCTCGCCTGGGACAAATTCCGCCAGGTGCCGATGTCGGACACGGTGATGGACAACTTTTACAACCTGGCGCTCGATTTCGAGAGAAAGCGCCAATTCAACAAGGCGGAGTCGGTGTTCCGTCACATGCATGGGTACAATCCGAAATTCAAGGATCTCGATCAAAAGCTGTCGCGCGCCAAGCAGTTGTCCGAGACGGTCATGCTGGGCGGCGGCTCGAGCCACCCCGGCGGGTCGCTGAACCTGGCGGCGGGCGAGAAGCCCAAGTTCGGCAGGTTCGAGGTGCAAAAGGAACTGGGCAAGGGCGCGATGGGCGTGGTGTACCTCGGCAAGGACCCCAAGATCGGCCGCGAGGTGGCAATCAAGACCATGGCGCTGTCGCAGGAGTTCGAGGCGGAAGAGCTCGGCGAGGTGAAGGAGCGTTTTTTCCGCGAGGCGGAAACCGCCGGCCGTCTGTCGCATCCGAACATCGTGACCATTTACGACACCGGCGAGGAACACGATTTCTGCTACATCGCCATGGAGCTGCTCAAAGGCGGTGACCTGGCGCCCTACGTGAAGGCGGACAACCTGCTGCCCGCGAACCGTGCGGTGTCGATCGTCGCGCGCGCTGCCGACGCGCTGGGCTACGCGCACAAGCAGAGCGTGGTGCACCGCGACGTCAAGCCGGCAAACATGATGTACCACGCCGACACCGACACGCTGAAGCTCACCGATTTCGGCATTGCGCGCCTGACCGATTCCTCGAAGACCAGGACCGGGATGGTGCTGGGCACGCCGTCTTACATGTCGCCCGAACAGCTCGCCGGAAAGAAAATCGAGGGTCGTTCGGACCTGTTCTCGCTCGCGGTGAGTCTGTACCAGCTGCTGTGCGGCAAGCTGCCGTTCGAGGGCGAGTCGATGGCACAGCTCATGTACAAGATCGCCAGCGAGCCGCCCGCGGACATCGTGCTGGTCAACCCGGGCGTGGCGCCGGGTCTGGTAGCGTTCCTCGACAAGGCGCTGGCCAAGAACCCCGACGAGCGCTACCAGAGCGGCGAGGAGTTCGCCGCGGCGCTGCGCGGCGCGGCGGCGCCCTCCGGCGGCGTCAAGAGCGTGGACATCGAGTTGTGAGCGCATGGATCTGAGTCAAGCCCTCGAGATCGCGTCGTGCACCGATCCCGGCATGGTCCGCTCGCACAACGAGGACTCGATCGCGTCGGACCCGGCGAACGGCCTGGCAGTCCTGGCCGACGGCATGGGCGGATACAACGCGGGCGAAGTGGCGAGCGGCATGGCCACTACCCTGATCACCACCGAGATGCAGCAGCTGCTCGCCAAGGTGAAGCCGTACGAGATCGATCCGGAAAGCAACAGGATCGTCGCCGCGCGCCTGGTTCGCGAGCAGGTGCTCAAGGCGAACACCTCGATCTACCATGCCGCGCAAAGCCAGCCGCAGTACGCGGGCATGGGCACCACGCTGGTGGTGTGCCTGTTCTACGACAACAAGGCGCTGGTGGCGCACCTGGGCGACTCGCGCCTGTACCGCATGCGCGAAGGCACGCTCAAGCAGATCACGCGCGACCATTCCCTGCTGCAGGAGCAGATCGATTCGGGACTAATCACATCCGAGCAGGCCAAGTACGCGCAGCACAAGAACCTGGTGACCAAGGCGCTCGGCATCGACCCCACCGTGGAACCCGAAATCCGCGAATACGAAACCCGGCCCGGCGACCTCTACCTGCTGTGCTCCGACGGACTGTGCGACATGGTGGAGGACGGCGATATCAGCATGGCGCTGGAGGCGCTTGGCGCGAACCTCAATCTCGCCGCGCAGCAGCTGGTGCAGATGGCCAACGACAACGGGGGCAAGGACAACGTTTCGGTTATACTCGTGCGCGTCCTGCAGGAGTACCCCGCCTCCCGCGGCATGGTAGAGAAGTTTCTCGGATGGTTAAAATAGGCTCCAGGGGTCGGCTATGGCGAAACTGATACTCAGCATGGACGGGTTGGTGCTCAAGGAGATCCCCTTGACCAAGGAGCGCACCACCATCGGCCGCAAGCCTCACAACGACATACAGATCGACAACCTCGCGGTGAGCGGCGAGCACGCCGTCATCGTCACCATCCTGAACGACTGTTTTCTCGAAGATCTGGGCAGCACCAATGGCACGCTGGTGAACGGCAACCCGGTCAAGAAGCATTTCCTGCAGAGCAACGACGTGGTCGAGCTGGGCAAGTACCGCCTGAAGTTCGTCGGCGAGGCGCCGCTTCCTGCGGCCGCCGCCGAGACGGCGGATTTCGAGAAGACCATGGTGCTGCGCCCCTCGGCGATGAGGGCCGTGGCGGAGCAGGCCAGGTCGATGGGCGCGGGCGCGGCGGATGCCGCGCGTGCCAGCGCCGCGCAACAGGTCGCGGCCGGGGCC
>CAZOSA010000092.1:0-7673 GCA_964582155.1 uncultured Enterobacteriaceae bacterium | reverse complement strand
CCGTACGGCGAGCGCGATGTACGCTTCCTCGTCGTGCACCACCAGGTCCTGCATCCCCATGCGCTTCAGGACGCCGCTGGCCAGCCGGCCGCGCAGAAAGCGACCCTCCAGCGTGACGATGGGCAGGCCGCATTGCACAGCCTGCAGTGCGGTGTTGAATCCGGAGAATCCGATACTGTCCAGGAACACGTCGGCCCGGCCAAGCAAGCCGAGAAACGCCTCCCGCGTCTGCCATGGGATGAAGCGCACGTACGCGTCGAAGTCGAGCCCTTCGCCGGCGAAGGCTGTGGCCAGACGCGCGCGCAATGCCGTGGATAGTGCGCGCGTACGGTGATCGAAGAAGACCAGCCTGCAGCGGCCCAGTCGATGCGCGATTTGCGTGAACACCCGGTCGTGCTCGGGCGCGTACTTGAATGGCGTGCCCGGGCATAGCAGCAAGGGCGTGTCGGGCTCGATGCCCAGGCTGGCCAGGTCGGGAGGCGCAGCATGCGCCGTCTCAGGCTGCAGGTAGCAACCCAGGTTGGGCAAGGCGACCAGCCGCTCGGAGTAATGGTTCTGCGCGTCCGCGGGCTCGAGGCCCGCCGCGGAAAGAAAACAGTCGATGGTAGGCAGGCCCGTGGTGTCGGGATGTCCCCAGGACGCCGCCTGTACCGGCGCCAGGCGCATGCTCGCAAGCTTCAAGCTCATCGGATCCATCCCGATTTCGGGATAGATCAGCACATCGGGTTGCGAAGCGACAATGGCGTCGACCCATTGACGCAACCCCCCCGCGCCTTGCACGAATCGAACGGCGCGGGACCGGGCGTAGCGGGTCTCCTGGTCCTCGCCGGTACCGAGGCAGAACGCCGACAGCGCGAAGCGCTCGGCGTCGAGTTGCTGGAACCAGCCCTTGGCGATCGCGTGCCACACCGAGTGGTTGCGGAAAAATTGCGACACCACGCCGACCCGGATCGGCCCGGGAGCTCGCGGTGCGCTCCCCGGCGCGCCCGGCTGCGCCTGCCATTGCCCCATCAGCCTCGCGCACAGCCGGCCGTAGCGCTGCAGAAGGTCGCGGTTGTCCTGCGCCTGGTAGGCGAGCCAGAAAGGTTGCGCCACGCCCACCGCTTTGTGGCCTGTTGCGGCGCGCTTCGCGTCGAACCAGCGCTCGAGTTCGTCGAGACCCGCACCGAACTGCCTGCGCATCGCGGGCAGATCGTCACCCGCCTCGCGTATCGCGGGGACGAAGCAGATGACGCGCACCCACCTCGCCTCGGGGGACTCCGGGCTGAGCGCGATCGCCGTGTCGTAGCACGCAAGCGCCTCGCGCCGCATGCCCTGGTCCTGCAGGACGTTGCCCAGATTGACCTGGGCATCCGCCATGCGCGGGTCGAGGGCGAGCGCCCGCCGATAACAGTCGGTGGCCTCCTCGAGGCGACCTGCGTTCGCCAGTACGTTGCCCAGTCCAAGATGGGCATCCGCGAAGTCCGGCTTCGTTTCCAGGGCACGCGCGAGATATCGTGCCGCCTCCTCCGGTACCCCGCGATCCGCGAGCAACTTGCCGAGCAGGCAGCACGCTTGCGCGTCGGACGGGTCCGCGGCAATCGCTCGCTTCAGGGCTGGCTCCGCCTCGCTTGTGCGCCCAAGGCGCTCGAGCAGCATGCCGTAGTTGCGGAGCGCGCCGCCGTAGTCCGGGCGTAGTGCCACGGCCGCCTCAAGGCATGCGACGGCCGCATTCGGATCGCCGGCGCTCTCGTGGACGCTGGCCAGCACCACCTGCGCTTCGGGAAAGCCCGGCTTGGACGCCAGCGCGGCCTTGAGGAGTGTTTCGGCCCGCCGCAACTCGCCCTGCGTAAACAGGACCTTGCCAAGGTTGTAATTAACGTAGGCATTTTCGGGCTCGATGCCTATCGCGGCCTCATAGGACTTGAGCGCTTTGGCGGCGTCACCCCGCGCCTCAAGGACAATACCGAGATTGAGGTGGGGTGCGGCGTAGGTAGGGGCGGCGGCGACCGCGGCGCGATAATCCAGGCAGGCCTTCTCCAGGCGGCCTTCGCGCTCCGCGCGAAGGCCTGACGCGATCAGCTGGTCTGCCAACTCCCGTCCTTTGCGTCTGGGGCGACCAAGAAAGGCGAGCCTATTGAGTATTTTGCGAAGCAGCACGGCGCCCCGATTCTCACACAGCCGGCTTGGCCGGCAGGGGGGCGGAAACCGTCAGGCACTGCCAAATTAGGTCACCCTCAACCTCGGTTTGACCCTGAATTTGGTGAGATTTTGGGCATTTCCACCCCTGGCACGCCAGTTGCTTTTATCTGTGCAGCGGCCTAGCCGCAAACACTTAAAGGAGAGGTATATGAAACGCCTGCAACAGGGCTTTACGCTGATCGAGTTGATGATCGTGGTTGCGATCATCGGCATCTTGGCCGCGGTGGCGCTCCCCGCGTACCAGGACTACACCATCCGGGCGAAGATGTCGGAAGTGCTGCTCGCCATGAGTTCTTGCCGTACCTCGATCACCGAGGTGTACCAAACGGGCGGTACGCCACCCGGAGGGTCCAACTGGGGCTGTGAAGGCGGTGATCTCTCGAAATACGTGGCTTTGATCGCCACCGACGACAACGGCAAAGTGACGGCGACGGTCCAGCAAATCTCCGACTTGGTCAATACCAGCGTGGTGACGTTGGCCCCGCTCGTCGGAAACTCTACCACGCCGGCGACGTCCGCCAACATGGGCATAGGCCTGTACGGCTGGCGTTGCGGCAGTACCGTGGACGGCACGACCGTCAGCTCCAAATACCTGCCGGGCTCCTGCCGCGGCACCTGATAGAGAAACATCAGCAAGGAAAGAGGCGCCCTGCGGGGCGCCTTTTTTTTCGGCATCATGCCCGTGATGCTGGCCTGGATTCGATCGAAGCTCGGCGCCGCAGGGCGAAGCCCCGCCCAACTCCTGTCCCAGGCGCAGGTTGCCTATGCGGCGGGAGCCCCGGAACAGGCGCGGCGGCTGAGCCTGCGGCTGCTGCGCCACTCTCCGCACGACGGGCACGCGCTTGCGCTGATGGCGGCGATCGCGGCGGATGCGGGGCAAACCGAGGAGGGTCTGCAATGGGCGCGGCGCGCGCAGGCGGCCGATTCGGGCGCCGCCTCGCCGCACTATGTCATGGGGCGACTGTGGCAGGAGGCGGGGCGCCTGGCCGATGCGGAAGCGAGCTACCGCAGCGCGATCGGCTTGCAGTCCGATCACGCGCGCGCGCACAACAACCTGGGCTGTGTCCTGCACATGCAGGGCAGGCTGCAGGACGCGCTTGCGGCGTACCGCAGGGCGCTCGACCTGGACCCGGGCCTGCCGCAGGCCAACCAGAACTACGCCGCGATCGTGCGCGATGCGGGCGCGCTCGAGCGCGCGGCCACGGCCTATCTCCGGCACACCGCAGCCCACCCGGACGACGCGATGGCGTTCAACGATCTCGGCAATACCTACCGCGAGCTCGGGCGGCACCGGGACGCGCTGGCGGCATACGAGCGCGCTTTGGCGCTCGCGCCGGGCCTTGCGCAGGCGCACTTCAGCCGCTCTTTCGTATTGCTGTTGCTCGGAGACTACCGCGCGGGTTGGCGCGACTACGAATGGCGTTGGCGCATTAATGCCTTCAATGGCCCGATGCACAGGTTTCGCCAGCCGGTCTGGGACGGCCGCCGGATGGAACGGGATACGCTCTTGTTGCATGCGGAACAGGGCCTTGGCGACACGCTGCAATTCGTGCGCTACGCGCCGCTCGTCGCCGAGCGCTGCGCGTCGGTGGTTCTCGAGTGCCAGCCGGAGCTCGCAACCCTTCTGCGGGGCACGGTGGGCCTGGAGCGGGTGGTGGCGACGGGCGAGGCGTTGCCGCCGTTCGCCGCCCACGCTCCTCTCATGAGCCTTCCTGCGCTCTTCGGCACCACCCTCGACGACATTCCTTGGAGCGGTCCGTACGTGCAGGCGAACTCGCTGGGGGTCGCGGCGTGGCGGGGTGCCATGGCCGGGCCCGGACTCAAGGTCGGTCTGGTATGGGCTGGCCGCCCGCAGCAATGGGACGACCGCAAGCGTTCAATATCGCTCGACCTGTTGGCGCCGCTGGCGCGAGCCCCGGGTGTCGTCTTCTACAGCCTGCAGGTCGGGGCGGCAGCGGCGCAAGCTGCACTGCCGCCCGAGTCCATGCGCCTCGTCGACCTGGCCGCGCGCATCAAGGATTTTTCCGACACCGCCGCCGTCGTCGCAGGGCTCGATCTCGTAATCACGATCGACACTTCGGTAGCACACCTGGCGGGCGCAATGGGCGTGCCGGTGTGGGTGCTGGTTGCGCACGCGCCCGACTGGCGCTACCACCTGGCGCGCAGCGACAACCCCTGGTATCCGACGATGCGGTTGTTCCGGCAGGAGCGCGACGGCGACTGGAGCGGCGCGATCGAGCGGGCCGCCGAGGCCCTGCTGCAGCGCGCTGGGGCCGGCTAGACGCCGCGACGGTCGCGGTCCTACTTTCGCGCGGCGGGCCGCGTTCCAGGCGCCAGCACGCCACGGCCCGGCGATTCCAGCCTCTGCAATTCGAACTCCGCCGCATTGAAACCGAGCTCGACAGCACGCCGGTACATGGCCTTGGCGTCGTCGAGCCGTTGCAATCCCTCCAGGGCGAGTCCGAGGCGGTGATGCACGAACCCCTCTCCAGGCTTGATCTGCACTGCGCGCTGCAGGTATCGGTAGGCGAGTTCGAACTGTGCCAGGTGAAGATGGATCGCGCCGCGGGCGTAGTAGCACTGCGCGGTCGTCGGGTAGAGCCGGATGCATCGTTCCGCGGTCTCGATGGCTTTTTCCGGCATGCCGGCGTACAGGTATTCGCGGCCGGCCCCGTAGAGGGTGCGCGAGCCCCAGGGCACCGGCTTGTCCGGCAGCTTTGTCGCCGCGTCCTCCCACAGCCGCAGCGCGCTCGAAAATGTCGTCAGCCGGTCATGCGCCGCGTGGAAAAGTACGCCAGCCGCCACGACGGCTGCGGCTATTGCCGGGAGGCGCGGCACGCGCCAGAGCAGCGCCACGGCAATGCATGCGATGCCGGGGACCCACAGATAGCTGCGGTAGAGCACGAACGGTTCCTGGAAGCGCGCGGCGCTGTACTCGACCAGAAACAGAATCCAGGCGTAGAGCAGTCCGAACCCGGCAATGCCCGCCGCGCCCCGGCGCAGGAGCAGCACGGCGCCGGCCAGCCCGCAGGCGATGAAGCCCAGCACCTTGACTGCGATCCATCCAGCCGACCACGTCTCCAGGAAGTCCACGCGCAGGTCGATGGACATGGCGCCGGTGTCCGGCCACAGCCAAAGGCCGAGATACTTGAAGAACAGCCCCGCCTGCGTAACTGCGCTCAGCACCAGGGGCTGGCGCGAGATGTCCTCGCCCGAGGAGGCCTCAATCTGCGCGGCGATGGCTTCGAAGGCATCCTCGTAGACCCCGCCGATCACGCCCAGGCTGCGCAAAGTGACGAAGATCACGGCCGGTGCGCAGGCCAGGAGGTAGATAGCGGCGTGGCGCAGGGCGAAGCGCCTTGCTGCGCACGCCAGCGTCACCACGGGCAGGACGGCGACAGGCAGCAGCACCGCGTGTTCCTTGGACAGGACCGCCAGGGAATACAACAGTGCCGCCGACAGGGCGTCGGCATGACTGCCGCGCCGCAGGCCGCGCAGGAACAGGATGACCGACAGCAGCGAAAACAGCGTTGCCAGCACGACGCTGCGCTGAACCAGGTAAGCGGCGCCGTATACGGCAACCGGGTGCACGGCGAATGCGGACGCCCCGATGGCTGCGCGTACCGTGGCGTCTGTGTCGGGCTGATGGCCAAGTGCCGTGCGCTGCAGGTCGTGCAGCAGCCGGTACAAGGCAAGCGCGCAGCCGATGTGCAGGACCAGGCTGACGATGCGCTGGGCGGCGATTCCGCCCCACAGCACCTCGGTCATGGTGAGCGAGAAATACGCGGGCAGCCGCAGGTCGAAGCCGAGCGGATGCGTGGCGTAATAGGAGAACAGGCGCCCCGAGAAGAAGATGCGATCGTCGAACACCGGGGGGTTGCCGAGGAACGGTACGTACAGTGCCGCCGCGAGCGCAATCACGGCGCAAACACTGCCGACGTGCCAGGCGCTGGCACGACTCATTCGAAGCGCAGCGCCTCCACCGGATTGAGGCGTGCCGCCTTGCGCGCCGGATAGAAGCCGAAGAACACGCCGATGGCGAAGGCAAAGGCCACGGCGAGCACCACTGCCTCGGGTGACAGCGCGATGCGCCAGCCGGCGATCTGGGCGATGGCGAGTGCGGCAGCCACGCCGAGCGCGACGCCGGCCAGGCCACCGATCAAGGACAGCGTCACCGCCTCCACCAGGAACTGGCCGAGGATGTCGCGCGTGCGCGCGCCGAGCGCCATGCGCAGCCCGATCTCGCGCGTGCGCTCGGTCACCGACACCAGCATGATGTTCATGATGCCGATGCCGCCGACGACCAGGGACACCGAGGCCACCGCGGCCAGCAGCAGGGCGAGCACCCGGCTGGAGGCTTCCTGCGCCGCCATCACTTCCGCGAGATTACGCAGCGAGAAGTCGTCCTCCGCGCCGGCCTGCAGGCGGTGGCGCTGACGCAGCAGCGCGCGCACCTGTTCTTCGGCAACCTTGGTGTCGTAGCCGTCTGCGACCTTGACCCAGATGGTGCTCACGGCGCGCTGCTTGGCGAGGGTGGCGGCGCCGAGCACGCGGCTGCGCGCCGTGGCGATCGGCACCACGATGAGGTCGTCCTGGTCGTGGCCCATCATGCTCTGGCCCTTGTTCTCCAACACGCCGACCACCGTGAACGGCACGCGCTTGATGCGGATCAACTGCCCCACCGGGTCGGTATTGCCGAACAGCTGCCGCACCACGGTCTGACCGACCAGGCAGACCTTGCCTGCGCCAGTCATCTCCGCGGGCTCGAAGGAGCGCCCCGACGCCAGCGGCCATTGACGCGCTTCGAGGTACTCGGGCGTGGTGCCGTAGATCTGCGTGGCCCAGTTGGCGTTGCCCCAGATCACCTGGGCGCCGCCGCGCAGCGCAGGTGCGGCGAGCGCCTCCGGAATCTCGCGGTTGATGGCAACGGCATCGTCCTCCGACAGCGTGTAGATCGAGCCCGTGCCGAGACGCACGCCGCTTTGCGTGCGTGCGCCCGACAGGATCAGCAGCAGGTTGGAACCCAGCGCCCGTATCTGTTCCTCGACGCGCGCCTGCGCACCGGCGCCGACGGCGACCATCACGATCACCGCTGCGACGCCGATGATGATGCCCAGCATGGTGAGCGCGCTGCGCAGCTTGTTCACCGCCAGCGCGCGCAGCGCCACCCTGAGGAGTGCGCCGAGGCTCATGCCGCAGCCGCCGCCTCGCGCTGCAGCAAGCGACGCGCGTCGTCCGGCACTGCGTTCGACTCGTCGGCGATCACTTTCCCGTCGCGAAAGCGCAGCACGCGGCGCGCGAAGCGGACCACGTCGGCCTCGTGCGTCACCAGCAGCAGCGTGATGCCCTGCCGGTTGAGCTCCTGGAACAGCGCCATGATCTCCAGGCTGGTGCGCGAATCGAGCGCGCCGGTGGGCTCATCGGCAAGGATCAGCACCGGGCGCGTCACCAGCGCGCGGGCGATCGCCACGCGCTGCTGCTGCCCGCCGGAA
>CAZOSA010000091.1:0-7735 GCA_964582155.1 uncultured Enterobacteriaceae bacterium | reverse complement strand
GCGCGCTCGCTCGATCCGGCGCTCCGGGCGCGCCTCGATGCGTGGCTGCGGATTCGAAGCCCGGAACGCGGGCGGCATCGCTTGCTGGCGCAATTCGCCGCGGCGCTCCACCTGGCGCCGCTCGACGCCGCGCCGGCGCCAGCCGTCGTTCTGCCACTTGCCGACTTGCATCGCGCGCTGCGGGGCGTAAACCTGCTGGCGTGCCGCTCGCGGGCGCACGTAGAAATTGTTCACGTGGAGCACTCTCACATGGCGCTGGCGCCAGTCCACGCCGCCGAAGAAGAAGTTCGTCGAGATGCCAATGCCCACGCCCCACCAGAAGCCCGGGCGGTGGGCGTAGTAGCCCGGCCACGGCGTCCAGGCCACGGGCGGGTAGGCGGACCACCACCAGGGCCCGTACACCACCCAGGGGTCGTAATAGGGAACGTAAACCACCTGCGGATCGGCCTGCTCGATGACGATGCTGCTGCCGTCTTCGACGACGCGCAGGCGCTCATCCGGCTCCAGCTGGCCCGCGGCGCGCGCCTTCTGGCGCAGCTCCTGCACGGCATCCATGACTTGCGCTTCCTGCGCGAGGAAGGCATCGCCCAGGCTCTTGGTCCAGTCGAGCTTCTCGTTCATGCTGGCAAGCAGATTCGGGAAAGCGGCGAGCGACTTCACGCTCGGGTCCCAGTCCTTGTCCGCCACCGCGGCCACCGCCTCGTCGCCCTGCAGGCCGGGGTTCGCGCGCGCCCAGCGCGCGGCCTCCACCACGTCGATCGGGTAGGTGGATGCCATCAGCACCTGCGAGAGCAGCGCGTCGGGGTAGAGCGCGATCGGCGCGAGCATCTGGTCCAACTCGGCCTGCGAGTAAGCCTTGCGATCCTGCGCCTGCGCCGCCGGCAGCGCGAGCAGCAGAGAAAGAAGGGCGATGAAGAGCTTTTTCATGGACTACCTCCGTCCACTTTATAGCTCCAAACCCTCCTTACATGCGCCCTGAACTTGCTTCGAATTGAAACAGAATGTATCTAATCTACGGACTTCTCCAGCGCGGGGATGGCGAGGCCGGCGGGCAGTTCCTCGTGAGAGGCGGCGATATTGCGGTCGGCATGGCTGGGGGGTTGCGAGCCCTTCTTCGGCCGTCCCGGGCGGTAGAACACCTGGAACGGCTTGACCGGCGGCACCGGCGGCGGGTTCTCGAGAAAACGGCAATCGGACTCGGTGGGCACACTGGCCATCGCGCCGATGCGCGCGCCCTTGAAGAATACGGTGTAGCGCAGCATGTGCGCGGAACCGGGGATGGGCTGGGCGATGATTTCGTACTTGCCGACCATGAAACGGCTGCGGGCCTGTCGTGCGGGATGTTCTCTGATCATAGCCGTCCCTTATACACCATAAACTAGCTCGCGCGGCGTCGTCGTCGTCCGCGCGAGCGGATCATGAGCCAGCCCCCGAGCATGCCGCCGAGGTGCGCGAAGTGCGCCACGCCCGAGACCGTGCCGGTGACGCCGAAATACAGTTCGAGCGCGGCGAACAGGACCACGAACACGCGCGCCGGCAACGGGATCGGTGGAAACAGCAGGATCACCGTGCGCTTCGGGAAATAGACGCCGAAAGCGAGCAGCAGCCCGTAGACGCCGCCCGAGGCGCCCACGGTCGGAAAGGGCGCCGCGCCCATCCATGCGCTGACCACGAGGTGGCTTAGCGCGGCGGCGACCACGCTCGCCAGGTAGTACTGCAGGTACCACTTGGAGCCGAACAGCCGTTCGAGGTCCCGGCCAAAGGTATAGAGGGCCAGCATGTTGAACCCGAGGTGCAACAGGCTGCCGTGCAGGAAACTGTAGCTGAGCAACTGCCACAGCTCGAAGGGCGGCCCGCTGCGCGGACCCGATAGCGCCGGCGGCCAAAGCGCGAAATGCTCGATGAGCGGCAGCCCGCCGGCGAGCTGCAGCAGGAACACCGCGACGTTGGCGCCGAGCAGCGCCCCGGTGACCGGAGGCATGCCTAGGGTTCCACCGGGGTGGAGGGCGGCAGCGGCAGGCCGCGCCGCGCCATCCCGGAGCGCACGCGCTCCGGGTAGTCGCTGATCATGCCGTCCACGCCGAGGTCGAGGTAGCGCTCGATGAAGCCCGGCTCGTTCACGGTCCAGGGAATGACCCTGAGGTCCAGCGCGCGCGCCTCGACCATGGCGGCGGAGTCCAGTTCCTCGTAGTTCGGCGACCAGGTGCGCCCGCCCGCCGCGTGCACCGCCTTGGGCTGCGAGCCCCCGCGCCGCCGGCCGGTCAGGTAGACCGTGGCGATTTCGGGCGCTTCCTTCTCCACCACGTGCAGCGTGCGCCAGTCGAAGGATTGCACGCTGGTGCGCGCGCCGACCCCGGCGGCGCGGATCTGCGCGATCAGCGCGCGCGCGAACTGCGCCGGCGGCAGCGTTTCGTCGGGGTCCGCGGGCGAGATCTTGGTCTCGATGTTGAAGCGCACGGTGTCGTTTCCGGCTTTCTTCACCAGCGCGAACAGGTCGGCGAGGCGCGGGATGCGCGCGCCGTCCACGGGCACTTGCTCCGGGTGGCGCGCCGCGTACGCGCTGCCGGGGCGCAGGCGCCCGACGTCGTAGCGCTGCAGCGCCTCGTAGCTCAGGCTGCGGATCAGCGGCCCGGGGGCGGCGATCCATTGGCCGTCGGGACCGCGCGCGACATCGGGATTCAGCCGCCGGTCGTGGTGGATCACCACCACCCCGTCGGCCGTGACGCCCGTGTCCAGCTCGAGCGTGGCGACGCCGACGGAAAGCGCGAGCGCGAAGCCCGGCAGGGTGTTCTCCGGGGCCATGCCACGCGCGCCGCGGTGGCCCTGAAGGTCAAAGGCGTGCGCGCCAAGCACGGGGGCCAGGGCAAACACCGTCAGGATACGAAAAGTAAGGACGCTGTATAGTCGCCACATGTGATACGTTGAACATTCCAGCCATGCGCGGTGCCGGGGATTATAGCGGCGCCCCGCGGCCGGACCGACAATGCCCAACCTCAGCCCTTTCAAGTACTGCATGCACGGCCAGCATTCCAAGCCGCGCGCGCAGTTCCGCGTCCTCCCGGGCGGAGAGCGGCGGCGCGAAGTGTGCGCCGAGTGCTACGAGAAGATCATGGCCGCGCGCAAGCAGAAGGTGGCGAGGAAGTAGCGCAAGCGCGCGCGGCCCGCGCCGCGCTCAAGGCGGCGGCGTCAAAGATTAAATAGGGTCTGTCCCGCTTTAGGCGGCTTCGTGTTCCTTCACCACCTTGGCGCGCTTGGCCCGCGGAGCGGTCTTGGGCTTGGCCGGCGCCGTCACGCCGGTGCGCGGACGGGCGCCCAGCACTTCGATGCACAGGGCGGCGATCTCGGTTTCGAGCAACCGCTCCGCGTTGGCGTGCAGGTTGCGCACTTCGGGCGTGGAGAGCAGGTCGATCTTGTCCTTGGTCCATAGCGCGGCGCGGCCGCGTGACAGGTTGTTGCGCATAGTCAGTACCTCTTTCCAGATGTGAATTCCACCTTGAGGCGCGCCACCTGCCGCCTCACGGCTTCGATGTCGGCGCGCGCGCGTTCGATCTCCAGCTTCAGGGCCGCGCTCTCGGCCTGGGCCCCGGCAGCGCTCTGGCGCTGGAACTCGGCGTGCGCCTCGCGGTAACGCGCTTCTGCCGCGTTCCAGCGCTCCACCACCAGCTGCTCCTGCTCCCGCCACTGCTTGCGCTTGTCCATGTCCGGCCCTCACGGAAATAAAAAAAGCCCGGCGTTACCGGGCTTGATCTGTGTTTGTCGCTATCACGCCGGCCGGACGTTGGTGGCCTGGGCGCCTTTGGGGCCCTGGGTGACGTCGAACTGCACCTTGTCGTTTTCCTTCAGCGTCTTGAACCCGCCGCCCTGGATCGCCGAGAAATGCACGAACAGATCCTTGCCGCCGTCGTCGGGGGTGATGAAGCCGAAACCTTTTGCATCGTTGAACCACTTCACTGTGCCTGCGCTCATGTCTGCTTCCCTGGAAATTAATAGAGAGAGGGCGGATGCCCTGCGGAATGGTCAAGGAAGGGAAAAAACCACCTGATAAGCGCGGCGCGTACGCCGCAAGCAGACCAGCTATTTCACTGCTTGAGAATCCTGCCGTGTCTTTATACAGGGCCGGCGGCATTCCGTCAATCAAAACAAGAGCTTGCTCCGGGCGCGGGCGACGCGCCCGGAATGCGCCGCGCCCTCAGAACGATATTTGTGCGCTGACGGAGAGCAAGTCGTACGAGTCCTTGTAATCGAAGGCGGAAATGGCGTGGTGCACTGACCCGATATGCTCGGCGTCCAGGCGCAAGGCAAAGTTATTCGACAACTGCGCGGCCAGGCCGAAGCCGATCAAGCCGGACAGGCCGCGCTTGGTGGTGTCGGCGTTCACCGGATCTCCCAGGCCGCACCGCACGCACCGGTTTTCCGCCCAGGTGAAGGCGGCGCCGATCTTGGTGCTGAACGTAAAGCCGCCGCCGAGCGGCGCGGCATAGACGCCGGACACGGCCACGGCCTTGGTCAGCATCCTGGAAAACGGCGCGCCGGCAAAGGCAACGTCGTACCTGCCCAGGTCGTAGTAGCCGATTTCCATGCCGAATCTATCCCCCATGCGCCCGGCGTAGATCCTGCCGCCGCCGGCGATGTCGTCGTCGACCGTATTGCTGTACGGGGAGGCGCCGTCGCTCCACATGCTCCCGTAGCCGATGCCGAGGTAGGTGCGCCCGGGCTGCTGCGCCTGGGCGTGAGCCGCCAGGAACATGCCCGCCAGAGCTGCGATCAGGATTGCGGTTCTTTTCACTTTAGCCTCCCTCGAGAACTCTCGTTGGCCAGCGGATGCCGCGCATTATGCCCAAATGCGCCCGGGCCGTCCCGGGGCTCGCTCATCTCGGCGTCCTTTTGTTGGGCGCAGGCGGGGTTGCGCCCATAATTGGGCCCACACCGTCACTTGGAAGTCCATTCCATGCCTACGTCCAAGTCAGGATTGCAGCGCGCCCCGGCCAAGCCCCGGGCGAAGAAGGCCAAGCCGCAAACCAGGGGGTTGCTGCCTTCCGAGTGCCGGCTGGACATGCTCTCGGGAGTCGCGGAGGAAGTGCGCGAGCGCGTGGCGAAGGAGGGCGGGGAGATCATCGGCACTTACAAGGATCCCCTGGGCGGGAGTGCCTTGCTGGCCTGCATCCTGCCCATCTCCAAAGTAGAACCCACCCCGTTCCAGCGCGACCTTTCGGATACCCACCATCGCAAGCTCGCGGACGTGATCGACAAGACCGAGATGTTTCTCGACCCCATCATCTGCGTCACCGCGCCTGAATCCGGTTTCTGGACGCCGAACGGCATGCATCGCCTGATGGCCATGCGGCGCCTCGGGGCGAAGTCGATCACGGCCCTGGTGGTGCCCAAGCGCGAAGTGGCCTGGCAGATCCTGGCGCTCAATACCGAGAAGGCGCACAACCTGCGCGAGAAGTCCCTGGAGGTCATCCGGATCTATCGCGGCCTGATCGGCGAGGATCCGCAGCGGGCGGAGTCCGGTTCTTCCTTCTACCTGGAGGAATCTTCGTTCGTCACCTTGGGGATCTGCTACGAGAAGAACGCGAAGTTCGCCGGCGGGGCCTACAACCCGATCGTGCGGCGGCTGGAGAAATTTTCAGACGAGCCGCTGTCAAAGGCGCTGAAGGTGCATGAGAAGCATGCGCAGATGCTGACGGAGCTGGATGAGAGGGTGGGGGAGGTGGTGAAGAAGCTGAAGGCGCGGGGGTTCGTGAGTCCGTATATGAGGGCGTTCGTTGTATCTCGCATCAATCCGCTGCGCTGGATCCAGGGCGAGCCGCCGGCGTTGGCGGAGGTGCTGAAGACCATGACCGGCCGGGCGGAGAAGTTCAATACGGAGAAGGTCAAGCAGGAAGATCTCGCTTCCTCCGGCGGGGCGGCCGACGACGCGGACTGACGTAGAGTGCCGGCATGGCGCTCAAGGCAACAATCTTCAAAGCCAGCCTTCAGGTTTCGGACATGGACCGGAACTACTACGCGGAACACTCGCTGACACTGGCACGACATCCTTCCGAAACCGATGAACGCATGATGGTGCGCGTGCTGGCGTTCGCGCTAAATGCTCATGAGCATCTTGCGTTCGGCAAGGGTTTGTCCGACACCGATGAGCCCGATCTCTGGCAGAAGGATCTGACGGGTTCGATCGTGCACTGGATCGATGTCGGTCAGCCGGATGAGAAGCGGTTGATTCGTGCCAGTGGGCGGGTGGAGCGGGTGACGGTGTACACGTACGGCAACAGAGCGGAGATGTGGTGGAACGCGAGTGCCGAACGGCTTTCGAGGGCGAAAAACTTGAGGGTTTGGCGTGTGCCGACCTCAGCGAGCGAGGCACTGGGCAAGCTTGCGGCGCGCACCATGCAATTGCAATGCACCATTCAGGAAGGGCAGCTGTGGTTCAGCAATGCGGAGGAAGCGGTGCTGATGGAGTTGGCTGACCTGACGGAAGGCAAGACGGGCTGAGTCCCGGGGGAGAGGGCAAGTTCGGCCGAATAGGGGTTGACGTCTAGACGTCCAATCGGCTAGCATGTGTTTATATACAGCACTGCAAAGTCAAAATGAAACGACGGCCTGGCGAGGTTCGCGATGCAATTGTCTCAGTGCTTGGTGCAAGGCTGCACGGCGCGACCGTAGCTGATATCAAGAGCGCGGTATCGGCATTGATTGGCGACGTCCCTGCATCGTCGGTTCGTTCTTACCTGCAACTCAATACCCCGGGTCTCTTTGCGAGGATGGATCGGGCGCAGTATGTACTAAAGGAATTCCTTGACCGACCGCTGAACGATCGGCCGCAAGCTCAGATCAGATCGTTTGTCATTGGCAAAGCAAAGCTCTTCAATACAGATTGCGTAAGCTGGCTTGAGCAGCAGCTACCAAACTCGTTTCATGCGGTAGTGACTGACCCGCCGTACGGCCTTGTGGAGTACACAGAGGGCGAACAGAGAAAGCTGCGTTCTGGCAAAGGCGGCGTATGGAGAATCCCCCCATCATTTGATGGCTCGAAGCGCGCGCCTTTGCCGCGATTTACAGTTCTTAAGCCGGCGGATCTAGATGCGATAGAGAGCTTTTTCTATGCCTGGGCCCGGAGATTGATTGGCGTGATCGTGCCTGGTGCAAATGTCGTCGTAGCCAGCAACCCGCTTCTCTCCTATCTGGTGTCTGGCGCCCTCTCGAAAGCCGGTCTTGAGAGGCGAGGGGAGATCGTGCGGCTCGTCATGACGATGCGGGGCGGCGACCGGCCGAAGGACGCACACGTGGAATTTTCTGATGTGAGCGTAATGCCGCGCTCCATGTGGGAGCCCTGGCTAGTATTCCGCAGGCCCCTGGACGGGCGTGTTCAAGACAACTTGAGGAAGTGGAGCACTGGCGGATTCCGACGTATATCCGCGGATCGCCCATTTGGCGATGTGATCGAGTCTTCCCCGACGCGGCCGAGCGAACGTGCAATTGCACCTCACCCCAGTCTCAAGCCTCAGGCTTTTCTGCGACAGCTGGTAAGGGGTGTTCTGCCCCTTGGGCAGGGTGTGGTACTTGACCCCTTTGCCGGGTCAGGTTCGACCCTTGCCGCCGCTGAAGCGATGGGCTACGAGAGTGTTGGTGTCGAGAAGGACCCGGAGTACTTCCGCGTTGCTCAGAAAGCGGTACCAGCGCTTGCTCGCTTGCACGTCAACGGTGCCTAGAGGCGATAGACCCAGCTTTCTCTAAG
>CAZOSA010000090.1:0-7852 GCA_964582155.1 uncultured Enterobacteriaceae bacterium | reverse complement strand
CGGCGAACTCCCGTCCCGCGCGATACGCGCTCGACACGAAAGCCGTGCTCGCCGCCTCGGCCACGCGGTAGCGCCGGGAGATGAATTCAGCCACGGCGCGCTCCTCGCGCCCCTGCGCCGCCTCGGCCACGGCAAGGATGGGTCCGGCGCTCGACACCGCGCCGGGGGCGCTGTCCTCGACCTGGGCAGCCGCGGCCGCCTGTCGCATCAGCGCCTCGCGCGGCAGCGGCAGCGACACCGCCAAAACCACAACCAGACCGACCAGGGCCAGGGTGCCGCGCGCCAGGGAGAACAGCCGCGCGAGTTTCACCATCGAAATAGAAACGTGGCTCTCATGCGGGCAGCTTGTTTCGTTGCCCGACTCAGGTCGGTGCGGTACCGAACAGAACAGAACTTACACCCGGTACAGCGCCCGCTGGTCGCGCCGGAACACGATCGGCCGCGCCTGGGGATCGGCGAGCGGCCGCCCCAGGCTGATGCGCCCGCTGCCGTGCAGCACGGTTTCACCTCGCAGCACGCGTACCTCGCCTGGCGCGCCGTCGAAAGCCATGTAAGTGCCATTGGCGCTGCGGTCGATCAGTTTGAAGCGCATCGTGTCCACCTCCGCAACGGCGTGGTCGCGTGAAACGAACTCGTCCGCCACCACCACAGCGCTGTCCGGATCGCGCCCGAAGGACAGTGTCGGTTGGAAAGCATTGAGGCGATAAAGCGTCCCGGCGAACTGGAACTGCAGGGCGCCTTCGTCCGCCGGAAGCACGCGCACCGCGGACGGGTTGATATCGGTCATGCCGGCGCGTTCGGTCTGCCAGAGGATTTCATGCACCAGGGATTCGCGGTCGTCGCCCTTGAGGCGCGCGGAGTAGGTCGCCCGTGCGCAGGCCCGCGTGGGCGCGGAGAGGCGATCGGCCACCGGCTGCGTGGCGAGGATCTGGTCCGTGCGGGCGATTGCCGCGAGGTAGGCGGCCACGTTGACGATGGTGCCGAAGATGTCCTCGCCTTCGAGGATCACCGAGCCGTAGCTGATGCCCGAATGAATCCTGAGGCGCTGGCCGGCCGCCTGGCTGCCGGCCAGTTGCGCGTGCAGCGCGCTCATCGCCAGCACGGCGCGCTCCGCGTCCGCAAAGGCGCACATCACGCCGTCGCCCAGCGTCTTTACCAGGCGGCCGGCAAATTTCGGCAGGAGCGCCGCGACCCGGTCGTAGAAGCCGTGCGTGAGATCGCGCGCGGCGGCATCGCCCAACTCCCGGAACAGGCGCGTGCTGTTCGACAGGTCGGCGAAGGCGATGGCGTGGTCGCGGGTTTGCCTCAACTTGACTCCGGCGGCATGCGAAGGGGCATGATACAGGCGCGGCTCAAGCCGCCGCGCGAACGCTTGCGCATATAATGGCCGCCATGGGCAAGCTCGAAAAACCGGGCGTCGCGTCCTCCGCGGATCGCATGGCGCGCGTCGATCTCGCCGCGGCGTTCCGGCTCGCGGTGCGCATGGACCTGCACGAGGGCGTGTGCAATCACTTCACGCTCCTGCTGCCCGACGGCAAGCGCTTCCTGCTCAACGCCTATGGCCATCACTGGAGCGAGGTGACGGCTTCGAACCTGCTCGCGCTGGACGACAAGGGCAGCGTGCTCGAGGGCGAGGGCGAGGCGGAGAAGACGGCTTTCTGCATTCATTCGCGCATCCACCTCGCCAACCCGAAGGCGGCGTGCGTCCTGCACACGCACATGCCTTACGCCACCGCGCTCACGCTGACCGACCCGGGGCGCCTGGAGATGGTCGAGCAGAATGCGCTGCGCTTCGCCGACGACATCGCCTATGACGACACCTACAACGGGCTGGTGGTGGACCATGCCGAGGGCGACCGGCTGGCGCGCGTGCTCGGCACGAAGCGCGTGCTGTTTCTCGCCAATCACGGCGTGATCGTGGCCGGCCCCTCGGTGGCCGAGGCCTACGACCTGCTTTACTACCTGGAGCGCGCCTGCCGGCTGCAGGTGCTGGCGCGCGCCACCGGGATGCCGTTCAGGAAAGTGCGCCCGGAGGTGGTGCGCGAGACCTGCCGCATGATCCTCGCCGACACGCCCAGGTATGCCGCCGCGCATTTCAATGCGCTCAAGCGCATCCTCGACCGCGAAGAGCCCGACTACGCCCGCTGAAGTGCAAGTCCGCGACGCCGTGCAGGGCGACACAACTGCGATCCACTCCATCTACGCGCACCACGTGCTGCACGGCCTCGCATCTTTCGAGGAGGTGGCGCCCGAGGCGGCGGAAATGCGCCGCCGCTACGACGACATCACCGCACGGGGGTTGCCCTACCTCGTCGCCGCGGAAGGCGACGCCGTCGTCGGCTTCGGCTACTGTGCGCCTTACCGGGCGCGCTCGGCCTATCGCTATGCGCTCGAGGACTCGGTGTACGTGAAAGACGGCCATCTCGGCGAGGGCATCGGCAACCGCTTGCTCGCCGAGCTGATCGTGCGCTGCGAGCGCCTCGGCTACCGCCAGGTGATCGCCGTGATCGGCGACAGCGCCAACGCCACCTCCATCTCCCTGCATGCCCGGCACGGATTCCTGCGCGTCGGCACCTTGCGCTCCACTGGCTACAAATTCGGCCGCTGGGTCGACAGCGTGCTGATGCAGCGCCCGCTGGGCAACGGGGACGGGACGCCTCCCGCTACTTGAGCAGCAGGGCGCAGCCGCTCAGCGCCAGCAGCGCGGCGACGACGCGCTCGAACTTCACCTGATCGAGCCGCGCATGCCAGCGGTCGCCGGCGAGCATCGCCAGCGCCATGACCGGCACGAACAGCAGGAATACGGCGAGCACGCGCAGGTCATAAAATCCCAGGCCGGCATAGCCACCGGCGCGCACCAATCCCAGGCACAGCAGAACCGAGGACATGCTGGCGCGAAAGCGCCGCTTGTCCAGCTCGAGCACCCTGAGGTACATGGCGTAGAACGGTCCCGCCATGCCGCCGAACAGTGTCGCCACCAGACCGCCGGAGATGCCTGCGGCGCCCGCGAGCGCGCGTTGGGGCAGTTTCACGGCCGGCCGGCGCGGCAACAGGCCCCACAGGCCGTAGCCGATGATGAAGGCGCCGAACGCCTTGAGCAGAAATTGCTGGTCGATGAAGGCAAAGAGCGATATTCCGAGGGCGACGCCCGCTGCGGTCGGCAACGCCAGGCCGCGAAGTGCACGCCAATCGACATGGCGGAACTCCTGCAGCGACTGGCCGAAGGAGGCGATGATGCCGAGCATGGTGACCACCGGAATCACCACCGTCAGCGGCAACACCAGGAGGAGCAACGGTATCGCGACCACGCCGGCGCCGAAGCCCGTGGCGCCGCGTAGCGCATAAGCGGCAAACACCACCAGCAGGCACAAAGTGAACGCCCACGGGCTGGCCAGCCCGGAGAGCGCCTCCAGCAGGGGGCTAAGCACCGATGGTGACGACGACCTTGCCCTTCGCTTTGCGCGAAGCGAGCAGGTTCATGGCGTCGGCGGCCTTCTCCAGAGGGAAGGTGGCCGACACGTGGGGCTTCAATCTGCCCTCCTGGTACCAGCGCGCGAGCTGTCGCGCGCTCTCGGCGAAGGCCTGCGGCTCGCGACGCGTGTAGTCGCCCCAGAACACGCCGACTACCGCGGCGCCCTTGAGCAGCGCGAGGTTGAGCGGCAGCTTCGGGATGTCGCCCGCGGCGAAGCCGATCACCAGGTGCCGGCCGCGCCAGGCGATGCTGCGGAATGCCGGTTCGGTATAGGGGCCGCCGACCGCGTCGTAGATCACGTCCACGCCCTTGCCGCCGGTCAGCGCCTTGATGCGCTCGCGCAAGTCTTCGCTGGCGTAATTGATGGTTTCGTCCGCGCCGTGCTGCCGGCAAACCGCGAGCTTGTCGTCGCTCGAGGCACAGGCGATGACGCGCGCCCCGAGTGCCTTGCCGATTTCGATGGCGGCAACACCAACGCCGCCGGCGGCACCCAGCACCAGCAGGCTTTCGCCGGCCTTGATCTGCCCGCGATCGCGCAGCGCGTGGTCGGTGGTGCCGTAGGTGAGGATGAAGGACGCGCCCGCCTCGTAGCTCATGCCCTCGGGCAACGGCAGCAGGCGCGCCGCTTGCGTTTTTACCTCCTCGGCGAACGCGCCAAACGTGGTGAAGGCGATCACCTTGTCGCCGGGCTTGACGTTGGTGACGCCGGCGCCGACTTCTTTCACCACGCCGGCGAGCTCGCTGCCGGGCGAGAAGGGCAGCGGCGGCTTGAACTGGTACTTGTTCTGGATGATGAGCACGTCGGGGAAATTGACGCTCGCCGCCTTGGTGCTGATCACCACCTCGCCGGCGCCGGGTTTCGGCGAGGGCACGTCCTCCAGCACCAGCGACTCGGGCGGGCCGAACTGCTTGCAGAGCAGGGCTTTCAACCGGATCTCCTGCGCCAGCTACGTGGAGCGGGCGGCGAGCCCGCCGTCGATCGAGACGATGCAGCCGGTCGTATAGGCGGAACGCGCTGAAGCCAGGAACGCCACCATCCAGGCGATTTCCTCGGGTGTGGCGGGGCGGCCGAAGGACATGCCCGCGAACAATTCCTGGTAGCGCTCCGGGTCGCCGAACTTGGCTTGGGCGCGTTGGCGAAAGAGGCTCTTCAGCCGGTCCGTGGCCACCGGCCCCGGGTTGATCCCCACGACGCGCACGCCATCCGCATGCGAAGCGCCGCCAAGCGTGCGGGTGAAGGCCATGAGCCCCGCGTTGGCGGTGCTGCCCGCGATGTAGCTGGCGTCGAGCTTCTCGCCCGCATTGCCAAGGACGTTGACGATGACGCCGGATTTTCTTGCCTTCATCCGCGCGTAGACCTGGCGGGTGAGATTGATATAGCCGAACACCTTCAGGTCCCAGGCCCGCCGCCAGGTGTCCTCATCCACGTGCAGCAGGTCCCCGCCCGGGATCGCCCCGGCGTTGTTCACCAGGATGTCCAGCTCGCCCGCCCACTGGGCCAGCGCTTCGGCCGCGCCGCGCTGCGAGAGGTCGGTCGCCCGGAACTTGAAGCGCCCGGCGGCGGGCGCGTTGCGCGAGGCGACCAGCACCTCGCAGCCCTCGTCGGCGAGCGCGCAGGCGCTCGCCCAGCCGATGCCTTTCGAACCGCCGGTCACCAGCGCGCGTTTGCCTTTAAGATTCAAGTCCATCGCTTGATAATCTCACAATATGTCCCTGATCTCTGCCAATGACGGCGTGAAACTGCACTACGAGGAGGCCGGCGCCGGCGCGCCGATCGTGTTCGTGCACGAGTTCGCCGGCGACCTGCGCAGCTGGGAGCCGCAGATCTCGCACTTCTCGCGCCGTTACCGCTGCATCGCCTATAACGCGCGCGGCTACCCGCCCTCGGAGGTCCCCGGGAGCATGGAGCGCTACTCGCAGGAGCGGGCGCGCGACGACATCCTCGCCGTGATGGACGCGCTGAAGATCGAGCGCGCCTACGTCGTCGGCCTGTCCATGGGCGGCTTCGCCACGCTGCATTTCGGCCTGAAGTACAGCGCCCGCGCCCTCGGCCTCGTGGTCGCGGGCTGCGGCTATGGCGCGGTGCCGGCGCAGCGGGAGGAATTCCAGCGGTCCGCGCGCGCCAATGCCAGGATGATGACCGAGGAAGGGATGGCGAGGTTCGCCGCCACCTACGGGCACAATGCCACGCGGCTGCAGCTGCGGGAGAAGGATCCGCGCGGCTTTGCGCGCTACATCCAGTGCCTGACGGAACATTCGGCGCTCGGCTCGGCCAATACGATGCTCGGCTACCAGGCGCGCCGGCCGTCGCTTTACGACCTGACCGCAGAGATGAAAGGCATTACGGCGCCGACGCTCGTGGTCGCCGGCGACGAGGACGATGCCACGCTCGAGCCGGGGTTGCTGATGAAGCGCACGATTCCCCGCGCGGGATTGGCGGTACTGCCCTGGAGCGGCCACGCCCTGAACCTGGAGGATCCGGCGCTGTTCAACCGCATGGTCGAAGACTTCTTTCACCAAGTGGAAAGCGGGCGCTGGACGTGAGCCAGGGAAAGCTCGGCGTAGAAAAGCGCGGCGCGGTGGGCTGGATCGTGTTCGACCACCCGGAAAAGAAGAACGCCATCAACGGTGCCATGTGGCGCTGCATCCCCGAGGCCATGGCGCGCTTCGACGCCGACCCGGAGATCCGCTGCGTGGCCTTTCGCGGCGCGGGCACCGAGGCGTTTGCCGCGGGCGCGGACATCTCGGAGTTCGAGGAGGTGCGCGCTGGTCGAGGTGCAGTCAGCGAGTACGACGGCCTGCTCGACCGCGTGCTGCATTCGATCCAGGATTCGCGCAAGCCCTCGGTGGCGCTGATCCACGGTTATTGCATGGGCGGCGGGCTGGAAGTGGCGCTTGCCTGCGACCTGCGCTACTGCGGGCAATCCGCGCAGTTCGCGATTCCGGCGGCCAAGCTCGGCCTCGCCTACAACGTCGAGGGCCACAAGCGGTTGCTGGAGACGGTGGGACACGCGCGGGCGCGGGAGATCATGTACCTGGGCCGGCGCTATCCCGCCGCGGAAGCGCTGGCGATGGGGCTCGTGCACCGCGTGCTGCCGGATGCCGAGCTTGCGGCCTTTGTCGACGGCGTGCTCGCGACGCTGCTGGAAAACGCGCCGCTCAGTATCGCCAACTCCAAGACCCTCCTGGAGGAGTTTGCCAAGTCCTCGGGCGCCGCGGACCCGGCGCGCATGCACGCGGCCATCGAGCGCTGCGCGAAGAGCGAAGACTACGAGGAGGGGCGGCGCGCGTTCATGGACAAGCGCAAGCCGCAATTCAAGGGACGATGAGCATGAAAATCAAGGCAGTCCGCGTGCGCGCGGTGGCGGTGCCGATGAAACGGCCGCTCGCCACCAGCACCGGGGCCGTGACCGTGGCGCCGTTGCTGCTTCTCGACCTGCAGACCGACGGCGGCATCGTCGGGCGCTCCTACCTCTTTGGCATCGGCCGGCACAATCTCAAGCCGATCGCGGCACTGGTGGAGTCCATGGCGGAGATGCTGGCGGGCGACCCGGTGGCGCCGTTCGACATCGAGGCCAAGCTGAGGAAGCGCCACACGCTGCTCGGCGTGCACAACATCGTGCTCTTTGCCATGTCGGGCATCGACATGGCCGCCTGGGACGCGCTGGGTCAGGCGCAGGACCTGCCGCTGGTGCGCCTGTTGGGGGGAACACCGCGCCCTGTGCTTGCCTACAACTCCAAGGGCTTGGGAATCATGGCGCTTAAGCCACTCGCGAAAGAGGCGGCAGAGCTGGTGAAGGAGGGGTTCGCCGCCGTAAAGCTGCGGTTGGGGCGGCCGCACGCGGTGGACGACCTCGCGGCGCTGCGTGCGGTGAAGAAGACGATCGGGCCGAAAATCACTCTGATGGTGGATTTCAACCAGGGCCTCACGGTGGCGCAAGCGATCCGGCGCGGCCGCACGATCGACGAGGAGGGCGGCGTGCACTGGATCGAGGAGCCGGTGCGCGCGGATGATTTCGCGGGCAACGCGCGCATCGCGCGAGAAGTGGCCACGCCGATCCAGATCGGCGAGAACTTCATGGGGCCCGAGCAGATGGCGCAGGCGCTCGCCGCCGGCGCGTGCGACTACGCGATGCCCGACGCGCAAAGGATCGGCGGCGTCACCGGCTGGATGCGCGCCGCGGCGCTGGCGCAGGGGGCGGGCATGGAAATGTCGAGCCACCTGTTTCCCGAGGTCAGTTGCCATCTGCTGGCGGTGACGCCGACCTGCCACTGGCTGGAGTACGTGGACTGGGCCGATCCGATCCTCAGCGAGCCCGTGCGGCTAAGGGACGGCCACGTGCTGATCCCGGAACGGCCGGGGATCGGCATGCAATGGGA
>CAZOSA010000089.1:0-7855 GCA_964582155.1 uncultured Enterobacteriaceae bacterium | reverse complement strand
GCTGCGGGCAGAGCGCGAGCAGCAGGTTGTCGCGTTTATCCTCGAGCAGGGCGGCATCGGTCAGCGTGCCGGGCGTGATCACGCGCACCACCTGGCGCTCGACCGGTCCTTTCGAGGTATTCGGGTCGCCGATCTGCTCGCAGATCGCGACCGACTCTCCGAGCTTGACCAGCTTCGCCAGGTACTGCTCCACCGAGTGGTACGGCACGCCCGCCATCTTGATGGCTTCGCCGGCGGACTCGCCGCGGCGCGTCAGCGTGATGTCGAGCAGCCGCGCCGCGCGCTCGGCGTCGTCGAAGAACAACTCGTAGAAATCCCCCATGCGGTAGAACAACAGCATGTCCGGATGCTGCGCCTTGATGCGCAGGTACTGCTGCATCATCGGCGTGTGCTGGGCGAACCGCCCAGTAGAGGCTTCCGGCTTCATGCCCGCATTATAGAGTGGGCCTTGCCCGGTTTACGGCCTTAGTCGTGGGTAGCGTCAACGATTGCCTGGCGTCCTGCCATGCGCTACTTCGACGCATCGCGGCTACCGCCGTTCCCTAACTGCTGTCGTCCTCTGGAGGCGTTGCGGCAATAGCAAAGCGGACCAACTCCGCGACATTTCGCGCATGAAGTTTTTCCATGATGCGCGTCTTGTGTACTTCGACGGTACGGGGGCTTATGCCCAAGGCCGTCGCAATTTCCTTGGCGTGTAGTCCGCGTGCTGCGTGCTCTAATACTTCGCGTTCGCGAGCCGTGAGGCGGCCCAGCTTTTCCGCATCCGCCCGCCGGCTGTCCTGATGGTTGCGGCGAAGTGGGGCTGGACGACTGGATTTATGCTCTCCACATTCGGCGCAAAGGCGGCGCTTGCGGTTCTCATAAACGCCCTCGTTCTCACGTACCTCTTCCGCCGCGAGCTGTCGGAGCACGCCGCACCGCCGGTGCAGAGTGCCCAGCCGCGCGTACCTGCCGCATTTGTGATTGTGCATCTCGGGATTCTCGCTGCAGTGGTGTTCACAAACCACCACCCCGAGGCATTCATGGGGCTATTCCTGCTCTTCCTCGGTCTTGCAGAGGCTTATCGCCGCCATCACGACCGCCTTATGCTTCGTGAGGGACTGATGGTTGCGTTTTTCCTCGCAGGGTTAGTGGTACTTGGAGGGCAGCAACAGTGGTGGCTCCAGGATGTGCTTTCTCGCCTCAATGAGTCGACTTTATTCTACGGTGCTGTGGCGCTGACAGCCATTACCGACAATGCCGCCCTCACCTATCTCGGCTCGCTCGTCGATGGTGTTTCCGACGAGTACAAGTACTCGCTGGTGGCGGGAGCGGTGGCGGGCGGTGGACTAACAGTGATCGCCAATGCGCCCAACCCCGCGGGGTTTGCGATCCTCAAGGACCACTTCGAGGATCAGTCGATCAACGCATTGGGGCTATTCGTCGCTGCGTTGCCGCCGACGCTGATAGCCGTCGCCTGCTTCCGAGGAATCAAAGGCCAGGCAGCGGAGTTTTTCGATTGGGGTCTCTGGGTCCAGTGGTTCTCACAGCTTGACCGCTCGTTCCTCTTCCTGCTGATCCTGCCCTTCGTGGTCGCCGCGGTGGGACTATTGGCGGAATACTTGGAGCGCCAAAAAAAATAGTGGTATCGTTGCCCATAAGCCCCGGACGGTCTGCTCGGCCGGCTGGGGTGTTACGAGTATTGCAAGGTATTCGGCCAAAGCCTACCCGATCCTGACTTGATGCCCATAGAGCTAAATCCGTAGACTGTTGTCATGCGAATTTCATTACGCTTCGTCATTCCTCTTGCCGTCGCCCTCGCGGCCATAGCCTATGCGGTGGTACCGCTCGTGGACAATCTCACCCTGAAGTGGTTCGTGCGCGATCTGGATATCCGCACGAAGTTGATCGCCACTGCAGTGCAGGAGCCGTTCGTGGAATTGCTGACCGAAAGGACGCGGGACAAGGTCCGGCTGGAGCGCGTGCAGGCGTTTTTCAACCGCATCCTGCAGGACGAACGGCTGTTCGCGCTCGGATTCTGCGACGCGGCGGGGGTGCTCGTATACAAGACGCCGACGCTACCCCGGGAAAGTACCTGCCGCCCACCCGACGCGCCTCCCGAGGAGACCGGACGCGAGATCCAGAACGAGCGCGGGGCGCTTCACGTGTCCTCGAACCGGATCGTGCGCGAGGGTAAGCAGCTTGGGGAGTTGCTGATCGTCCACGACATGAGTTTCATCGAGCGGCGCAGCGCAGATACGAAGAAGTACATCTTCTACCTGTTCGCAGCGATCGCGGCGGTGGTCGCGCTGCTCACGGTGGTCATCGCCGAGTTGAGTTGGCGCGGCCTGGTCGCGGGGGTGAAGGCGCTGATCTCGGGACAGCGTGATGCGCACGCGCTCGACGGCACGCGCATGCCGGAACTGCGCCCTATCGCAAGGGACCTGCAAGCTCTGGTGCGCGATCTCGAGGCCGAGCGGCGGAGCCGCGACGAAAGCCAGATCGGCTGGGGGCCTGACGCATTGCGCCGCATCCTGCGTGAGGATCTGAAAGGCGATGAAGTGCTGATCGTCTCTAACCGCGAGCCCTACATCCACGTGCGACGCGACAACGCTGTCGAAATCCAGCAACCGGCGAGTGGCCTGGTTACCGCGCTCGAACCGGTGATGCGGGCGTGCTCGGGCACCTGGATCGCGCACGGCAGCGGCTCCGCGGACCGTGAGGCGGTGGACGAGAACGATCACGTGATGGTGCCGCCGGAGCACCCGGCCTACCGTATCCGGCGCGTATGGCTCACCAAGGACGAGGAGCAGGGCTACTACTACGGCTTCGCCAACGAGGGCTTGTGGCCGCTCTGCCACATCGCGCACGTGCGGCCGACGTTTCGCGCGCCGGACTGGGAGCACTACCGCACCGTGAACCGGCGCTTCGCCGACGTGGTGGTGGACGAGGCGCGCACCGAGGACCCGATCGTATTGGTGCAGGACTACCACTTAGCGCTGCTGCCGCGCCTGGTGCGTCAGCGGCTGCCGCGCGCGACGATCATCACCTTCTGGCACATCCCGTGGCCGAATCCGGAAGCGTTTGGCATCCTGCCCTGGCGCGAAGCGGTGCTCGAGGGCCTGCTCGGCTCAAGCATCCTGGGCTTCCATACGCAATTCCACTGCCACAACTTTTTCGACACGGTGGACCGTTTCCTCGAAGCGCGGGTCGATCGCGAAACCTCGACGATCACCCATGGCGGCGAGCAAACGGAAGTGCGGCGCTATCCGATCTCGATCGAATACCCGCCGGCGGCGCTGGCCGGGCAGCCGCCGGTGACGGAATGCGGCAGCCAGATCCGCGCTCGGCTGGGCGTGAGCGCCGACCTGCGCCTGGGCCTGGGAATCGACCGGCTCGATTACACGAAAGGCATTCTTGAGCGATTCATGGCGATCGAGCGATTGCTCGAACTCGAGCCCCGTTGGATCGGCAAGTTTTCGTTCGTGCAGATCGCTGCGCCGTCACGGTCGTCGATAGATGAATATCAGGGTTTTGAGGCAAAGGTGCGGGCGCTCGCCGACCAGATCAATGGACGCTTCGGACGCGAAGGCTATCAGCCTGTCATTCTCAAGGTCGAACATCACGATGCGCGGCAGGTGTACACCTACTATCGCGCCGCCGACGTATGCTATGTCTCGAGCCTGCACGACGGCATGAACCTGGTAGCGAAGGAGTTCGTCGCGTCGCGGGACGACGAGCGCGGCGTCCTGGTGCTGTCGCAATTCACCGGCGCCGCGCGCGAGCTGTCGGAGGCATTGATCGTCAATCCCTACGACATCGAACAGAGCGCGGCCGCGCTTCAACTCGCTCTCACGATGCCTCCCGAGGAGCAACGCGCCCGCATGCGCAGCATGAGGAACCTGATTCAGGAGTTTAACGTGTACCGCTGGGCGGGGCGAATGCTCATCGATGCAGCGCGCATGCGCCACCGACACCGCGTGCTTTCGCACGCGCGGACTGCCCGGCCACAAGCGGTGAACCGGTAAAAGATGCCCGACAAGCTGCCCCTCCCGAAGGCGCCGGATTCGTGGGCGTTTTTCCTCGACATCGACGGCACGCTGATCGAGCACGCCGAGCGGCCGGACGCGGTGCGCACCGACCCCGCCATCGTGCAGCTGCTCGCGGGATTGCGTGCCGCGGCTGGCGGCGCGCTCGCCCTCATCAGCGGACGCCCGCTCGCCTTCGTCGATTCACTTTTTTCCCCTCTGCGTTTTCCCGTGGCCGGTCTGCACGGCGTCGAACGGCGCGATGCGCTGGGCAAGCTGCACATCCATCCGATTACGGAGATACCGCTGCGCCGGGCCGCTGGGCGTCTTGCCGCATCCGCTGCGCAGCACGCCGGCCTGGTCTTCGAAGACAAAGGACTGGCCCTGGCGCTCCATTACCGCCAGGCGCCCCAACTCGAGGAAGTCGCTCGCGAGATTGCCGCCGCGGTCGCAATGGAGCTTGGCGAAGGGTTCGAACTGATGCGCGGAAAGATGGTGATCGAGATCAAGCCGGGCGGGCGGGACAAGGGCGCCGCAATCGAGGATTTCCTGCGCGAAGCGCCGTTTCTCGGCCGCGTCCCGGCATTCGTCGGAGATGACCTGACCGATGAGTATGGATTCAGCGTAGTTAATCGCCTGGGCGGCCAATCGATCAAGGTCGGTGCAGGCGAAACGGCCGCTCGCTGGCGCCTCGCGGATGCGGCGGAGGTGCGTGCCTGGCTGACCCGGTGCGTGGAGGACATGCGCGCTGGCGGTGGCGTGGCATGAGACAATCACTCGAACTCGCCCTCGTAGGCAACAGCAGCGTCGCCGCGCTTGTGGACGCCACCGGCGAGTTCGTCTGGGCGTGCATGCCGCGGCTCGACAGCGACGCTGTATTCTGCTCCCTGCTGCGCGAGCGCCGTGGCGACGACGATTACGGGTTCTTCGCCGTGGAACTCGCCGGGTTCTCGCGCAGCGAACAGGAATACCTCCCGAACACCGCGATCGTGGTGACGCGCCTGTATGACCGCGATGGCGGTGCGATCGAGATCACGGATTTTGCGCCGCGCTTCCGGCAGTTCGGCAGGATGTTCTGCCCGGTAACGCTGGTCCGGCAGGTCCGGCGCCTCGCCGGCAGCCCGCGGATCACGATCCGGCTGCGTCCGGCGCGCGACTACGGCGCAAGCCGCGCTGCGACCACATTCGGCAGCAATCACGTGCGCTACCTCTGCGGCGACTTCGTGCTGCGCGTGACCACCGATTGTTCGATCTCGGCCCTCATCGAGGAAATTCCCATCGTCCTGCAGGGCGCAATGTCGTTCGTACTCGGCCCGGACGAGACGCTGCAGGGCGCGGTCGCGGACGTAGCGCGGCGTTTTTTCGAGGAGACAGCGGACTACTGGCGCGAGTGGGTGCGTGACCTTTCGATACCGTTTGAGTGGCAGGACGCGGTGATTCGCGCCGCCATCGCACTCAAGCTGTCGGTGGTGGACGACACCGGCGCTATAGCCGCGGCGGTAACAACCTCGGTGCCGGAGTCAGCGGACAGTGCCCGCAACTGGGACTACCGCTACTGCTGGATGCGCGACGCGTATTACACCGTTAACGCGCTCAACCGGCTCAACGCAACCCGGACGATGGAGCGCTATCTCGGCTATATCATCAATGTGGCTGCGAGCGCCTCCGACGCGCGGTTGCAGCCGGTGTACGGAATCAGCGGGCTGCCCGAACTGGAGGAGCACGTTGTCGCCTCGCTCCCCGGTTACCGCGGCATGGGGCCAGTGCGCGTGGGCAACCAGGCCTGCAGGCAGGTGCAGCACGATGTCTACGGATCGGCGGTGCTGGCCTCGACGCATGTCTTTTTCGACCGTCGGCTGCTGTGGCCGGGGAACAAGGCGCTCTTCACGCAACTGGAAGCGCTTGGAGAACGCGCCAACGAAGCCTGGTCGCAACCCGATGCCGGGTTGTGGGAACTGCGCGGAGTTGCGCGTGTGCATACTTATTCAAGCGTGATGTGCTGGGTAGCCTGCGACCGGCTGGCCAAGATTGCCGCACACCTCGACCTGCCTGCCCGCGCCACTCGCTGGCGCGCGCGGGCCGACGTCATCCACCGGGCGGTGTGCGAGCGCGCGTGGAGCGCCGCGCGCAACAGCTTCGTCTCGACGCTGGACGGCGATGGTATCGACGCCAGCTTACTGCTCCTCGTGGAACTCGGCTTCCTCCGGGCCGAGGATCCGCGCTTCGCCGCGACAGTCTCTGTTGTCGAGCGCGAGTTGCGCCGCGGGGACTTCATATACCGTTACACCGAGGCGGACGACTTCGGGATCCCGAAGAACGCGTTCCTGGCATGCACCTATTGGTACATCGATGCCCTCGCCGTACTCGGGCGACGCGAGGAAGCGCGAGCGCTGTTCGAGAACTTGCTCGCCTGCCGCAACCGCCACGGCCTGCTCTCGGAACACATCGACCCTGCGGCGCGCGAACTCTGGGGCAACTTTCCGCAGACATACAGCATGGTAGGGCTGATCAATTCCGCGACCCGGCTGTCAATCCCCTGGGACGAGGCGTTCTGAGCGTGCTACGGCTCGGGGTGGATCTGGGTGGCACCAAGACCGCGATCACCGTGCTCGGCGCCGACCGGGCCGAGCGATTTACGCGGCGCGCCGTTACTCCGGCCGGCGCATATGAGACTGCCGTCGCGGAACTTGCGGAAATGATACTTGCAGCAGAGCGCGCAACGGGGTCGCCCTGTAGCGTCGGCATAGGCATGCCCGGGGCGGCGTCCGCGCGCTCGGGGCTGGTGAAGAACGCCTACAACACGGTATTCAACGGCAAGCCGCTGCGCGCCGACCTGGAGCGACTGCTCGCACGCGAAGTCAGAATCGCGAACGACGCCAACTGCTTCGCACTTTCGGAAGCGACCGACGGCGCCGCGCGCGGCGCGCAGATCGTGTTCGGTGCGATCCTCGGTACCGGTGTTGGCGGAGGGATCGTGGTCGGCGGGCGGATCGTCGAGGGGCGAAACAGGATCGGTGGAGAATGGGGACACAACCCGTTACCGTGGATGTCGCCTAGCGAGTATCCGGGGCCACGCTGCAATTGCGGGCGGCAGGGGTGCATTGAACAGTTTGTTTCGGGCCCCGCGCTCGAGCGTGACCATGCGGCTTCGACCGGGCGAGTGCTTGAACCAATGACGATCGTGGAGGAAGCCGCAAGGGGAAACACGGCCTGCGAAGCCGCGCTGCAGCGTTACGAGGATCGGCTGGCGCGGGCGCTTGGATCGGTCCTCAACTTACTCGATCCCGATGTCATCGTGCTGGGTGGGGGGCTTTCCAACCTGGACCGCCTTTACTCGAACGTGCCCTCTCTTCTTCATCATTATGTATATTCCGACACGGTTGAAACCCCGGTCGTGCGCGCCGCGCACGGCGACGCAAGCGGCATGCGTGGTGCGGCGATGCTTTGGTCCTGACCCTTCGTTTCCGAGGCCGAGGCAGATCGGCGGCGAGTTTTCCGTTGGGTGGCGGCGAGGTGATGGATTGGCTCAACTCGCGGCCACGCGTCGAGTTCAACGGCCTCGATGCGGTGCAGCGGCGGAGAAGGGCGCGAGGGTCGCGCGCGGCAGTATAGGTTTCAGTGTAGGTCGCGCAAATTCCGCTGAAGTTTTCATAGGGAAATCGCGCCCCTGCATCATGGGCGTGTGGCGGGAGGGAGCTTCCGGGGCGTCGGAACGCATCGCCCTATTTTATACGGACGGCACCGCTTCACCATCGTTCACGGGCCCGCACGGGATAGAATCGCCCTGTATCGATCAACGCGCAATGGAAGAGGGCGGATGAGCCACTGGTTCGAGTATTTTCCCGGGC
>CAZOSA010000088.1:0-7987 GCA_964582155.1 uncultured Enterobacteriaceae bacterium | reverse complement strand
AAAGCACCGGCTGATGCTTACGGAGCGGGGGCTCGACCCGATCTAGGCCCGCGCGGCCCCGACCCAGTTTGACCTGGCGTAAGGACGGTGCGGGGGTCGGCGCCGCATGTCCGCGACCCACTGTTGACCTGAATCAAACCCCGGCCGTAGCTTAGTGGTGCAATCAAAGGCGGAATTCGGACCGCTGCAAAGGGGTGCTGCTTGCTTACCAGACGACAAGTCATCGGTGGATCGCGATTGCAGATTGCAAGTGCGATCGTTTCGGCGCTGCCGGGACGCAAGGAAACGCTGGGAGTGCGGCTGGCAGCCATGCCTGGCCTCGAGATCCACGCGGAGACGCCCGATGGCCGTTTCATCATAACGGTCGAGGACACGCCCCATGCCAGTGCGGGCGACACGCTGCTCGCCCTGCACCGCATCGACGAGGTCCTCTCCGCTGCCCTGGTGTCCCACTATGAAACTTGACCGTCGCGCCTTCCTGAAGGCGAACGCGGCGGCGGCCGCCGCCGCGGCCGCGGGCGTCACCCTTCCAATCCGCAACGCCACCGCCGCCGCCGACGATGGCATCCGCTGGGACAAGGCCGCCTGCCGCTTTTGTGGGACGGGCTGCAGCGTCCTCGTCGGGACGCAGGAAGGGCGCGTCGTGGCGACGCAGGGCGACCCGGAGTCCGAAGTCAATCGCGGCCTGCTTTGCGTGAAGGGCTACTTCCTGCCGAAGATCATGTACGGCGCCGACCGCCTCAAGACGCCGCTCCTGCGCAAGAAGAACGGCAAGTACGACAAGCAGGGCGAGTTCACGCCGGTATCGTGGAAGGAAGCCTTCGATGTGATGGCGCAGAAGTGGAAGGAGGCGCTGAACAACGGCGGCCCGACCACGGTCGGCATGTTCGGCTCGGGCCAGTGGACGATCTGGGAAGGTTACGCTGCCGCCAAGCTCTTCAAGGCCGGCTTCCGCTCCAACAACCTCGAACCGAACGCGCGCCACTGCATGGCGTCCGCAGTCACGGGATTCATGCGCACCTTCGGCATCGACGAACCGATGGGCTGCTACGACGACCTGGAGCATGCCGACGCATTCGTGCTGTGGGGCTCCAACATGGCCGAAATGCACCCGGTGCTGTGGACGCGCATCACCGACCGGCGGCTGATGCACCCGCATGTCAAGGTGGCGGTGCTCTCCACCTACCAGCACCGCGGCCACGAACTCGCCGACCTGCACATGATCTTCACGCCGCAGACCGACCTCGCGATCCTGAACTTCATCGCCCACCACATCATCAGCACCGGGCGCGTGAACCAGGAATTCGTCGCCAAGCACGTCGGCTTTGCGCTTGGCAACGCCGACATCGGCTACGGCCTGCGGCCGACCGACGAGCGCGAGAAGAAAGCGAAGAACGCATCGAACGCGGAGGCGATGAAGCCGATCAAGTTCGAGGAATATGCGAAGTTCGTCTCCGAGTACACGGCGGAAAAGGCGTCGAAGATCTCCGGCGTGCCCGCGCGGCAGCTTATCGAGCTTGCCGAGCTCTACGCCGACCCCAGGCGCAAGGTGATGTCGCTGTGGACGATGGGCTTCAACCAGCATACGCGCGGCACCTGGGTGAACCAGCTCTGCTACAACATCCACCTGCTCACCGGCAAGATCGCCGAGCCGGGCAACAGCCCGTTCTCGGTCACCGGCCAGCCGTCCGCCTGCGGCACGGCGCGCGAAGTCGGCACGTTCTCGCACCGCCTGCCTGCCGACATGGTGGTGGCCAATCCCAAGCACCGCGAGGTCGCGGAGAAGATCTGGAAGCTGCCGGCGGGAACGATCCCGGAGAAGCCGGGCTACCACGCCGTGCTGCAGAACCGCATGCTGAAGGACGGCAAGCTCAACGCCTACTGGGTCCAGTGCAACAACAACATGCAGACCGCGGCCAACATGATGCAGGAGACTTGGCCCGGCTACCGCAATCCGAAGAACTTCATCGTGGTGAGCGACCCCTATCCGACGGTGACCGCGATGGCGGCGGACCTGATCCTGCCCACCGCCATGTGGGTGGAGAAAGAAGGCGCCTACGGCAACGCCGAGCGCCGCACCCAGTTCTGGCGCCAGCAGGTGAAGGCGCCGGGCGAGGCGAGGTCCGACCTCTGGCAGGTGGTCGAGTTCTCCAAGCGCTTCAAGGTGGAGGAGGTGTGGCCGCCGGAACTCATCGCCCGGAAGCCCGAATACCGCGGCAAGACGCTCTACGACGTTCTGTTCGCCAACGGCCAGGTCAACAAATTTCCGCTAGGCGAGTTGCAGCAAGGTTTCGAGAACGATGAATCCCGCCACTTCGGCTTCTACCTGCAGAAGGGGTTGTTCGAGGAGTATGCCGCCTTCGGCCGCGGCAGAGCGCATGACCTCGCGGACTTCGAGACTTACCACAAGGTGCGCGGATTGCGCTGGCCGGTGG
The DNA here is from genome assembly GCA_964582155.1 of uncultured Enterobacteriaceae bacterium. Taxonomy (GTDB): domain Bacteria; phylum Pseudomonadota; class Gammaproteobacteria; order Burkholderiales; family SG8-39; genus JAABQT01. Next base: position 5,552 of record CAZOSA010000088.1, on the reverse strand, counting down.
TGGAGGGCAAGGAGACGAAGTGGCGCTTTCGCGAGGGCTACGACCCGTACGTGAAGAAGGGCGAGGGCGTGCGCTTCTACGGCAAGCCCGACGGCAGGGCGGTGGTGATCGCCGTGCCCTACGAGCCGCCGCCGGAGGTGCCCGACCAGGAATACGACCTGTGGCTTTGCACCGGACGGGTCCTGGAGCACTGGCACAGCGGCTCGATGACGCGCCGCGTGCCGGAACTCCACCGCGCGCAGCCCGAGGCGCTGGTGTTCATGCATCCGGACGACGCGAAGAAGCGCGGCCTGCTGAACGGCATGGAGGTCAGGCTCGCCTCCCGCCGCGGCGAGATCCGCGCGCGTATCGAGATCCGCGGCCGCAACGAGCCGCCGGTCGGGCTGGTGTTCGTGCCGTTCTTCGACGAGGGCAGGCTGGTCAACAAGCTCACGCTGGACGCGACCTGCCCGATCTCGCGCCAGACGGACTACAAGAAGTGCGCCGTCAAGGTGACCAAGGCATGAGGGCCGTCGCGTTGCTGGCGCTGCTGGGCCTCGCCTCCCTCGCGGCAGCACAGGAGATGAAATCCATCCGCGGCAAGGTGCCGATCCCGGAGAGCAACCCGGCGGATACCTATCGGACGGAGAAGCACGACCGGGTGATCCCGCGCAACTACAAGTGGCAGCCCCCGATCATCCCGCACCACATCAAGGGCTACCAGATCACGAGGAACGTCAACACCTGCATGACCTGCCACAGCCGCAAGGCCGCGAAGGAGACCGGCGCCACGCCGGTGGCGAAGTCGCACTACCTCGACCGCGACGACAAGGAACTGCCGAACATCTCCACCCGCCGTTACTTCTGCCTGCAGTGCCACGCGCCGCAGTACGACGCCCCGCCGCTGGTCGGCAACAGCTTCCAGGGGCCGAAATGAAAAGGCTTCTCGCGTGGCTGATGCGGGTGGGTCCATGGACGGCGCTCGGCCTGTTCGCCGCCGGTATCGTGTTCTGGGGCGGGTTCAACTGGTCGTTCGAGCTCACCAACACCGAGGCGTTCTGCGTCTCCTGCCACGAGATGCGGGAGAACGTGTTCAAGGAGTACCAGCACACGGTGCACTACACCAACCGCTCGGGCGTGCGTGCGACCTGCCCCGACTGCCATGTGCCCAAGGAATGGGGCCCGAAGATCGTGCGCAAGATCCAGGCGTCCAACGAGCTGCTGTACAAGATGCTCGGCAGCATCGACACGCCGGAGAAGTTTCAGGCCAAGCGTCTGAAGCTCGCGCAGAGCGAGTGGGCGCGCATGCAGGCCAACGACTCGCAGGAATGCCGCAACTGCCACAAGTTCGAGTACATGGACTTCGCCGAGCAGGGACGCCGCGCCGTGCGCACCCACAGCCAGGCGTTCACGCAAGGCAAGACCTGCATCGACTGCCACAAGGGCATCGCGCACCAGATGCCGCCGGTGGAGCAGGAGATCGGAGCGCCGAAGCCCGTCGCGAGCCGATAGTCGGCTGCTGACGCAGCGCGGCCTGGACCAGATCTAAGCCGCCGCGCCGGCGAGCCGGGCGAGTCCGGCGCGGTCGAGGATCGCGACTTCCAGGCCCGAAACCGCGATCAGTCCCCGGGTGGCGAGCTCGCGCAGCATGCGCGACAGCGTCTCCTTCTTGACGCCGAGGCGTGCCGCGATCGTGGTCTTGGTGGCGGGCAGGCGCGCGATCCAGCGATCTGCATGCGCGCCGGGCTCCGCCAGGGAATCCAGGTAACGGGCGACGCGCTGCAGGCCGCTTTGCTGCACACTGGCCTCAAGCTCCTGCAGCATGCCCAGAAAGCGCTCCGCCAGCACGCCCGACATGTTGCGCGCGAAGGTCTGCTCGACGCGCAGCAGGCGCGCCACCGCAGCCGCCGGCACGACGCCCAGCATCGACTCCTCAAGCGCGACGGCATCGACGGGGCAGGGGCGCTCGAGCAGCGCACTCGCCTCGCCGAACGAATCGCCCGCGTGCAGGAAACGCACCACCTTTTCCTCGCTGTCGTCGCGGCGCAGCGAAAGCTTCAGCATGCCGTAGGCAACGACGAACAGCCCGGGCATCGCGTCGCCGCGCCTGCACAGCACCTCGCCGCGGCGCGCGCTTAGCACCCGGGACTGCGCGGCAACTTGCTGTACCTGTCGCGCGGCCATGCCGCGGAACAGAGGCAGGCTGGAAAGGACGCCTTCCAGCAGCCGCGCGTCCCGTGCTGGCCCGGCTGTGTGATTGCCTCTCGGTGGGAGCACTTGTTGCATAGCAACAATACTGCGCCGGGCACCGGCGCACGCGTTGACCTGGGTCAAACGCGCGGAGTCGCGCACCGGTGGTTTGATCCAGATCAACGGGCATTCCCAATTTCGGCAGGAAATGGGTCGCGCAGCAGGCATGATGGTCGGCAGCGGTGGTTTTCGTGCTGAGGGAGCCAGAACGTATGACGAAGAAAATCTTGCTTTTCGCGTTGCCGCTGTGCCTCGCCGTTTCGGGAATGGCGTACGCGCAGCCGGGCGTCGATGTCGACGATGGACGAGGCACAGATCCGCAACCTGGTTCGCTACATCCTCTCGCGCTGAGGATTTGCGCATTCGGGTGAAGAGGAAGCCACGCCGTGTTCAAGAAAAGCTGGGAGTTTCTGACCCGCAAATGCCAGACCTGCTCTCGAATCCGGCTGGGACTTGGCGTGGCCGTCATGGCGCTGCTGCTCGCCGGCTTGCTGATGGCGGCTGGCGCGGCGGGGCTGGCCTGGACCAACACGGAGAAATTCTGCATCGGCTGCCACGAGATGAGGGAAAACGTATACGCCGAGTTCAAGGGCACGATCCACGACAAGAACCGCGCCGGCGTGCGCGCCATCTGCTCCGACTGCCACGTGCCGCGCGAGCCGGTGGCCATGCTCCAGCGCAAGGTGGGGGCCACTTTCGAGCTGTGGGGACACTTCGTCACCGGCGTCATCGACACCAAGGAGAAGTTCGAGAAACAACGCTACGACATGGCCAAGCGCGTCTGGACGCGCATGAAGCTGACCGACTCGCTCGAGTGCCGCAACTGCCATACCGAGGCCGCGATGGACGCGGAAAAGCAGTCGCAAAGGGCGCGCAACAGCCACGAAAAAGCGAAAGCGCAGGGCACCACCTGCATCGACTGCCATTCCGGCATCGCGCACAAGGAGCCCGACGGCCCCGGGCCGCAGGAGCTCGAGCTCGGCAAGAAACTGTGAATTTCCGGCGAGGAGAACCATGCTTATGAAGCGCACGAACCTGAAACTCAACCTGGCGGCCATGGGCGTCATGGCCGCGTTCGTTTCGGTGCCCGGCTGGGCCGCCGACGCCGCCAAGGTGAAATGGGCCGCGGTGCCGAAGAGCGAGGTGACGCTGTTCTATCCGGGGCAGGCGTCTTACCAGTTCGTGACCGGAAGCGACCACAAGAAGGGCGCCGCCAAGGCGGTGCGCGACGGCGAGAACTGCCTCGATTGCCACAAAGGCGAGGAGGCGGACATCGGCAACAAGATCGCCGCCGGCAAGCGCTTCGAGCCGACGCCCGTAGCCGGCAAGCGCGGCACGATCAAACTCACCGTGCAGGCCGCCTACGACGCCGAGAACCTCTATCTGAAGCTTTTCTGGCCGACGAAGGAGCCCGGCGCCTTCCATGAGTACGTCGTCTACCAGGACCGCAAATGGGGGACCTATGCCACCAACCGCAACAACGCCGCGGTCGCCGCCGGCAAGCTCAAGGCGTCGTACGAAGACCGCTTCACCATCATGTTGGGCGGCGGCAAAGGCGTGCCGGCGTTCACGAGCATGGGCTGCTGGGCGACCTGCCACAACGACATGCGCTACATGCCGAACGAGGCGAAGAAGGCCGACGTCGAGGCGCACCCGATCCTCGGTAAGTCGGGAATGAAGCAGAACGACATCCGTAAGTACCTGCCGGAGAGCCGCACCGCCATGGGCGCGACGGGAGGCTGGGACAAGATCAGGCCCAAGCAGGAAACCGACGCGCTCAGAGCGAATGGCGTATTCCTCGAGCTGTGGCAGTGGCGCGCCTTCCGATCGAATCCGGTGCGCGCGGCGGACGACGGCTACCTGCTCGAGTACCGCGCGTTCGACGCCGGCAAGAACCCCTGGTTCAACAACTGGGACGGCGCGAAGAGCGTGCCGCTGTTCATGTTCGACCCCGCCAAGAACCAGAAACGCGCGGGCCTCACGCAGGCGCAGTTCCGCAATGCGAAAGCGCCGCTGCTCACGCCCAAGAACCGGGTGCCCTACGACCCGGGCTACAAGTGGAAGAACGGCGATCTGATGACCAAGCAGGGCCTGCAGCCGCCCGAGGGCAGCGCGGGCGACAACGCAGTGGCCGGCACCTTCGCGAGCGGCGGCTGGAGCCTTTTGTGGACGCGCAAACTCGACACCGGCAACAAGGACGACATCGCGCTCAAGGACGGCGAAACCTATCCGATCGGGCTCGCGGTGCACGACGACAACGTCACGGCGCGCTTCCACCACGTCAGCTTCCCTCTCACGCTGAGCCTTGGCGGGAAGGCGGGCAGCATCAACGCAGCGCAGATCAAGTAGCAACGCCGTCCCGCAAGCAGCAGTCCGGCCCGGGTCTGACGAATGCCGGACCCGGCGCCGCGTTTCTGCAAGAATGGCGCCTCATCAATTCTTCGGGGCGCGATGCTTCAGGCGGCGGAACTCGAATGCGTGCGACAGCAACGCACGCTGTTCTCGCGGCTCAGCTTCTCGCTGGGCGGCGGCGAGCTGCTGCGCGTGGCGGGCGAGAACGGCAGCGGCAAGACCAGCCTCCTGAAGATCCTGTGCGGGCTGCTCGCGCCCGACCAGGGCGAAGTGCGCTGGGGCGGCGAGCCGATCCGGCGCCTGCGCGAGGATTACGCGCGAAATCTCGTCTACCTCGGCCACGCCCCTGCGGTGAAGGACGACCTCACCGCGGCGGAAAACCTCTCCATCGCCTGCACCCTCGCCGGGATCGAGGCGCCGGCGCAGTCGGTGCACGAAGCGCTGGCAGGCTACGGCCTGCCCGCCGGGCAAGTCCCGGTGCGCAAGCTCTCGCAGGGCCAGCGCCGGCGCGCGGCGCTCGCGCGCCTGCTGCTCTCCCAATCGGTGCCGCTGTGGCTGCTCGATGAGCCGTTCGCGGCGCTTGACGCGACCGCAGCGCGGCTTACCGAGGGCCTGATCGCGCGCCACGTGGCTGGCGGCGGCGCGGTGGTCTACACCACGCATCAGGACGCGAACATCGACGTCAAAGAGCTGCGCGTGGTCGAACTCGGATGATCGCGGTCGCGCGCTGCATCGTGGTCCGCGACCTGCTGCTCGCCATGCGCCGGCGCAGCGATGTCGCCACCGCGCTGCTGTTCTTCGTGATCGTGGCGAGCCTGTTCCCGCTCGGCATCGGTGCGGAACCGAACCTGCTGCGCTCGGTGGCGCCCGGGGTGATCTGGGTGGCGGCGCTGCTCTCGTCGATGCTGTCGCTGCAGCGCCTGTTCGCCGCGGACCATGCCGACGGCACGCTGGAGCAGATGTTGCTCGGC
>CAZOSA010000087.1:0-8030 GCA_964582155.1 uncultured Enterobacteriaceae bacterium | reverse complement strand
GTCGGCGTTGACGAAGTTGAGCGTCACCGTATCGTCCTGGGCGGGCTGCACCTGCGCCTGTGGCTGCACCTGCGGCTGCGCCTGCGCCTGGCCGATGAGGGCCGCCATGCCGATCGAAATAAGTGCGGCGCCGAGCTTCATTTTCTGTTCTTCTCCGGCCAGGTGAGCGTCTCGCGCGCGCCGTTTCGTTCCAGGATGATGTGATCGACGTGGACCTCCGCCAGCCGCAGGCCCGGTTCGATGTCTTCGCCCTCCGGCACCGCGACCGTTTTCTTCGCCTCCAGCCGCAGCACCGCGTGGCCACGCCGGCCGTGCGATGCGGCCACGATGCCCAGCAGGCGCAGCGCGCCTGACGCAGCCGCAGCAGCGCCCGAGCCTTCTTTCAGGCGGCCGAACAGCCCGTTCGCGGACGAAGCGCGGCCGGCAGTGTCTACTACGGCGGGGGCGCGCGGCGCAGGTGCTGGCGCGAGCCACGCCCAGGTCCAGTACGCAAGCACCGCGCCGAGCAACGCAAGTGCGGCGAGGGTTGCGAGAGACGCCGCATTCTTCAAACGTAGATTGCCCGGTAAAAGAGTTGCATCCTAGAGTGGCCGCGGTACGCCGTATGTGCGCTAGCGTACAGCACACGCCCGGGGGGTGGTGTGTATGTGCGATAGCATACAGCCGACGCCGGGGTGGGGCGTATATGACTGATGGAGGTTGAAATGCGGATTAAACTGCAACGTGGCTTCACGTTGCTCGAAGTGATGGTGGTGGTCGTCATTCTGGGCATTTTAGCTGCGCTCGTAGTGCCCAGGATCATCAGCCGGCCCGACGAGGCACGCGCCATCGCCGCGAAGCAGGATATCGCGAGCCTGACACAAGCGCTCAAGCTCTATCGCCTAGACAACCAGCGCTACCCTACGACCGAGCAGGGGCTGCAGGCGCTCGTCGCGCGGCCGGCGTCCGCGCCGCTGGCGCCCAACTGGAAGGCCGGCGGCTATCTCGAGCGCCTGCCGAACGACCCGTGGGGTCATCCTTATCAGTACCTCAACCCCGGCGTGCGCGGCGAGCTCGACGTTTTCAGCATGGGCGCCGACGGCGCGCCCGGCGGGGAGGGCAACGATGCCGATGTCGGCTCCTGGAACCTGTAACCGCCGGGGCTTCACGCTCATCGAGTTGCTGGTCGTGCTGCTGATCATGGGCCTGGCGGCCGGACTGGTCGGCGCGCTGGTGCGTCCCGACGATCGCGCCGTGCTGCGCGTCGAGGCCGAGAGGCTGTCGGAACTGCTCGATCTTGCGGCGAGCGAGGCCCGCCTTACCGGTACGAACGTCGCCTGGACCGCAGAGGCGGGCGCTTACCGGTTCTTTCGGCTTCGCGGCGACACCGGCTGGTCCGAAATACGCGACGATTCCCTGCGCGCGCGCAGCCTGCCGGCGGGTATGGCGATTTCGGGCCTGCAGGTCGAGGCCGTGCAAATGCCGGGCGGCATGCGCCTCGAATTCGGCCCGCATGGCTCGCTGGCTTACGAATTCCAGATGTCGCTGGGCGCTGCGAGTTACACCGTCGCCGCCTCTCCGATCGGCGAGGTGCGCATCCATGCGTCGCGCTAAGCCCTTGCGCGGGTTCACGCTGGTCGAGGTGCTGGTCGCGCTGGCCATCGTGTCGATTGCGCTGATGGCAGCGCTGCGCGCTGCTGGGCAGGGAACGGCCGCGGTCGGCGAGCTGCGCATGCGGCTGCTCGCCGGCTGGGTCGCCGAGAACCGGGTCGCCGAGCACCGCGCCCGGGGCGACTGGCTGGCGCTCGGCATCGGCCGCGGCATGCAAAGCCAGGGCGGGGTAGAGTTTACCTGGCGCGAAGAGGTGATCGCGACGCCCAACCCGGCATTTCGCCGCGTCGACGTGTTCGTGTCCGCGCCGGCGGACGACTCGCGCGCGCTGGCGCGCCTCACCGAATTCGTAGTCCGGCCGCCGCCGGGAAGCAGATGACCCTGAACGCAGTGAGACCGCGCGGCTTTACCCTGATCGAGCTGATGGTCGCGCTGCTCATCCTGTCGCTGCTCGCGGTGATGTCGTTCCGCGGGCTGGGAGCGGTGCTCGATGCACGCGATCAGGTCAGTCAGGAGACCGCGAAGTGGAAGAGCGTGGCCGCTTTTTTTTCGCGCTTCCAGCGCGATGCGCAACTCTCGGCGCCGCGCTCCGTGCGTGCCATATCCGGCGCGGCGCCCGCGTGGCGCGGCCAGCCGGGCGCCGGCGTGGAATTCAGCCGGTTCGCATCGGCAGAGGGCCTGGACGCGGCGCGTCGCGTCGCGTACCGGCTGAACGAGAACCACGAGATCGAACTCTTGCTGTGGCCGGGTCTGGACCTCGCGCCCAACGCACAACCCGCGCGCTACGCCGTGCTGGCCGGAGTCACGCAGTTCGAAGTGCAATACTGGGATGGCGCGCTGGCGTGGGTGGACGCATGGCCCCATGCGCAGCGCGATCCGCCGCTTCCCCGGGCGGTACGACTGCGCATCGTGCTCGCCTCGGGCGAGGAGCTGGTGCGCATACTCGCGCTGCAATGATGAGAACCGCACAACGCGGCGTGGCGGTGGTGCTGGCGATGGGCGTGGTGGCGCTGGCCGCGATCGCTGCGGCGGCGATGCTCGCCTCGCAGAGCACCTGGTCGCGGCAGGTGGAACTCACCGCCGAGCACGTTCAGGCGCAGGCACTGGTCCGGGCCGGCGTCGATTGGGCGCGCGCGCTGCTGGGCGATGATCGACGCTTGACCGGAGTCGACCACCTGGGCGAACCCTGGGCGCTGCGCCTGCCGCCGGTGCCCGTGGACAATGGCGAACTCGCCGGCCAGATCGACGACCAGCAGGGCGCATTCAATCTGAACAACCTGGTGAGCAACGGGGTGGTCAGCGCTGCGCATCTTGTGCAGTTCCAGCGCCTCCTGCAGATCCTGGATTTGCCCGACGCCCTCGCCGCGAGCCTTGTCGACTGGCTCGACGCCGACAACGAGCCGCAGCCGCAGGGCGGCGTCGAAGACGGCTACTACCAGGCGCAGCAGCAGCCTTACCTCGCAGCCAACCGCGCGCTCATCGATGTCGCCGAGCTGGCGCTGGTGCGCGGCTTTGACGAGGGCGTGCGCGCCCGCCTGCGCCCGTTTGTCACCGCGCTCCCCGGTGCCACCCCGCTCAACGTCAACACCGCCGCGGCCGAGGTTCTCGCCGCCGTCGTGCGCGACCTGGCTCTCGACGATGCGCGTGAGTTGACCGCGAAGCGCGAGCGCGCCTATTTTCGCAATGCCGCCGAATTCCTTGCGCAGCTGCCCCCTGGCGCCGCGGTGCAGGCCACGGACATCACCACCGCCAGCCAGTACTTCCTGGTGGGCGTGCGCGTGACCATCGGCGGCGCGCAAGCGCGCGGCACCGCGCTGCTCGTGCGGGAGGCGGCGGGATGGCCCGCCGTAGTGTGGAGAAAATTTCCATGAGCCTGCTGCGCATTTATGCGCCGCTTGGGGCGGCGCCATCGCGCTGCGAATGGGTGCTCATCGACGCGCGGCAATCGGCTCGCGGCGAGGGCACGCTCGCCCAACTGCCGCGCGGTGCGCATCGCGTCCAGCTTGTCATTCCCGCGGCGCAGGTGCTGATTACGCGCGCGAGCCTGCCGCAAGGCGCCCGACGGCGCGCCGGCCCGGTGCTGGCGTTCGCGGTGGAAGAAGCGACCGCGGCGGAGCCCGAGGCGAACCAGGTGAGCTGCCTCGGCGTAGTGGGTGAGAATGCAGGGGACGCCGAAGCGCTTGCGGTGCTCGACAAGCAGGGACTGATGCGCTGGCGCGAAGCGCTCGAGGCCGTTGGCCTGAATGCCTACGAGGTGCACTCGGAGATCCTGATGCTGCCGCGCTCGAGCCGCGAATGGAGCCTTGCGTGGGACGGCGGCGAGGGATTCGCGCGCACCGGCGAATTCGAAGGTGCGGCGACCGATGGCGGCGATCGCGCAACGCCGCCGCTGGCGTTGCGCATGATGCTCGAAGAGGCGCAGCTGCGCGGCGTGCGGCCCGACGCGATCGCGCTCTATGCCACTGTGACCGGGGCAGCGCCCGACCTGGCGGCCTGGGAGCGCGATCTTGGAGTACCCCTGCATGACGCGGGAGCCTGGGACTGGCGCACCGCGCCGGCCCAGTCAGGCACCGGGCTGGCGCAGGAACGCCGCCGCTGGCGAATGAGCCCGGCAGCGCTGGCAAGCCTGCGGCCAGCGGCCTGGATCGCGGGCGTGGCCCTGGCCATTCACGGTACTGCATTGATTGCCGATTGGATCCTGCTGGCGAACGAGCAGCGGGCAGTGCGCGCTCAGATGGGGGCGCACTTTCGCAGCACGTTTCCGGACGCTGTCGCCGTCGTGGACCCGGTGCTGCAGATGCGCCGCCAGCTTGCCGCAGCGCGGCACCGGACCGGGCGGCCCGACGGTGGTGACTTTGCGCCGATGATCGAGAAAGTGGCGACCGGGTTGAAGGAGCTGCCCGCTGGCAGCCCGCGCGTCGTGTCCTACGAGAGCGGGCGCATGACCCTCGAGTTTGCCGCCACCGAAGAGGGGGCGCTGCGCCGCATCGCGGCGCGCCTGACGCAGACGGGATTGATCGTCGATGTCACCGGGGCCAATCGGATCACGGTGCGCGCCCTATGATCGCCGCGCTGCGCAGAGCCTGGGAGTCGCGCGCACCGCGCGAGCGCATGGTCATCGCCGCGCTGGCCGCGGTTCTGGGCGCTGCGTCCTTTCTGTGGCTGCTGCACTCGGCAGACCGGGCCCGCGAGCGGTTGGGCGCGAGCGTCGCGGCGCTGCGCACACAGGCGGTGCTCCTCGACCAGCAGGTGGCCGAGTACCAGCGCCTGCGTGCAGTGCCCGCGCCACCGGCCTCGCCGACCGATCTGCGCACGCTGGTACAAGCGCGGGCCGACGCTGCCCAACTGTCAGGCGCGTTGACGCGCATCGATGCGCCGGACGCCGCACACGTACAAATCGCATTGGGCGCGACGTCCTTCGCCGACTGGCTCGGCCTGGTTGCGGCTCTGGAATCGCAGCACGTGCGCGTCGAAGCCGCCCGCATCGAGGCCCTGGCCGCACCGGGCTTGGTCAGCGTCACCGCCACCTTCGCGCGCTCCGGACCGCCGTAATGCGCTGGACCGTGCCCGCGCTTGGTCTGGGCGCTTATGCCGCTGCACTCGTCGCGTTCGCACCGGCAACGCTGATCGATGCGCGCCTGCAGCACGCAAGCGAGGGCAGGCTGCGCCTGGCGGAAGCGCACGGCAGCCTGTGGTCGGGCGCGGGCTGGATCGAGATCCGTGATGCGGACGGCGGAGCGGGCGTCGCCAAGCGCCTCGCCTGGCGCGTGCTGCCTGAGTCACTCCTGCGCGCACGCCTGGTGGCCGAAGTCGAGCTCGACCAGGCCGCCAAGCCGTTCCTGGTCACCGTCTCGCTCTCGCGCATAGAGATCGCGAACGCGCGCATCGATCTGCCGGCCGCAGCGCTTGGGCTGGGCATGCCCAAGCTCGCGCCGGTCCGCCTCACAGGCGACGTGCGGGTCGATATCCCGCGCCTGTCTCTCGAGCGCGGCCGCATCGACGGCGACGCCACGCTGCAATGGCGCGCGGCCGGCTCGGCGCTGACGCCCATCTCGCCTCTCGGCGAGTATGAAGTGCGCTTCAAGGCCGCCGGCCCCGCCGTGCAGGCCACGCTGAGCACGCTCGAGGGGCCGCTGCAGCTCGAGGGCAAAGGCACCTTGTCGAACGGCGCCCCGCCGAGCTTTCTCATCACGGCGCAGGTTCCGGCGCAATACCAGGAGCAGCTCACGCCGCTTCTCCAGCTCATCGCCGTCCAGCGCGGCGCAGGCCGATTCGAGCTCAACTCGAACAAGACCGCATTCGGATCCTAGGCGATCAATTTTCGCCGTAAGAATGGAAAAGGACCCGCCAGCGCACAGAGAGAAGGGCGCCGGGCCGATCAATTACAGCCTATGTATGACAGCGCACGGTGCGAACGGAGCACAAGGAAGATAACTGCTATTCGACAGGTTGTCTTCGGGCCGCAGGTCCGGGTTGCATTAAAAGGAAAAGCGCATGATCAGGTACTCAAGCAAATTCAAGTTACTGAAGTGGTCGATGGGGTTGATTCTGGCTGGCGTTGTTGCCGGATGCGGTGGTGGCGGAGATGGTGGGGCCGGCTCAGACGCGGGATCAGGCCCAACGGGAGGAGCCTGCGTGGGAGCGGACTGCGTGCCCCTGGGAACGGCCGCCAATTATGTGATTCTGGCGAAATCAGGTGTCTCAACCATTCCAAACTCCGCTGTGACCGGAAATGTTGGATTGAGTCCAGCCGCCGGGTCTTTCTTAACTGGATGGAGCGAAACAGCTGACGGCGCCCCGGTTACCTATACGACATCCGCTCAAGTGGCCGCACCCGGAAAATTGTACGCAGCCAACTATTCTGGGGGGACTACTTCTGTTGACCTGACTACAGCCGTAGGCGACATGGAAACCGCGTACACCACCGCTAACGGGATGGCACCAGCAGGCGGTGGACTAAGTACTGCTTGTCCCGGAACTGGAGCCCTGGGCGGGCTGACCATTGTCCCTGGCGTCTACACCTGTACTGTCACTCTTTCAATAGCAACAGCAACGAATGTCACTCTCAGTGGCGCGGGTGTCTACGTCTTCCGGACTACGCAAGGTATTACTCAGGCTTCCGGTACGCAGGTGCTCTTGACCGGTGGCGCACTGGCTCAGAACGTTTTCTGGGTGCCCGCCATGACTGTGAGCATTGTAGGGACTGCTGGAGCGACTACAAAAATGGCTGGGGTGATATTGGCGAAAACAAACATCGCCGTGGGGACGAACGCAACGGTGAACGGCAGGCTGCTGGCGCAGACTGCGGTCACTCTTGATCAGAGTACGGTTACAGTTCCGTAAGACATGAGGTAATCGGTGTGAAAGCAGGGCAAAAAGGCCGTCGCGAGACGGCTTCTTTTTGCGCTGGTCCCGGCAAGCTGCTTGATGCGGTGTTGGCGGGGCGGCGGGAATCGAACCCGCTAGATGACTATCCCTGGATTACCCTTCCCTTTGAGAGTGAAAACGTGGGTACCCTCCGTCACCCCTTATTACCCCCAATTTAGCCCCAAGAATTCAACTTAACCTACTTGCCAAATACTAACCAACTAGATTAATATTCTTGCTTGGAAAAACGTAAAGCCCACTACCCACTCGCGAGCGTCAAACGCCTGATCGGGGAGGGCCGGGTGAACTTTACGATGACCGCAGTGGCTGGCGGCGCAGCGATGGGTTTTGCCGCCGATGGAATGCTGAACGTTGTACGAGGATCTGCTCATTGTCTCGTTCAAGGAGAAAGACGAATGAAATGCCCGACGTGTGAGACCGGAAGCCTCGTTGAGGCTGTCCGCGGCGTACCCTACATCTACAAGGGTAAAAAGGCGGTCATCAAGGCAGTCAAGGGCAAATTCTGCGACAACCCGAAGTGCCGGGAGGTCGTTATGGACATGGGTGAGTCGGTGAGAACGTCCAAGGAGATGCTTGAGTTCAACAAGACGGTGAACGCCGAGTTGACCCCCATCGGGCTGCTGACACAGGTCCGCCAGAAATTTGATCTCACGCAGCAGGAAGCTGCGAAGGTGTTTGGCGGGGGCGCGAATGCCTTCAGCCGCTACGAGAGCGGGAAGACCAAGCCGCCCGTCGCGCTGGTGACGCTGTTCAAGGTTCTCAACAAGCATCCCGATCTGTTCCAGGAAATTATTGAGATTGGCGAGGGGGCTACGGCAAACAAAGTCTCGCGCGTCGCGCCAGCCAAGCGAAAGCGTCGCGCGACCTCGCGCTCTGCTCACGCCTGAAGACGTAAAACCGCGTAAAGAGGATATTTCTGCTGCTATGACCGCAACGGGTATTCCGAAAAACGAACTTTGGCTAAACGAACCGCAGGCGCGTGAGGACTTGCAGCAAATGGTGGAGGCGGCGGGAATCGAACCCGCGTCCGCAAGCCCTAGGCAGTCAGGACT
>CAZOSA010000086.1:0-8140 GCA_964582155.1 uncultured Enterobacteriaceae bacterium | reverse complement strand
AGCAGAACGCGAAATTCCGCGACAACTACCTGGGCGTGGACTTCGACCTGTCGCGTGTGCTGTTCATCGCCACGGCGAACATGCTCGACACGATCCCGGGCGCCTTGCGCGACCGCATGGAAGTGATCCATCTCCCCGGCTATACCGAGGAGGAAAAGCTGCAGATCGCGCGCAAGTACCTGGTGAAGAAGCAGCTCGAAGCCAATGGCTTGAGCGCCCAGGGGCCTGAGCCGGAGCGCGCGTCGCTCACCGACGCCGCCATCCGCGAAATCATCGCCGGCTACACGCGCGAGGCCGGCGTGCGCAACCTCGAGCGCGAGATCGGCTCGGTGCTGCGCCGTGCCGCGATGAGCATCGCGGAAGGCAAGGCGCAACGGGTCGCCGTGGACGCGGGCGACCTGCAACCCATCCTCGGCGCGCGCAAATTCGAGAACGAGGTGGCGCTGCGCACGTCGATGCCGGGCGTGGCTACGGGCCTCGCCTGGACGCCGGTGGGCGGTGACATCCTGTTCATCGAGGCCGCCAAGGTGCCGGGCTCCGGCAAGCTCATCCTCACCGGGCAACTGGGCGACGTGATGAAGGAATCCGCGCAGGCGGCGCTCACGCTTGCCAAGACCTTGAGCGGCGACGCGCTGGAGAAGACCGACATCCATGTGCACGTGCCGGCGGGCGCCACGCCCAAGGACGGCCCGAGCGCGGGGGTGGCGATGTTCCTCGCCCTCACGTCCTTGCTGGAAGGCAAGCCGGTGCGCCCGGATGTGGCGATGACGGGCGAGATCTCGCTGCGCGGCCTGGTGCTGCCGATCGGCGGGGTGAAGGAAAAGGCCCTGGCCGCCCTGCGCGCCGGCATCAAGACCGTGATGCTGCCCAAGAGGAACGAAAAAGACCTCGAGGACATCCCGGCCGACGCGAAGGCGCAGCTGAATTTCGTGTTCCTCGAGAAAGTCGAGGACGCCGTGCGCACCGCGATCCAGCACAATTGAAAAGCCCGCCGGACGGCGGGCTTTCCTCGTTACTTCTTTTTCGCAACCCTGTGCTTCGGACTGCTGCGCTTCGGGCTGCTGCGCATGGCGCTTGATCGGGCCGGCTTGCGGCCCGTTTTGGCGCTTACGCGGCTTTTTTTGCTTTTGCGAAGCCCTTCACGGTCTCGGTCGCGGCGGCGACATTGGCTTGAGCGATGTCGGTCGCCTGCTTGGTCACCTTGGTGAAGTTGTCGTAGGCCGAGTTGGCGGCGGCGAGCATCGACTTGATGCCGGCGACAGCGACGTCGGAGCCGGCGGGCGCGTTCTTCACGGCCTTGTCCAGCAGGGCGGTGAGGTTCTCGTTCCACTCGGCGGCGCGCTGCTCGGCCACCTTGGAGATCTCGGCATTGGTCTCGGTGGCGACTTCGTACACGCTCTTCGAGTAGGCGATGGCCTTCTCGATCGCGGGCGTCGCCAGGGTGCTCTGCAGGCTCATGAACTCCTGCACGTCTTTCGCGCCGAACAGGGCGCGGGTGTTGCTGAGGCTGTCTTCGAACGCGGACTTCACGGCGTTGGCGTTCAGGGTCGCGAGTTTCTCGATCGCGGCGAATTGCATCGTGGCGAAGGAAAGCATCGTATCCACGCTGGTCTTGCCGGCCGTCTGGATCTGCTCTGGGGTCACATACATGGTCTGGCTCCTCGGTAAGTCAAAAATCGGGTGGGTCTGGTTTCGGCGCTCAATGGTGCAGCGCAGCAACGACAAGTTTACGCGCTTGCCCTTGGAAGTCAAACGTTTTGTGCGTTGCAGCATAAGCCGTTGATCCGTCGTGGAATCCCGGCAGGAGTGGATTCCAGGTTCGTTTCAAACGGCCCGGGACGCGGAAATGAAACGCGGCCTCGGAGACTGCCGCCGCCGGAGACAATGCCGGCATGAGCGCGAGCGCGGCTGCTGCCGATCCCGTCCAACGCGTCGCCTGGGTCTTTCCGGGACTCTTCGTCGTCCTCTGGAGTACCGGATTCATCGGCGCGAAGTTAGGGCTTCCTTACGTGGAGCCCGCGACGTTCCTTGAAATCCGTTTCGTGGCCGTGCTAATGATCTTGCTGCCTTTGTGCTGGCTCATGCGCGCCCCGTGGCCGCAGAACCGCGCCGAGTTCCTGCACATGGCTTTTGCAGGGGCCCTGATCCAGGGCGGCTACCTTGGGGGCGTGTTCCTGTCGTTGTCCCGCGGCATGCCGGCGGGGATCTCGGCGCTCATTACCGCGCTGCAGCCGGTCCTGGCCGCGGTGCTGAGCGGCTGGCTGCTGGAGGAGCGCACCAACGCGCGCCAGTGGCTGGGGCTCGCCTTGGGGATCGCCGGCGTGGCACTGGTGGTGCGCGAGCAGTGGGTCTTGGCAGGCGTGGGTTTCGCCGCCACCGCGCTGTCGGTGCTGGCGCTGGCGAGCATCAGCCTGGGCGCGATCTGGCAGAAACGCCACTGCGCGCGCGTCGACCTGCGCACCGGCGCGGCGATCCAGTTCGGTGCCGCCTTCCTGGTGCTTGCGCCCTACGCCTGGTTCTTCGAGACGCGCCAGGTCGCTTGGAGCCTGGAACTCGTCCTCGCCATCACCTGGCTGGTGTTCGCGCTGTCCCTGGGCGCGGTGTTCCTGCTGTTCTGGCTCATCCGCCACGGCGCCGCGACCAAGGTGGCGAGCCTCATGTACCTGGTGCCGCCGTGTACGGCGCTGGTCGCCTGGCCGCTGTTCGGCGAGACCTATACTGCGTACTCTGCCGCCGGCATGGCGCTCGCCATGCTCGCAGTCTGGCTGGTGAGCAAAGGATGAGCGCGTCCCTGGACTACAAGCCCGACGATCCTGCGTTCCTCGCCGACCCGTTCCCGCTGTACCGCAGGATGCAGGACGAGGATCCCTGCCACTGGAGCCCGCGCCTGAAAGCCTGGGTGCTGACGCGCTACGAGGACGTGCGCCGCGTGTGCCTGGACAAGGACATGTCATCCGACCGCCTGCGCCCGTACTTCGCCACGTTGCCCCCGCCCGAGGCGCAGCGCATCGCGGACCTCATGCGCTATCTCTCGTTGTGGATGGTGTTTCGCGACCCGCCCGAGCACACGCGCCTGCGGCGCCTGACGAGCAAGGTGTTCCACGTCAAGTCGATGCACGCCATGCGCCCGAGGATCGAAGCGCTGATGCACGCGCTGTTCGACGCCCTCGGCGCTCGCCGGGAGTTCGATTTCATCGGCGAATTCGCCGGGCCGCTGCCCGCGCTGGTGATCATGGACATGCTGGGCGTGCCGCAGGCGGACCTCGCGACAGTGAAGCGCCTCTCGGACGACATTGCCCTGTTCATCGGCAGTTCGCGCATGGCGCAGGACAAGTACGGCATCGCGCAGGCGGCCACGCGCGCGATGGCGGAGTTCTTCCGCGGCATGATCGCCGAACGCCGCGCGCGGCCGCAGGTGGACCTGCTCTCCGAACTCGTGCACCTGGAGGACAACGGCGACCGGCTTACCGACGACGAGCTGGTCGCGAGCTGCATCCTGCTCCTGTTCGCCGGGCACGAGACCACCACCAATCACATCGCCAACGGGCTGCTTGCGCTGCTGCGTTTTCCTGGGGAGATGGGCAGGCTGCGCGCGGACCCGGCGCTGGCGTCCGCGGCAGTCGAGGAGCTGCTGCGCTATGACGGGCCAAACGGCGCGCAGGTGCGCATCGTGCAGCAGGCGCAGGAACTGCACGGCAAGGCGCTCCGACCCGGCGAGCGCGTGTTCATCCTGCTTAACGCCGCCAACCGCGATGTGCGCGCCTACGCCGATCCCGACCGCGTGCTCATCGGGCGCGACGGTCCGCCGCACCTCGCCTTCGGCTTCGGCCTGCACATCTGCCTCGGTTTTCCGCTCGCTCGCCTGGAAGGCCAGATCGCGCTGCCCGCGGTGCTCACCCGCTGGCCCGGCATCGAGCTCGCGCCGGAGCGCCTGGAGTGGCTCAATTCGATGGTGTTCCGCGGCATGAAGGCGATGCCGGTGCGCGTGCGATCCTGATGTCCGAGCACCTGCCGCGCCGCTTGTGGTGGGTGCTCATCGGCATCACGCTGGTCTGGGGTTTCAACTGGACCGCGATGAAGGTGGCGATCGCGGAGGTCGCGCCCTTGACGTTCCGCACCTTCTGCCTCGCCGCCGGCTCGGGCGTGCTGTTCTGTGTGCTGAAGGCCTCCGGCCAGCCGCTTGCCATCCCGCGCGGGCAGTGGCGGCGCGTGGCGCTAATCGCATTCTTCTCCATCACCTGCTGGAACCTGCTGGTGGTGTTCGGACTGCGGATGATTCCGTCCGGCCGCGCGGCCATACTCGCCTACACCATGCCGGCCTGGGCCATCCCGCTCTCGGTGTGGTTCCTCGGCGAGCGCATGAACGCGCGAAAACTGCTGGGCCTCGCGCTCGGCATGGGCGGCATGGCGCTGCTACTGGCGCAGGAGTTCACCAGTTTCAAGGGCGCGCCGCTCGGCGCCCTGATGGTCCTCGGCGCGGCCTGCACCTGGGCCGTCGGCACGCTGCTGCAAAAGAAATTTCCGGTGCAGGCGCCGGTGGGCGCGCTCACCGCCTGGATGATGCTCATCGGCGGCGTGCCGATCTACCTCGGCGCGCTGCTGTTCGAGGACTTCGGCGCGCTCACGCAAGTGAGCCTGTGGCCGGCGCTGGCAGTGGCCTACAACGTGCTCTTCTCGTTTGCCTGGGCGCACTGGGCGTGGATCAAGCTTGCGACCTCGGTGTCGGTGAGCACGTTCTCGCTCAGCATGCTGATGACGCCGGTGGTGGGCGTGTTCTCCGGCATGCTGTTCCTCGGCGAGCGCACCGGATGGCTGGAGTTCGCGGCGCTCGGGCTGGTGCTGGCGTGCCTCGCGACGGTCCTCATTGCGCCGAGGAAATAGGCATCGTGCGCGCGCGCGGCACGCGCAGCGCGTCCCAGCCGTGCTCGCCCTGCCCGAGAAAGCGTCGCGCGCGCGCCAGTTCGGCTTTCGGGTCCGAGAGGTCGAGCGGCCGCGCGCCGGTCTGCTTGGAGAGCTTCTCGCCGGCGGCGTTCACCGCCACCGGCACGTGGGCGTAACGGGGCGTGCGGCAACCCAGCAGGCGCTGCAGGTGGATCTGGCGCGCCGTGGAATCGAGCAGGTCCGCGCCGCGCACGACATCGGTCACGCCCTGCTCGGCGTCATCGACCACCACCGCGAGCTGGTAGGCGTAGAGGCCGTCGGCGCGCAGCAGCGCGAAATCGCCGACTTCCCTCTCCACGCTCTGCTCGACCCAGCCCTGGACGCGGTCCGCGAAGCCGATGGGCGCACCGTGCGTGCGCAGGCGCACTGCGCGCGCCTGCTTGCCGGGCGCGAGGCCGTGGCGGCAGGTGCCCGGGTAGATCCTCGAGCCATCGATGGCGAGAGCGGAATCCTCGATCTCTCTTCTCGTGCAGCCGCACGGGTAGGTGAAGCCGCGGCGCGCGAGGTCATCGAGCGCCCCGCGGTAGTGTTCCAGGCGCGCGCTCTGGTAGAGCACCGGCCCGTCCCATTCGAGTCCGAGCCTGTCCAGGGCGCGCAGGATCGCGTCCGCCGCGCCGGGCTGCTCGCGCGGCTTGTCCAGGTCCTCCATGCGCAAGCGCCACTTGCCTTTTGCGGCCTGCGCCTCCATCTGGCTGGCGAGAGCGGCAACGAGCGAGCCGAAGTGCAAAGGCCCTGTCGGCGACGGGGCGAAGCGGCCCACATATTCAGCCATGAAAGCTAGAGTACACTGCGCGTTTTTGACGAGGGACCGGCATGGCAACGGTCGAACTGAGCAAGGACAATTTCGAGAAAGTGATCACGGAAAGCCCGATGGTGATCGTGGATTTCTGGGCGCCGTGGTGCGGTCCCTGCCGCAGCTTCGCGCCGATCTACGACCAGGCGGCCGAGGCGCACCAGGACATGGTGTTCGGCAAGATCAACACCGAGCAGGAGCAGGAGCTGGCCGGCGCTTTCAACATTCGCTCCATCCCGACGCTGATGGTGTTCCGCGAGAAGGTGGTGCTGTACCAGCAGGCGGGCGCGCTGCCCGCGTCCGCCCTGGAGCAGGTCATCACGCAGGCCAAGTCGCTCGACATGGCCAAGGTGCACCAGGAAATCGCGCAGCGCGAGCAGCAGGGCGAGCACAAGCAGGCCTGAGCAGGGCCCATGCCCCGCCCGCGAGCCGGGGGAAACTTGTGCGCCGGATTGCGATCCAACGCACTGCACCGATGAACCCGACATGACCGATTTGTTCGATTTGCCCGGGGAGTCGCGACCATGATGGACGCGATCGCGCTGCGGCGCGAGGTCACCCGCATCATCGCCTCGCATGTCACGCCGGTCACGCCGACGCTGCTGGTGCGCCGCGCGCTGCCCGATGCGAGCCTGCGTAGCGTGGGCCCATGGATATTTCTCGACCATTTCGGCCCGCTGCAAGTGGCGCCGGGCGACCGCGGCACGCGGGCGCACCCGCACGCCGGCATTGAGACCGTCACCTACCTGCTCGAGGGCGGCATGCACCACCGCGACTCGCGCGGCAACGAGGGTGAGGTCGGCATGCACGGCGTGCAGTGGATGAGCGCGGGCAGCGGCATCGTGCACGCCGAGCGCCCGATCGGCGGTATGCATGGCCAGCTACACGGCCTGCAGATGTGGACCAAGCTGGCGCGCACGGAGCAGTTCGCGGCGCCGTCGTATCGGCATTTCGCCGCCGAATCGCTGCCGCTGTTTCGCGCCGGCGACGCCCAGGTGCGCGTCGTGGGCGGCGAGCTGATGGGGCGGCGCAGCCCGGCGCCGACGCACTTGCCGTTGCTGCTGGCGCACGTCGCCCTGGCGGGCCGCGGCCGCGCCGACCTGGAGTTGCCGGCGGGCTTCGACTTGGCCGCCTACGTGGCGCTCGGCCACGTACGGTTCGGCGAAGTCGAGGCCGACACGGGCAAGCTGCTGCGGTTTTCCCGCGAGGGTGCCGGCATCGAGATTGCAAACGACCTCGACGAGCGGGCCGACGTCATCCTGCTGGGGGGCGCACCTTGGCAGGAGCCGATGGTGTTCAGCGGCCCGTTCGTCATGGACAGCGCGGCGGCGATGCGCCGCGCGGAGCAGGACTACCGCGCCGGGAAAATGGGCAGCCTGGCGGAGTAAACTGGACTTCCCCACGGGCAGAGGAGGCCAGCGTGGCAACGGCAAGTGATGTGAGCGCCACGCGCCTCGAGAAGGACTCGTTCGGGGCCATCGAGGTGCCTGCCGGGCGGCTCTGGGGCGCGCAGACCGAGCGCAGCCGGCGCCACTTCCGCATCTCCAACGAGCGCATGCCGCTCGCCGTGATCCACGCGCTGGCCCTGGTCAAGCGCGCCGCGGCGCGCGTCAACCGCGCACTTGGGCTGCTCGCACCGGAGACGGCGCAGGCCATCGAGCGGGCCGCCGACGAAGTGCTCGCCGGCCGCCACGACGAGGAGTTCCCGCTGGTCGTCTGGCAGACCGGCTCGGGCACGCAGTCCAACATGAACGTGAACGAGGTGCTCGCCAACCGAGCCTCCGAGCTGCTGGGCGGCGAGCGCGGCCAGAAGCGCCTGGTGCATCCCAACGACGACGTCAACCTCGGCCAGTCTTCCAACGATGTTTTCCCCACTGCCATGCACATCGCTGCTGCGCGCTCCGTGGAGCACGACCTGCTGCCCGGGATCGAGCGCCTCCAGGCGACGCTGGCCGCCAAGTCTGAAGAATTCGCCGGCATCGTCAAGATCGGCCGCACGCACCTGCAGGATGCGACCCCGCTCACGCTGGGGCAGGAATTCTCGGGCTACGTCGAGCAGCTGGCGCAGGCCGAAGCCGCCATCGAGCTGACGCTTCCCGGGCTGCGCGAGCTGGCGATCGGCGGCACCGCCGTGGGCACCGGCCTCAACACCCATCCCGAGTTTGGCGCGCGGGTCGCCAAGGAACTGTCGCAGGCCACCGGGCTTGCCTTCGAGACGGCGCCCAACAAGTTCGCGGCGCTCGCCGGCCACGAGCCGCTGGTGTTCGCGCACGGCGCGCTGAAAACACTGGCCACGGCGCTCAACAAGATCGCCAACGACGTGCGCTGGCTCGCCTCCGGGCCGCGCTCGGGTCTGGGCGAGTTGTCGATTCCGGAGAACGAGCCGGGCAGCTCGATCATGCCGGG
>CAZOSA010000085.1:6299-8192 GCA_964582155.1 uncultured Enterobacteriaceae bacterium | reverse complement strand
CGTCCGCTCCGCCAACCATTTTCCTGAATGTTCGAGCTCATACATAAACACAAGCGGCTGGCGCAGATCGTGCTGGTGTTGATGGTCGTGCCGTTCGCGTTCTTCGGCCTTGAGTCCTATACGGGTTCGATCGGCGGCAAGGACGCGGTGGCCACGGTCGACGGCGGGGGCATCTCGCAGCGCGAGTTCGCCGAGGAGTTGCGCCTGCAACAGGAGCGGCTGCGCGCCGCGTTCGGGCGCGGCATCGACGCCGAGGCGCTCGACACGCCTGAAACGCGCCGCGCGCTGATCGATTCGCTGGTGTCGCAGCGCCTGGTGGCCGACGCGGCCCTGCGTGCCGGCCTGGCGGTGAGCGACAGCACGCTGCGCGAGACCATTGCCGCGATCCCGGCGTTCCAGGCCGACGGCGCGTTTTCCAAGTCGAACTACGAAGCGCTGCTGCGCGCCCAGAACTTGACGCCGCAGATGTTCGAGTCGCGCATGCGCTTCGACATGTCGCTGTCGCAGCTGACGCGCGTCATTTCCGAGACCGCGATCGCCTCGCGCACCGTGACCGAGCGGCTCGCGGCGCTGCAGGAGCAGCGCCGCGAGGTGTCGGAGGCCCTGCTCGCGGCCCAACCCTATCTGTCCCAGGTGAAGATCGCCGAGGCGCAGACGCGCGCGTACTACGACGCCAACCCGGCGGAATTTCGCATCCCCGAGCGCGTGCGCGCCGAGTTCGTGGTGCTTTCCGCCGAGGCGCTCGGGCGCCAGGACCCGGTGAGCGAGGCGGAACTCAAGGCCGCTTACGAAGCGCGCGCAGCGCAGTACCGGGTCGAAGAACAGCGCCGCGCCAGCCACATCCTGGTGAAAACGCAGGAAGAGGCCGACAGGCTTGCCGCCGAGGCACGCAAGGCGCCGGCGCGCTTTGCCGAGCTGGCGAGCAAGCAATCGCAGGACCCGGGCTCGGCCGGGAAGGGCGGGGACCTCGGCTATTTCGGCCGCGGCATGATGCTGCCCGCCTTCGAGCAGGCGGCATTCCGCCAGAAGGAGGGCGAGATCGGCAGCCCGGTGCAGAGCGATTTCGGCTGGCACGTCATCCGGGTCACCGGCATACAGGCGGCGAAGGCGCGCAGCTTCGAGGAGGTACGCGCCGAGCTGGCTGGCGAACTCGGGCGGCACAAGGGCGCGCGCCGCTTCGCCGAGGCGGCGGAAACCTTCAGCAACATGGTCTACGAGCAATCCGACAGCCTGAAGCCGGCGGCGGAGCGCTACAAGCTCGGGCTGCAGACAAGCGGCTGGATCACGCGCACGCCTTCGGCCGAGGCCGGCGCGCTGGCCAACGCCAAGCTGCTCGGCGCTTTGTTCAGCGAGGACTCGATCAAGACGCGGCGCAACACCGACGCGGTCGAAGTGGCGGCCAACATCCTGGTGGCGGCGCGCGTGCTCGAGCACCAGCCGCAATCGCAGCGCAAGTTCGAGGAAGTGCGCGCGGCGATCGAGCACAATTTGCGCGCCGCGCAGGCCGCCGGGCTGGCGCAGAAGGAAGGCGAGGCCAGGCTCGCGACGCTGCGCAAGGGCACGGACGCCGGGATTCAGTGGGGAGCACCAAAGGCGGTCTCGCGCCGCAGCCCGCAGGCGGTGCCTGCCGGCGCGTTGCGCCAGATCATGTCCGCCGATGCCGCCAAGCTGCCGAGTTACGTCGGCGCCGAGCGCGGCGTCGATGGCTACATGCTGTACCGCGTGGGCAAGGCGCTCGAAGCCGAAGCGAGGCCCGAGCCGCAAAAGCTCGCCGACCTGGAGCGCGCCGGGCGCATGTCGGGCACGCAGCAGTTCGAAGCCTTCGTCGCCAGCCTGCGCGCGCGCGCGGACGTCGAAGTCCATCCCGGCAACTTCGAGAAGAAGCCGTAGGCG
>CAZOSA010000085.1:0-6199 GCA_964582155.1 uncultured Enterobacteriaceae bacterium | reverse complement strand
ATCGGCGCCTTTGCGCTGCCGGACTACCGCGGCTCGGACCAGGGGCGCGGTTACGTGCTGCCGGTGCCCTACGTGGTGTATCGCGGCAAATTCCTGAAGTCGGACCGCAAGGGCGTCCGCGGCACGCTGTTCGATTCCGAGCGTCTGGAGCTGAACCTGAGCGTCGCCGCCTCGCTGCCCGTGAACAGTTCGCGCAATGCGGCACGCCGCGGCATGCCGGACCTGGAGCCTTCGCTCGAGTTCGGACCTTCGCTGGAGATCGCACTGTGGCGCGGTCAGGACCTGCGCGACCTCCTCGCGCTGCGTTTGCCGCTGCGCGCGGCGTTCACGCTGGAAGGCTCGCCCCGCGCCATCGGCTGGGTGGCCACGCCACAACTCAATCTCGATCTCGCGGGCCGCGGCACGCTTTCCGGGTGGAATCTGGGCTTGCTGGCGGGACCGATCTACGGCAGCCGGCGCCAGCACCAGTACTTTTACGGCGTGGCGCCCCAGTTCGATGACCCGGCGCGCCCGGCCTACGAGGCGCCGGGCGGGTACGCCGGAATGCAGTTCATCGCCGCCGCGAGCCGGCGCTATCCCCGGTTCTGGGTGGGCGCGTTCCTGCGCGCCGACACGCTGCGCGGCGCGGCGTTCGCAGCGAGCCCGCTGCTCAAGCGCGACACTTATGTTGCGGGCGGCGCCGGCATCGCCTGGATGCTGGGCGAGTCGGAGCGGCGCGTAGAGGCCCCGGAGTGAACATGGCATGATCCTGCGCGCACTGTGGACCTACGCGGTCCTGATCTACGGCTTCGGCCTGCTCGGCATCAGCGGCCTGGTCTGGAGCCTGCTGGCGCTGCCTCTGCGCGTGCTGCTGCCGGCGGATCGTGGACGCGCTATCGGGCGCCGGCTGATCGCCCGCGGCTTTCGCCTCTACCTCGGCGCGCTGGAGGCTTCCGGCGCCTTTCGGTTCGAGCTGTCGGCGCTGGATGCCCTGCGCGGCGCGGGGCCGCTGATCCTCGCGCCCAACCACCCTTCGCTGCTCGACGCCGTGATGCTGCTGTCGCGCCTGCCCCAGGCGGCCTGCGTGCTGAAGGCGCAGCTCCTCGACAGCGTGTTCTTCGGCGTCGGCGCGCGCCTCGCCGGCTACATCGGCAACAATTCACCGGTTATCATGGTGCGGCGCTCGGTCGCCGAGCTGCGCCGCGGCGGGCAGCTGCTGTTGTTTCCCGAGGGCACGCGCACCACGCGCGCGCCGCTCGGTCCGTTTCGCGGCACCATCGCGCTGATCGCGCGCGAAGCGCTCGTGCCAGTGCAGACAGTGTTCATCGAGACCGACAGCGCCTTTCTCGGCAAGGGCTGGCCGCTGCTGCGCCGGCCGGCGCTGCCGGTGCGCTACCGCGTGCGGCTCGGCCGGCGTTTCGACCCGCCGCGCGACCTGCACGTGTTCATGCGCGAGCTGGAGCAATACTGCGCGCGTGAATTGCAGGCGCACCCTGCGCCGCCGCAGTCGTTGCCGGCGGGCGTGCAGTCGCGTCCGGTGTGAGCGCGGGCGCGGCCTCGCGCTCGCACCTGGTGGTGATCCCGAGTTACAACCCCGGGCCCCAGGTGTACGAAACGGTGCGCGCGGCTCGCACGCGCTGGAACCCCGTGTGGGTGGTGGTGGACGGCAGCACCGACGGCACGCGCGAGGGACTGGAGCGCATGGCGGGAGTCGACCCGGGTCTGCGGGTGCTCGCACTGGCGCGCAACCGCGGCAAGGGCGCCGCAGTGCTGCATGCACTGCGCTTGGCCGCGGCGCAAGGCTACAGCCACGTTCTTACCATGGATTCCGACGGCCAGCATCCCGCAGCGAGCATTCCCGAGTTCATGGACGCTTCGCTGCGCGCGCCGCTGGCCATGGTGCTCGGGGTGCCGCGCTTCGACGCCAGCGCGCCCGCGCTGCGCGTGCAGGGGCGGCGCATCTCCAATTGGTGGGCCAACCTGGAGACCCTTTGGGCGGGAATCGGCGACTCCTTGTTCGGCTTTCGGGTCTACCCGGTGGCGCCATTGCTGGCGGTGATGCACGGCCAACTCTGGATGCGGCGCTTCGATTTCGACCCGGAGGCGGCCGTGCGCCTGTGCTGGCGCGGCGTGCCAGCGCTCAACCTGAGCGCGCCGGTGCGTTACCTGCGGCCGGAGGAGGGCGGGGTATCGCACTTTCACTACTGGCGCGATAACGCGCTGCTTACCTGGATGCACGTGCGCCTGATGCTGGGTTTCCTGGTGCGCCTGCCGCTGCTGGCGCTCAGAGCATCCCGCCGTTGATCGGGATCGTCTGCCCCGTGACGTAGGCGGCGCGCTCCGAGGCGAGGAAGGCCACCAGATGCGCGACTTCCTCGGCGGTGCCGACGCGCTGCAGTGGCACCATCTGCCGAATGAGTTCCTGCGGGAAGGCCCCTGCGCTCATGGCGGTCGCGATCAGGCCGGGCGCGACTGCGTTGACCGTCACGCCGCGCTTGCCGACTTCGAGGGCGAGCGCGCGCGTGGCAGAAATGAGAGCACCCTTGGCCGCGGCGTAGTTGACCTGGCCGCGGTTGCCCGCCATCGCGCTCACCGAGGCCATGTTGACCACGCGCCCCCAGCGCGTGCGGATCATCGGCAGGAGCAGCGGCTGGGTGACGTTGAAGAAGCCGTGCAGGGACACGTCGATCACGCTGCGCCATTGAGTCTCGCTCATGCCTGGAAAAGCGGCATCGTCGTGAATGCCGGCATTGTTCACCAGGATCTGCACCGGGCCGCGCTCGAGTTCCGCCTCCAGCGCCGCGCGCGCGGCCCGCGCATCCGTGACATCGAATGCCAGCGCTGCGGCGCTTCCGCCCTGTGCGGCGATCTCGGCGGCAAGCGCCCTTGCCGCGTCCAGGTTGCGGTGCGCGTGCACCAGGACGTGCCGGCCGTCGGCCGCCAGACGGCGGCAGATCGCGGCGCCGATGCCGCCGCTGCCGCCGGTGACGAGCGCTGTAATCAGGCTCACGCCAATCGGGCGTCCAGCAACACGGCGGCACGCCCGTCCAGCAGTTCGCCCGCATCGCAGGCAACGCTGAACCGGTAAAGGATGTGATCGTCTTCGCCGCCCAGCCGTTCCGCGGTCACGCGCAGGAGGCCCTCCACATCGTCCAGGCGCGCCGCGCGCAGCCGGACCGAGCGCACGCTCGCCAGCATTCCCGGGCGCAGCGGGCCGCGGGAGAGCAGCGCCCCATGCACCGCCATCGCCTGCGCGCCATATTCGATGCCGCAGGCGGCGGGCAGCTGCTGCGCGACGCGCATCGGATTGCCCGCATCGCGGTGGCTGCTGGCGCGGCATAGCACGTGGTGCTCGTCCCACTCCAGCACGCCGTCGAGCAGGCACATGGCGTCGCGATGCGGCAGGTGGGCCGCGATCCAGTCCCGGCCTAGGCGCATGGCGTGACGGCCGCCTCGAGTGTGATGCCGTCCTGGTAGTCGAGCACCGCGGTGCCGTTCGTCCTGCGCGCCAGGAGCCCAAGCAGCGGCAGGCAGCGCGCCGCGGGAATGGCGCGGCGCAGCGCCTCCAGCGCAGGATCCGAATACGTGCCGGGCGCGCGCATCCCGAGTTCCAGCCGCAGTTCGGCCAGGCTGCCCCCCGAAACGGCGGGCGCGAGCACCAGGCCGACGCCGAAAGCGTCGGGCACAGGCCGCTTGGCGCGCAGGGGCGGCGGGTACGGCGCGTCGTACGCGATAAGCAGCACCACCTCGCCGCACGCGCGCGCCAGCGCGGCGGCTTCCAGCAGCCCGGCGCCGAAACTCGCATCGTAGGCGCACACGGTGGTCGACGGCGCCATGCTGCGCGTCGCGATGCCCCAGTAGCCGGCGGGCGCGTTGTGCACGGAATTGTGGAAGCGGGTCGGCGAAATCATGCGATCGCTGCCGGCAAGCTGCTCGCAGATCTGGTGACAGGTATCGCCGTCGGCGGCGGAGGAGGCGAACACGGTGGCGACACCGGCGGGCTCGCGCCCGCAGGCGGCGAGCGCAGCGGCGCCCGCGGCGATCGCGACCCTGACGGAAAGGCCGCTGCGCCGGCGCTCGTTGGCGGGCAGCAGCGCCGGGGCCGGGACCACGGCCGGTGCGGCGGCATAAGGGGTCTTCCCGGCGAGCACCGCGCGCGCCGCCGCCCAGTCGGCGATGCCCGGGCCGATCACTGCCACGCCCTCGATGGCGAGCGGCGTCATGTGAGCCCCAGCACCAGGCTGCAGTTGGTGCCGCCGAATCCGAACGAATTGCTCAGCACGCGACGCACCGGCGCCGGCCGGCTCTCCAGCAGGTAGTGCGCGCGCAACGCCGGGTCCAGGCGCTCGGTGTTCGCGCCGCCCGGCATCAAGCCGTGGCGCAGGGCCAGCACGGCAATCACCGCCTCGATGGCGCCTGCCGCGCCCAGCGTATGGCCGGTCGCGCCCTTGGTCGAGCTGCAGGCGGTGGAAGTGCCGAATACGCCGACCACCGCCTTGTCCTCCGCGGCGTCATTGCTGGGCGTCGCCGTGCCGTGCAGGTTGACGTAATCGATGTCCCCCGCTTCCAGTCCAGCGGCGTCAAGCGCGGACTCGATCGCCATGCGCGCGCCCAGCCCGTCGGGATGCGGTGCCGACATGTGGTGCGCGTCGCTGGACTCGCCCACGCCGAGAAGCGCTACGGCGCCCTTCGCGGCCAGGGGTTCGAGCAGCGCGAAGGCCGCGCCTTCGCCGATCGACAGGCCGCTGCGCGCCTCGTCGTAAGGCCGGCAGGGCCCGCGCGACAGCAGTTCGAGGGAATTGAAGCCGTACAGCGTGGTGAAACACAGGCTGTCCACACCGCCCACCACCGCGGCGTCGATGAGGCCCGCTTCGATCAGCCGCGAGGCCGTGCCGAACACCTTGGCGCTGGAGGAGCACGCGGTGGAGATGGTCCAGGCCGGGCCGGCGAGGCCCAGGCTGCGGCGCACGAAGTCCGACACCGAGCCGGCGTTGTGCGTGCGCGCGTAATCGAAGTCCGCGGGCAGGGCGCCGCTCGCCGCATCGCGTCGCCGGAAGGCGAGTTCCGTTTGCAGGATGCCGGAGGTGCTGGTGCCGAGGAACACCCCGATGCGCCGCGCGCCCAGGCGCGCCGCCGCCGCGCGCACGCCCTCGGCGAAGCCGTCCTGCCCCAGCGCGAGCGCGGCCAGCCGGTTATTGCGGCAGTCGTAACCCCGCAGGTCCGCAGGGAGGCGCACCTCGTCCAGCGCGGCGACCTCGCCGCCGCAGGTGTCGAGCTGCGCGGCGTCGCCGAAGCGGCAGGGGCCGAGGCCGCTCGCGCGCGCGCGCAGTGCGGCGAGCGTGGCGTCCATGCCGCGTCCCAGGCAACTGGTCAGGGTGGTGCAGGTGAGTTGCAGCACGGGCACGTGGGTCAGGTCTGCTTCGCGATCCGGGCCTGCAGCAGTACGTTGGCGAACGGCGTGCCGCGGCTCATGGGCTCGGCGTGCACATTGAAATCGAGCGCTTCGAGCGCCGAGCGCCATTGTGCCACGCTGCGGCAGTGGAGCCGGAGGGCGCCGTGTCCGCGCGCCAGCGCCACTGTCCAGTCCACAAAGTTGCCAAAGTGAAACGGCAGCCCCGCGGCGGCGTCGCCTACGCGCAGCAGCAGCGCGCCGCCGCCGCCGAGGGCCTGACGCGCCCGGCGCAACACGTCGTCCTGCGCCGCGGGCGTCATGTAGTGCAGCGCATCAAGGAGCACGATGATGTCGGCAGCGCCGAAATCGGCGCTGTGGATGTCACCGCGTTCCACCCCGCATCCCGCGCCCAGCGCCCGATGCGCGCGCGCCACGTCGGCGGCCCTCAGTTCGATGCCGCGGTAGGCGGCGATCCGCGGCGGGCTCGCCGCGCGCAGCAAGGCCGCGAGCAGGCCCTGGCCGCAGCCCAGGTCGAGGACCCGTGCACCCTCCGGGATCAGCCGCGCCTGCAGAAGGTGGCAAAACACCGGGTCGCCGCGCAGCTTGCCGCGCGCGAAGCGCCAGGCGAAAAAGCCGTCTGCGCGGTAGGGCGCGCTGGCAGCTGCGCTCAGGTGCGCGTAGGTTGCGTCGTCGCCGCTCAATCGAGTGCGGCGCGCAGGGTGATCGGGCGCAACCCGGCCGCGCGGGCGGCGTCAAGCACGCGCGGCAGCGCCTCGAGCACTACCGGAGCGCCCCCGCGCAGTGCGGCGAGCGTGGCGTCCATGCCGC
>CAZOSA010000084.1:0-8269 GCA_964582155.1 uncultured Enterobacteriaceae bacterium | reverse complement strand
GCAGCCACGCCGTGTGCAGTGACGGCAGCGCGAGCTGCACCAGGTAGGCCTCCTTCGGCCCGACCGCGCCGGCGCGGCAGCCGAAGATGTAGAAGCCGCCCACCTGCCCGGCGGCGTCGCACACGCCGTGCGCGAGCACCTGCGCCGCGCCCACGCGCTGCAGCTCCTGCGCGAAGGCGCCGCCGCCCAGCGTGGCGCGGTCGCGCGTATCGCAGATCACGGGGTGGAAGCGGCGCTCCTTCCAGGTCTTGATCAGGCCGGGCGCGGCGGCGGTGTCGCGCTCGAGCAGCTCGCCGAACACGGCGCCGTCCGGCGCCAACGTGGCGAAGCTCTCCGCGCGCAGATTCTGCGCGTCGCCGTTGCCGAGCGCGCACACCAGCACCTCGTGCCGGATCAGGCTCTGCAGCAGCCCCTGCGCCCACAGGAAGAAGTGCGGCCGGGCGTACACGTGCAGCGCCGCGTCCAGGTTCAGCAGCAGCGCCTCGAGCGGGATCTCGTCGAGCGCGGTGGGGCGCGCAATACCGCCGCCGCGCGGCGCGCCCCGCGCGCCCGGCGAAAGTCCCAGGCCGATGGAGCTACGGTGCCGCGCCGCGGACGACACGAGCACTGGCGTGGCCTGCGCTCGCAGCTCGTGCACAGCGTCCCGCTGCATCTCCTCGCCCATCACGCCGCGCACGCGCGCGGTAACGACGTCGACAAGCCGCGAATCCTCGCCAGGTCGGTGACGGTGGATTCAGGCGCGCGCGCCTCCGCCTCGGTCCTGAAGCGGTAGCCGACGCCGCGCACCGTTTCCAGCAGGGCGTCGTGGCCGCTCGGCGCGAGCGCCTGGCGCAGCTGGCGGATGTGCACGTCGACCGTGCGCTCCTCGACGAACACGTGGTCGCCCCAGATCTCGTCGAGCAGCTTGGCGCGGGCGAACACGCGGCCCGCGTGGGTCATGAAGAAATGCAGGATGCGGAACTCCGTGGTCCACAGCTGCAGCTCGCGCTCGCCCGCGGTCACGCGGCGCGCCGCGGGGTCCAGCCGCAGCCCGGCGAGCTCCACCACGTCGTCCGCCAGTTGCGGGCAGCGCCGGCGCATCAGCGCCTTGATGCGCGCGAGCAGCTCGCGCGTGGAGAAGGGCTTGGTGACGTAGTCGTCGGCGCCGCACTCCAGGGCGGCGACCTTGTCCTGCTCGGCGGCGCGCGCGCTGACCATGATGATGCCGGTGCCCGCGGTGCGCGGGTCGGCGCGCAACTGGCGCGCGTAGGACAGCCCCGATACGCCTGGCACCACCCACTCGAGCAGCGTCACGTCCGGGCGCACGTCGCGCATCCGCGCCTCGGCCTCCGCGGCGCTGCCGGCGCACTCGGCGCGGTAGCCGGCGTGCCTGAGATTGCCTGTGAGGAGTTCCCGGGTCTCCGAGTCGTTGTCCAGTACCAGTATCGTGCCTTCCATGACCGCTGTCCCCTGTGAGTTGAACTGGAAGGAATCCTAGTGGACCGGTCTGCGGCCCACTATCGTCCGATTCCAGCTTCGCCCTGTCGTGGCGTGACGACAGCCAGTCGTTGGGCGACTACAAGCGCGGGTCAGTGGCAGTCCGGCACGAACGCGCGCAGCACGAGCCACAGCCAGCGCATCTCCGCCGCATTCGGCGATTGCAGGCCCTGGGCTAGACTGGGGCATGGAGGCTGTTTCGCTGGACGGGATCCGCGCCGCCGCCACGCGCATCGCCGGCGCGGTGGAGCGCACGCCGTTCCTGCACAGCCGCACCCTTTCCCGGCTCGCCGGCTGCGAGTTGTGGCTGAAATTCGAGAACCTGCAGTTTACCGCCTCGTTCAAGGAGCGCGGCGCGCTCAACCGCCTGCTGCTGCTGTCCGGGGACGAGCGCCGGCGCGGCGTGATCGCCATGAGCGCCGGCAACCACGCGCAGGGCGTCGCCTACCACGCAGCGCGCCTGGGGGTACGCGCGGTGATCGTGATGCCGCGCGGCACGCCCAACAACAAGGTGAGCAGCACGCGCGTGCACGGCGCCGAAGTGGTGCTGGAAGGCGACACGCTGTCCGAGGCAGGTGCGCACGCGCGCGCGCTGGCTGAGCGCGAGGGCTACACCTTCGTGCATCCCTACGACGACGCCGCGGTGATCGCCGGCCAGGGCACGGTCGGGCTGGAGATGCTGGAGGACGCGCCCGCCCTGGAGATGCTGGTGGTGCCGGTGGGCGGCGGCGGTCTGATCTCGGGCATCGCCGTCGCCGCGAAAGCGCTGCGCCCGGAAATTCACGTCTGCGGCGTGGAATCGAGGAACTGGAGCGCGATGTACCAGCGCCTGCACGGTCTGCCGGTGGAGGTGGGGGGCGACACCATCGCCGAGGGCATGGCGGTGCGCGACGTGAGCGCGCTGACCCTCGACATCTGCCGGCGCTGCGTGGACGAGGTGCTGGTGGTGGAAGAGGAAGTCATCGAGCGCGCCATCGTGGCGCTGATCGAGATCGAGAAGACCGTGGCAGAGGGCGCGGGCGCGGCGGGGCTCGCCGCGGTGCTCGCCCATCCCGGGCGCTTCGCGAGCCGGCGCGTGGGGGTGGTGCTGTGCGGTGGCAACATCGATTCGCGCCTGCTCTCCGCCGTCCTGATGCGCGGGCTGGTGCGCGACGGGCGCATGGTGCGCATGCGCGTTGTCATGCCCGATGTCTCCGGCAGCCTCGCCAAGGTGACGGCGCTGATCGGCGAGGCGGGCGGCAACATCGTCGAAGTGCAGCACCAGCGCGTGTTCGGCACCGCCTCGGTGAAGACGCCCGAAGTGGAGTTCGTCATCGAGACGCGCGACCGCGAGCACACGGGCGCGATCGTCGCGCACCTGGGCGCGCACGGCGCCGCGGCGAAGCTCGACGACTAGCGCACCGGTTCGGAGATCTCGACCAGGTTGAGATCCGGGTCGCGCACGTAGACGGAGCGGATCTTGGACACGGCGCCGGTCTTCATCACCGGCCCCTCTAGGATCCGGATGCTGGCGGCCTTCAGTTTCGCAATCACCTGATCCAGCGGCACCGAGGCGATGAAGCACAGGTCGAGCGTGCCCGGCGCGGCAACGTGCGCGCGCGGGGTGAACTCCCCGCCCCACTCGTGGATGTTGATCTTCTGGTTGCCGAACTTCAGCGCCTGGCGCGTCTCCGTCGGCGTCTTGAACGACTCCAGCTTCATGCCCAGCACTTCCGCATAGAACCGGATGCAGCCCGGCAGGTCGCGCGTGGTCAGCACGATGTGATCCACGTGATCGATCATCACTTCCTCTTCAGCATGCGCAGCGGGTTGTACTCGAGCACGGTCTCGCCGCGCTGGTTCACCACCTTGTTGCGCGAGCGCACCAGCCCGCGGTCGCCCTTGGAGGTCAGCCGGCATTCGGTCACCTCCACTTCCACGTGGACGGTGTCCCCGACCACCGTCGGCCCCTTCACGTCCAGGGTCGCGTTGAGGAAGGCGAGCCCGGTGTCCTGCATCGAGGGCAGGAGCAGGCCTTCGGCGAAGGAGTACACCAGCGCGCCGGGCACGGCGCGGCCTTTGATGGCGCGGCTGGCGTCGTCCGCCACCGCGAACAGCTCCTCGGTGAGCCAGGTCAGGTTGACAAAGCTGGCGAGGTCGGCTTCGGCGATGGTGCGCCGGTGCGTGCGGAAGCGGAACCCCGGCTTGAGGTCCTCGTAGCAAAAGCCGCGGCCGATGGGGTGGACGTTGTCGCTCACTTCTTCTCGAAGTGCGATTTCGCCAGGTTGAAGGCCTCGTGCATTCTCTTCCATGCCTGGTCGGCGCCGCGCATCATGTCCTGCCAGGCGTCGGTGGAGGCGTTTTGCACGAGCTTGAGCTGGTACAACGCCTCGTCGCGGCGGCTGTGCAGCGTTTCGAGCTGCTTGTCGTATTCCTGCTTCATCGTCGCTTGCGCGCCATGCGCCTTCGCTTCCCACTTCGCGGCCTCGGCGTTCCACCGATCGAGCTGGGACTTCAACTTCTGCACGTACTCTTCGCGGTTGATCATGGCAGTCTCCTTCGTGGAAGGAACGTCGATTTTAGCGCCTCAAGCCACGTCTTCCCGCGTCACGCCTTCGCATTCGAGCACGAGGTCTGCGCCGTAGACCCTGGCCGGCGTCTGGAAGCCGGCCGAGAACTTGCCCGCCAGCACCTTGCGCACCACCGCGAGCGCCGCGCGCGTGGTCCACACCAGCCCCGCTTCCGGGCCATGCAGCCGCGCGGCCGCCTTGCGGCCCGACGCATCATCCTCGACCTCGCCCCAGACGTGCGTCACGGTCCTGGCGCGCGCCTCGGCCGTCGGCCCGGGCCGCACGCCACGCCTGAGCAGCGCGCGCAGCGGTGCAAACCGGAACAGCGGACGAAACTTCTTCAGCAGCCCCATCTGCCTGCGCATCGCGGCCGGCAGCACGGTGTACACCTCGATGTCGGGGATCCCGGTCGTGTAGTAAGCCGTGAATACGTCGCCCCAGGTGAAGCGCATGCCCTCGACCGGCCCCTGGCCGAAATCCAGTGTGCGCATCTTCACGCCAGTCTCCGGCACCACCAGCCTGCCGCCGCGGCGCACGCGGTCGCCGAAGGGCAGCAGCTCGATCATCGTGCGCTGCGTTCCCGGCGGCAGCCCCGCGCGCCCGACGCTCTGGAACGCGAGCGTGAGCCGTGTCGCCGATGGCAGGCTGCGCTTCAGATGCGCCGCCAGGCAATCCGTGGGCACCACGTCGAAGCCCACCGCCGGCAGCAGCATCACCTTGCGCGCCTTCGCCTCGGCGTCGCGCGCGGCCAGCGCCTCGAACACCGGGATTTCCCCGGTGATGTCCAGGTAGTGCGCGCCCGTGCGCAGGCACGCATCCGCCATCGGCTTGGAAGTGAACTTGTAGGGCCCAGCGAGGTGCAGCACCAGCGGCACGTCGCGCAACGCGCGATCAAGGCCCGCCGCATCGTCCAGCGCGCAGGCGCGGGATTCGAGGCCCAGTTCCTGCGCCAGGAGCCCGATCTTCGAGGGGTCCCGCGCCGCGAGGATCGGCTGCAGGCCCTGCTCGACCGCCAGGCGCGCCGCCGCTTCACCCACGTAGCCGTTGGCGCCGTAAAGGAGAAATGAACCGGAAGCGCTCATTTGCCGAACCTCAGGGAATGGAAAGTTCAGGTGGCCGGGCATTCACCGCCGAAGCGGACCGGCGGCTGCGATTGGGCGGCATCGGGCGCTGCAAACGCATGGCGGAAGGTGAAGGCCTCCGCTGTTGGACCCTTGGTGCGCAAGAGTTCCAGCTTTGCGATGGCTTCAGTCACGCTGGGCCGATGACCCTGGGGAACCCACCACAGCACGAGAAACGCCTCGTGCATGCGCTCAAACCATTCTCTGCGGCGGCGCATGATCTCAACGTGGGCCGAGTTGTAGACATAGCTGCTGAGTGACTCGACATCGCGCCACACCGACATATTGACCAGCAAGTTCTCGTTCTCGAATGGACGAATTGCGGTGGCATTGCCTTCTTCGGTTTGGAGGCGCCAGACAAAACCTGGCGTCGACTCGGCCAGTGCGTTGATTCGATCCAGGTTCGCGGCGAAATCCGCCATGACCGGCGAGTCCATCGGCCCCTTGATGATGCCGATGTTCAGTTGGGCAAGCTCATGCGCGAACATGCAGACTCCTACACATGAGTTTTGGACTTCTCCGCGTCACGTCCGCGATGACGCGCACCATGCGGAGCGCGTAGCGGCGAGCGGACGGTGTCGCTGTCGATCGCGAGGTTATGCGTCTCGCTCAAGAATGACCTCCCACACACTCTTAGGAAACAGGTATCGATTGATGATGGCCTCCTCGATACTGAGAACCTTCCATCCGGCAGCGAACAGGTTGTAGACGGATTCCTTATCGAAGAATCGTTTCGGCTGTCCGTCCACGAGGTAGAAATTCTCGTCCAGCCGTTCGTGACCAACGGCTCCAAAGTTGCGATCCTTCGTTGAATTGAGGCGGCACAGCAGGACGCTCTTGGGTTGCAGCGTCTGGCGTACTCTGCCTACAAGCTCGAGCGTTTTCGCCCACGAGAAGTAGTGGAGCGACAAGCTCGCGACGATGGCCCGGGCACCAGCCTCAACCACCGGGAACGGTTCCAGAATGTCTTGGCGGTAAAACTGCGCCGTTGGTACACGAACCTTCGCCGCGACAATAGACGCGAGAGAGATGTCTACGGCGACGACGCGGTGGCCAGCACGAGTCAGCGTAGCCGTGTCTCTACCTGTGCCGCAGCCAAGCTCCAATACGACGCAACCGTAAGAGCGCTCGCGAACAAGTGGCAGCCAACGATTGAGCCAAGGATCACCGAGCACGCGACCGACCTCCAGACGCATAACGTTTCTTTCAGCGGCACGCCGCTTGGGGCGCGTCCGCTGCAAAGAGAAGTTGGGTGGCTTTCGAAAACAGCTCCGGATTTGCGTTCGCGATGCAGCCGAGAAAATAGGTCATTGCAGGCGGCCAAAGTAGTACCGAGTTAGTGGGGCTTGACCGCGGCGGATTCCC
The DNA here is from genome assembly GCA_964582155.1 of uncultured Enterobacteriaceae bacterium. GTDB lineage: Bacteria > Pseudomonadota > Gammaproteobacteria > Burkholderiales > SG8-39 > JAABQT01. The sequence goes on along the minus strand of CAZOSA010000084.1, from coordinate 1,758 downwards.
AGGTGTACGTCGTCTCCATCGGGAAGGGCCCTTGTGAGGTGCGCATCACGAACCGCTCACCATGGACCAGTTCAACGACCTCATAGGTGTAAGCCATCCGTCGCCCAAGGAAGTGCGCAACGAAAGCGATTTGTGACCCGACCTTGACTGGTGGTGGTGTTTTCCACTCGACGGTTTTGATGTTTACGTACCACATTGGCGCATTGTCAGGGCGTGAGGAGTACTCGGCGACCTCGTTTCGCGGTCGTCGAATCACGATCTCGTTCGAAACGTCAACGTTCATCCCTCACCACCCGCCTCCAAAATCTTTCCTCAGCCCAAGATTCCCAGTCTGCCCAACGTATAGTGAACTGCGTAAATGCAATGTAGCGCGGCAAGCGCACCCCCTTCACAATCATCCTGCCCGATGAATCAAGCGATTGTGCCAAGTCCGGATCTTCATTTTGCGCGCATCGGCGCAATTCGCGCATGCGTACAAGGCGTTATGCTGCGCTGGAAAGGCAAACTGACATTAAATCAGGCAGTTTGAGCAACCCACATATCACTGGTTGAGATGTTCTTCCCCAACTTCTCCCTCGAATACGTCGCCGTCTCCGCCGGCAAGCTGCGCCTGCGCCGCGGCGGCAAGGGCCCGCCTCTGCTGCTCCTGCACGGCAATCCGCAGACGCACGCCATGTGGCACAAAATCGCGCCAGAGCTGGCGAAGAGGTACACGGTGATCTGCCCCGACCTGCGCGGCTACGGCGGCTCGTTCAAGCCGCCGGCGACGCGGGACCATGATTTGTATTCCAAGGTTGCGATGGCGAAGGACATGGCAGAGCTGATGCAGCACTTCGGCCACCAGCAATTCCTGGTGGCCGCGCACGACCGCGGCGCGCGCGTTGCGCATCGCCTCGCCCTCGACTATCCGCAACGCGTGCGCAAGCTCGCGCTCATGGACATCATCCCGACGCTCGAGCACTTCGAGCGTGCCGACATGAGGTTCGCCCTGGGCTACTACCACTGGTTCTGGTTCGCACAGCCGCATCCCTTCCCGGAAAACGTGATCAGCGCCGCGCCGGATGCCTGGTGGCGCGCGCACATCTCGCGCGAGCCCAAGCCGCCCGATTTCTTCGACAAGGAGGCGCTCGCCGACTACATGAGCGCGGTGCGCGATCCGGAAATGATCCGCGGCATGTGCGAGGACTACCGCGCCGCGGCGAGCATCGACCTCGAGCACGACCGCGCGGGCCGCGCGGCGGGAACGAAGGTTCAATGCCCGCTTCTCGTGCTGTGGGGCAAAAAGGCGAAGATCGAGGCCTGGTACGACGCGCTGTCGATCTGGCGGCAATACTGTACCGCCAAGGTGAGCGGCGCGTCCGTGAACTCAGGTCACTACCTGGCCGAGGAGGCGCCGGGGGAAGTGCTGGATCACCTGAGCGCGTTCTTCTCAGGCTGAGGCGGCGAGGAGCGCGAGCGCCGCAGCCGCCGGCGCCGCCTGCACCCAGAGGATCCGGCGGCTCACGCTCCACGCGCCGTAGGCGCCGGCGACGATCACGCAGGCGAGGAAGAACACCTTGAATTGAAGCGCGCCCCCGATGAGGCCCCAGGCAAGGCCCGCGGCGAGAAAGCCGTTGTACAGGCCCTGATTGGCGGCAAGCACTTTCGTGATCTCCGCTTTCTCCGGCGTGTTGCGGAATACTTTCAGCCCGAGCGGCTTCGTCCACAGGAACATCTCGAGCACCAGGAACGCCACGTGCTGCAGGGCCACGATCGCGA
>CAZOSA010000083.1:0-8320 GCA_964582155.1 uncultured Enterobacteriaceae bacterium | reverse complement strand
TCTTCGCCGGCGGCTACGCCGCCGGCTACTACAGCTACAAGTGGGCCGAGGTGCTGTCCGCCGACGCTTACGGCGCCTTCGAGGAAGCGCGCAGCGTCACCGACCCGGAGACCGGCGCGCGCTTTCGCGACGAAGTGCTCGCCGTGGGCGGCAGCCGGCCCGCGGCGGAATCGTTCCGCGCTTTCCGCGGGCGCGAGCCGAGCGTGGACGCCCTGCTGCGGCACAATGGTATGATCGCCGTGAAGTTGGATCAGGAGGAATCATGCGCTCCGTGATCTTCGCAATCCTGCTCGGCGCCGCGTGCGCGGCCAGCGCGCAGTTATACCGCTGGACCGACGACAAGGGCCGGGTGCACATCACCGACACCCCGCCGCCGCCCGGCGCGAAGAACGTCCAGCGCAAGACATTCACCGACAGCGGTGCCGTACCGGCCGAAGGCGAGAACCTGCCTTACGCGGTGCAGATTGCGTCGAAGAACTACCCGGTCACGCTGTATACCGCACCCGAATGCGACCCCTGCGGCGCGGCGCGCAGGCTGCTCAATGCGCGCGGCGTCCCGTTCAAGGAAGTGAGCGTGGTGGACGCGTCGCAGACCGAGGAGCTGAGGAAGGTCGCCGGCAGCCTGTCGGTGCCCACCGTGAGAATCGGCAGCAGCGTGGAGAAGGGCTTCGAGGAAGGCACCTACCACGTGCTCCTCGACAATGCCGGCTATCCGCGCACCGGTATCCTGGCGCCGCGCACCCAGGCAGAGCCCAAGCCGGCGCCGCCAGCGCCCGCTGGCGGCGGCGAAGCCCCGGCCGCAGAGGATTCGTCCGCGCCGTCGAGCGGGCCTTACGCGCCTCGTTAGCGCAAGCCGCGCTGCCGCGCATGAGGCTCGCGACGTGGAACGTCAATTCCGTCAAGGTCCGGTTGCCGCAACTGCTCGAATGGCTGCGAGCCGCGCAGCCGGATGTCGTCTGCCTGCAGGAACTGAAAGCGGAAACGCCGAAATTCCCGCGCACCGAGCTCGAAGCGGCGGGCTACGCCTGCGCGGTCAACGGGCAAAAGACCTACAACGGCGTCGCCATCCTGTCGCGCGCGCCGCTCGGCGACGTCATGGCTGATATTCCCGGCTTCGCGGACGAGCAGAAACGGGTCATCGCCGCGACAGTGAATGGCATGCGTGTGATCTGCGTCTATTGCCCGAACGGCCAGGCCGTAGGCTCGGACAAGTACCAGTACAAGCTGCGCTGGTTCGCGGCGCTCAAGGACTTTCTGGCCGCAGAATTGAAGAACCACGGGCGCCTTGCGGTCGTGGGCGACTTCAATGTCGCCCCGGAAGACCGCGACGTGCACGACCCCAAGGCCTGGGAAGGGCAGGTGCATGTGTCCGAGCCCGAGCGCACTGCCTGGCGCGAACTGCTCGCGCTGGGACTGAAGGACAGTTTCCGGCTGTTCGAGCAGCCGGAGAAGACCTACTCGTGGTGGGACTACCGCATGCTGGGTTTCCGGCGCAACGCGGGCCTGCGCATCGACCACATCCTGCTGTCGGAGCCCCTGGCGCGGGCCTGCACCGCGAGCACCGTGGACAAGGCCCCGCGCAAGCTCGAACGCCCGTCCGACCATGCGCCGGCGATCGCGGAAATCCGCGCGGAGCCCTGATTGGGACCGGCAGCGGCCATCGGCAGGCTCGGCTTCAGGCGCTGGTACGAGCGCCAGATGCTCGTGAGCCACGGCTGGCTCGTCACCTTCCTGCTGTGCGCGCTGGCGGCGCTCCTGCTGCTGGAGGAACTCAGCTTTCGCGCCGCCGGGCTGGGGCCGGTGCTCGTTCTGATCGTCGCTTTCGCGGGCGGCTGGGTCGCATTGCACGCGCTGCAGCGCTACCTGACGCTCTTCCTGCGGGCGCAGCACTACTCCGAGCGCTCGACCTGCAAGCGCTGCGGCGCGTACGGGCGATACCGGCTGGTCGGCGCCACCAGCAGCGCCATGATCGTGCACTGCAGGCAGTGCGACAACGAGTGGACCATCGCCTAACGCCTAATCGATGAGCTGGTAGGCCGGCAGCGTAAGGAACTCGACGTAGGTGTCGTCGGCCGTGATCTGCTCGAACAGCTTTGCGCCCTCGGCGTACTTGCCCGCCTTCCATACAACCTCGCCGAGGTACTCCTTCACTTTGGGCAGCTCCTCCGCGAGCAGCTTGCGGAAAAGCGCCTTGGTCACCCGGCGGCCGTCGTCGAGCCTGCCCTTGTCGCTGCGAATCCACTGCCAGATCTGCGAGCGCGAAATCTCCGCGGTGGCCGCGTCCTCCATCAGGTTGAAAACCGGCACGCAGCCGTTACCGGCGAGCCAGGCGCCCAGGTACTGGATGCCCACCGAGATGTTGTTGCGCAGCCCGGCTTCGGTGATCGGCGTCCCGGGCCGGAAATCGAGCAGTTCCTTCGCCGTCACGTTCACGTCGGCGAGCTGCTTCCGGTACTGATTGGGCCCCGGCATGTGCTGATCGAACACCTCCTTCGCGACCGCCACCAGCGCCGGATGCGCGACCCAGGTGCCGTCGCAGCCGTCGGTCACCTCGCGCAGCTTGTCGACGCGCACCATTTCCATCGCGGCTGCATTGGCCGCCGGGTCGTTCTTGATCGGGATCTGCGCCGCCATGCCGCCCATGGCCGGCGCGCCGCGGCGATGGCAGGTCTTCACCAGCAACAGCGCGTAGGCGCGCAGGAACGGCGCGGTCATCGTCACCTGCGCACGGTCGGCGAGGCAGAAATCCTTGTTGGCGCGGAATTTCTTGATGCACGAGAAGATGTAGTCCCAGCGACCGATGTTCAGGCCCGTCGAATGATCCTTGAGTTCCCACAGGATCTCGTCCATCTCGAACGCCGCCACCACGGTCTCGATCAGGCAGGTGGCCTTGATCGATCCATGCGCGACGCCCAGATCCTTTTGCGCCAGCGTGAATACGTCGTTCCACAGGCGCGCCTCGAGGTGCGACTCCATCTTCGGCAGGTAGAAGTACGGGCCCGAGCCGCGCGAGAGCAGTTCCTTCGCGTTGTGGAAAAAGAATAACGCGAAGTCGAACAAGGCGCCCGACACCGGCTTGCCATCAACGCTCACGTGCTTCTCGTCCAGGTGCCAGCCGCGCGGCCGCGGGATCAGCACCGCGGTCTTCTCGTTCAGCCGGTAGGTCTTTGCGCCCTGTTGCAGCGTGATCGTGCGGCGCACCGCATCGCGCAGGTTGATCTGGCCGTCGAGTATGTTGTGCCAGGTCGGGCAGGTGGCGTCCTCGAAATCCGCCATGAAAGTGGACGCGCCGCAGTTGAGCGCGTTGATCACCATCTTGCGGTCGCTCGGTCCGGTGATCTCGACGCGCCGGTCAAGCAGGTCACGCGGCTGCGGCGAGACTTGCCACTCCGCGTCGCGAATCTGCTTCGTCTCGGCAAGGAAATCGGGCAGCTTGCCGGCGTCGAATTCGCCTTGGCGCGCGGCGCGGCGCGCAAGAAGCTCCTGCCTGCGCGCATCAAATTCGCGATGCAATTTCGCGACGAACGCGAGCGCCTCCGCGGTCAGGATCTGCGCGAACTCCGGCGTGATGCGCCCGGAAATGGAAACACCGTGGGGAAGCGGCGAGGACATGTGCATTGCAGCATACTATGCACTGAAATGCGGCGCCGCAACATGAAATGCTGATGCATCCGGAGTAGTCTTCAATTCAACTGATGGCGTGTCATTTCACATCGTGGAAGCGCGCTTACTGGGAGCCTCCGCATGCCTCGCCCTTACAAGATCCTGATCCTGGGCGCGTCCTATGGCTCGCTGCTCGCGACCAAGCTGCTCCTCGCCGGGCACACCGTGAAGCTGGTCTGCCTGCCCGTCGAGGTCGAACTTTTCAACAAGGAAGGCTCGCGCGTGCGCATGCCCGTCAAGGGCCGCGACGGCCTCGTTGAAGTCGACTCGCGCAAGTTGCCGGGAAAGCTCTCCGCCGACAGTCCGCAGGCGGTCAAGCCTGCCGACTACGACCTCGTCGTGTTGGCCATGCAGGAGCCACAGTACCGCTCGCCGGGCGTACGCGAGTTGCTCGACGCTGTAGCTAGGGCGAAAGTCCCCTGCATGTCCATCATGAACATGCCGCCGCTGCCTTACCTCGCGCGCATCCCGGGGGTCGCGGTCAATGCGTGCAGGGGCTGCTATGCCGATCCCGCGGTCTGGGACAGCTTCGACCCTGCGCTGATGACGCTGTGCAGCCCCGACCCGCAGGCGTTCCGTCCGCCGGCGGAGAAAGTCAACGTGCTGCAGGTGCGGCTGCCCACGAACTTCAAGTCGGCGCGCTTTGCGTCGGAGGCGCACACCGCGATCCTGCGCCGGCTGGAAGCGGACATCGCAGCGGCGCGTTTCGACACCGGCACCGGGAAGATCGAACTGCCGGTAAAGCTCAAGGTGCACGATTCGGTGTTCGTGCCGCTCGCGAAGTGGGCGATGCTGATGGCAGGCAATTACCGCTGCATCACCAAGGCCGGGATGCGCTCGATCAAGGATGCGGTGCACACCGACCTCGAGGCTTCGCGCGCGGTGTACGACTGGGTGGTCAAGCTGTGCGTAGCGCTCGGCGCGGACAAAAAAGACCTGGTGCCTTTCGAGAAGTACGCTGCGGCGGCGCATGGACTCGCAGGTCCGTCTTCCGCGGCACGAGCGCTCTATGGCGGCGCGCCCTACATCGAACGTGTGGACCGTCTGGTGCAGACCATCGCGGCGCAGAAAGGCATGCGCTCTGCCTCAGTGGACGAAGTCGTCACCCTGGTGGACGCCAGACTCGAAGAGAATCGCCGCGCCGCGCCAAAAAAATAGGGACAGCGACCCTATTTCTCGTGCTCGGCATCGATGCCGAGCTCCTGGATCTTTCGCGTGATGGTGTTTCGGCCCATCCCCAGCAGGTTTGCGGCCTCGATGCGCCGGCCGCCGGTGCGCGCCAGCGCCCTGACAATGAGGCTGCGCTCGAACTGACGGCCAAGCACATCGAGGATGCCGGTTTCGCCGCGCGCAAGACGCCGCTCGGCTTCCTGTTCAAGCGCCGCCACCCAGTCGGTGGTGCCGGCAGCGACACCCGGGTCGCGGAATTCCGCAGGCAGGTCGCCTTGCTCGACCACCTGGCCGGGCGCCATTACCGTGATCCAGTGGCACAGGTTCTCCAGCTGGCGAACGTTGCCGGGAAATTCCAGCCGCGACAGGTGCGCCACCGCGTCATCGGACAGGCGCTTGGACTCGACGCCCAACTGGACCGCGCTGCGCGCCAGGAAATGGCGCGCCAGCAACGGCACGTCCTCGCGCCGTTCCCGCAGCGAGGGCAAGCGGATGCGGATGACGTTGAGCCGATGGTATAGATCCTCGCGGAAACCGCCTTCGCGCACGCGCGTCTCGAGATTCTGGTGGGTAGCCGCGATAACACGCACGTTGGCCTTGATCGGCTGGTGGCCGCCGACGCGGTAGTAGCTGTTTTCCGAAAGTACGCGCAGCAGGCGCGTCTGCAGGTCGGCCGGCATGTCGCCGATCTCGTCCAGGAACAGCGTACCCCCTTCGGCCTGCTCAAAGCGCCCGCGGCGCTGTTGCTGCGCGCCGGTGAAGGCCCCGCGCTCGTGGCCGAACAACTCCGACTCGAGCAGATCCTTGGGCATCGCCGCCGTGTTGATGGCGACGAACGGCCGCGGCGCACGCGCACTGTGGCGGTGCAGGGCGCGCGCCACCAACTCCTTGCCGGTTCCCGATTCGCCGGTAATCATCACCGTCGCACTGGACTGCGACAGGCGGCCGATGGCGCGGAACACTTCCTGCATCGCCGGAGCCTGGCCAAGAATCTCCGGGGCTTCGGCAAGCGGTTCGACCGCGGCATCGTCGCGCTGGCTCTCCTCCAGCGCCCGCCGGATCAGGTCCACAGCCTGGTCGACGTCGAAAGGCTTGGGCAGGTATTCGTAGGCACCGCCCTGGAACGCCGAGACCGCGGAGTCGAGATCGGAATAGGCGGTCATCACGATCACCGGCACGTCCGGATGCTTCTCCTTTACCGTGTGCAGCAACTCGAGACCCGAGGGCCCGGGCATGCGGATGTCCGACACCAGAACCTGCGGCGGTCCGCCTTGCAGCGCTGCCAGCGCTTCCTGGGCGGAGGAAAATGAGTTATAGGCGATGCCCTCGCGACCGAGCGCCTTCTCGAACACCCAGCGGATGGAGCGGTCGTCGTCGACGATCCAGACCGGTTTCATGCCAGAGGCAGAAGAATCCTGAAAACCGTGCGGCCGGGGCGGCTGTCGCACTCGATCGTGCCCCGGTGGTAGTGGACGAAGGTCTGCGCGAGCGAGAGTCCAAGCCCGCTGCCTCCGTCCCGCCCCGACACCAAGGGGTTGAAAATCTTCTCCTGGATGTCCGCGGGGACACCAGGCCCGTCATCGATCACTTGCAATTCTAGTGCCAGCCTGTAGCGCTGCCTCAGGAGGGTGACCTGGCGCAAGGCGCGCGTGCGCAATGTGACCCTGCCTTCCTTCGGCCGGCCGGCGGCGCCGGTAGTGAGCGCTTGCGCGGCGTTGCGAACGATGTTGAGGACCGCCTGGATCAATTGTTCCCTGTCGCCCATCATGTCGGGCAGGCTCGGATCGTAATCGCAATCGATGTCGATGCCGGTCGCGAATTCGGCCAGCACCAGGCTGCGCACGTGTTCCAGCACCTCGTGGATGCCAAGCGCCGCCACACGCGGCGTACGGTGCGGCGTCAGCAGCCGGTCCATCAGGGACTGCAGCCGGTCCGCTTCCTTGATGATCACCTGGGTGTACTCGCGCAATTCCACGCGGTCGAGCTCGCGTTCCAGAAGCTGCGCCGACCCGCGCAGACCGCCCAGCGGGTTCTTGATCTCGTGCGCCAGATTGCGGATCAGCTCGCGGCTGGCCTGCTGTTCGCCGATCAGCCGTTCCTCCCGCGCCACGCGCAGCTGCTGCTCGATCGGTCGCAGCTCGGCGAGTAACGGGGTCCCGGGCGCGTCGATGCGCGCAAGCACGCAGGACAACAGCAGCGGCGCGCGCCCCGGGCGCTCGTAGGTCACGGTCTGCGCCGAGTAGTCCCAGTGCGTGGCCAGAGCGTCCGCCAGCGCCATTTCGAGCGCGGCGTCGTCGCTGAACAACGGAACGAAGGCTTGCCCGATGAGGCTCTTGGCGCCGGTCCCCAGCAGGTCCTCGGCGGCCGGATTGGCATGGCGCACGGCGTAACGCTCATCGAGCACCACCACGGCCGTGGCGAGGTATTCCAGCCCGGAAAAGTTTGCGGCCATGTGTCGGGCCGCCGTGCTCACCGGAACAGGTTGGTGAGCTCGCGCCTCAGCGATTCGACGTTCTTCTCGTGCACATCGACCGAGTCCTTGTACTTCTGCAGCCGTTCCAGGACCTTGGCGTAGTTGCGCTCGTCGCCGTAGCGCACCGACTCCTGCTCGGCGAGGTCCTTGCGCGCCTCGCCGAGCAACGATTCCTCGCGCGCCAGCTCGCGCTCCAGGATATCGCGCTGGCGCGACTTGGCCGCGGCGCGAGCCTGCGCGTCTTCCTTCGGGAAGACGGTCGGCGGGGACTTGGCGGCGGGCACCACTTGCACCCGCGAGCGCTGCACGACCTTGCAGTTCTTGCCGGCCGTGTCTGCCTTGAGGTTGGTAACGTGGGTGCGGCCGTCCTTGTCGCGGCAACTCCAGATCGTCACCTCCTCCGATGCCTGCGCCAGCGCCAACGCGGGAGCGGCGCTCAGCAGGAACCCCAGAAAAGTGAAAAATCGGCGCACGATCAATAACATACCAGAAAAAAGCCGGGGACGGGCAGACCCGCCCCTTTTCGTGGCGCAGAACCCGGTCGGACTTACGACGAGTAGTACATGTCGAATTCCACCGGGTGCGTGGTCATGCGGAAACGCGTCAGTTCCTCTTCCTTGAGCACCCTGTAGGACTCGAGGAAATCCCCGGAGAACACGCCGCCCTTGGTCAGGAAGGCGTGGTCCTTCTCGAGATGGGCGAGCGCCTCCTCGAGCGACGCGCACACGTGCGGGACCTTTGCGGCCTCTTCGGGCGGCAGGTCGTACATATTCTTGTCGATAGGATCGCCCGGATGGATCTTGTTCTGCACGCCGTCCAGGCCCGCCATCAGCATCGCCGCGAAGGCGAGATAGGAGTTGGCGGTCGGGTCCGGGAAGCGTACTTCCACGCGGCGTGCCTTGGGGTTCGACACATACGGGATGCGGCAGGAAGCGGAGCGATTCTTCGCAGAATAGGCAAGGTTGATCGGCGCCTCGAAGCCCGGCACCAGGCGCTTGTAGCTGTTGGTGCCCG
>CAZOSA010000082.1:0-8407 GCA_964582155.1 uncultured Enterobacteriaceae bacterium | reverse complement strand
GCGCCTGCACCACCTCGCCACCTGGTGGGACGTGCTGCGCGTGGTGAAGCAGGGCGATTACCTCGGCGCGGCGCAGGTCGACGCAGTCGAGAAATTCCTCCATGCGCCTGCCGCATGGTCGGCGGCGCACGGCGGCGTTGCCAGCTTTCCGTCCTCTTGAGGGTCATTACCCTCAACGTCAACGGCATCCGGTCCGCGGCGAAGAAGGGGCTTTATCCCTGGCTCGCCGCGCAGAAGGCCGACGTGGTGTGCCTGCAGGAGATCAAGGCGCAGGAGGCCGACCTCGACGCCGCGCTGCGGGCGCCCAGGGGATTTCACTGCCACTTCTTCACGGCGCAGAAGAAGGGCTACGCAGGCGTCGCGCTCTACAGCCGCATGGCTCCGGACAAGGTGGTCCAGGGCTTCGGCGTGCGCGAGTTCGACGACGAGGGCCGCTACCTCGAAGCCACCTTCGGCAAACTCAAGGTGGCGTCGCTCTACCTGCCCTCGGGCTCCTCGGGCGAGCACCGGCAGCAGTCCAAGTTCAGGTTTTTGGACGCGTTCGTGCCGCATCTGAAAAAGCTCTCGCGCTCGGGCCGCGAAGTGGTGCTGTGCGGCGACTGGAACATCGCGCACCAGCAAATCGACCTGAAAAACTGGCGCTCCAACCAGAAGAATTCCGGCTTCCTTCCCGAGGAACGCGCCTGGCTCACGCGCGTGTTCGGGGAACTCGGCTGGGTGGACGTGTTCCGTCGGCTCAACGCCAGGCCCGAGCAGTACACCTGGTGGTCCAACCGCGGCCAGGCCTGGGCGAAGAACGTGGGCTGGCGCATCGATTACCAGATCGCCACGCCGGGCCTGGCGCGCACCGCGAAGCGCGAGTCGATCTACAAGAAGAAGCGCTTCTCCGACCACGCGCCGCTCACCATCGACTATCGCTGGCCGTTGTGACCAGGGCGGCCTGGGGGCCGCACTCTTGCGCGGCCACCCTTCTGTAAGCCAAGAGTAAGTCTCGCGTAACCGGCCGGGAAGGCCGGCGACCCCATGCTCGAGGCCATGGGATCAACTCATTGGAACCGCATTCTCGTCGTCGCCGGCTTGCTGCTGCCCGGCGGATGCCTCCTCCTTGCCTGGGCGCTCTACCGCTCTCGCGTTCCTGGAGGTGCACGAATGTTTCGCCTTGGGGTGGTGCATAACATGTATGTGGTATCGGCACTATTTGTATCCCGTATTTCCCATCGCTGGACGGCATTTCTGACGAAAGCGTTGTGACTCAATAGGTTAGATAGATGGCATGGAGGGTGCATATAGACCAGCGCACGTCAACCAACCTGGCAGGGAGATTGGACATGAACATCAAGAAAATGTCGATGCTGGTGCTGCTAGTAGGTTTCTTGCAGGGCTGCGCCACCCAGTTCGTTCCCCGCCCGGGATCCGCGTCGGGCGATGCGGAGACCACCTCCACGGGCTCGGCGCTGAGGTTCCAGCGCTCTTCCATCAAGCCCACCGGCGACAATGCTTTTGTGGCGCCGGAAGCGCTGCAGCCGGGAGACATCCTTCTGACCGCGATGTCCAGCTTCAAGTCCGCCACTATTCGATTGATGACCTTCGCGCCCGTAAGCCACGCGGCCGTCTACATCGGCGACCGTCAAGTGGTGGAGGCGGTGGGTGGTTCGGGAGTGCGCGTTCGGGGCATCGACGAGCTCCTGGAGGAAGAAACGGTGGTACTCGTCTTGCGCTACCCGGATCTGAGCGCGGTACAGGCCCGGAACATCAAGGATTACGCGCTGAGAAAATCGGGCTCGGGCTTCAGCTACCTGGGCGTGACGCTGCATGTCCCGACGTCGATTACTCGAAGGCTGTGCGAACTGCCGCTGGTGCCTTCGGCGCTGAGGGATGCGTGCATCAGAAGCATAGGGGTGGTCAATCAGATGGCGGCCAGCGAGCGCCGGCTGTTCTGCTCCCAACTTGTGTTGCAGGCCTACCGGCATGCCAAGGTGCCGATGACGGACGCGGATCCGCGCCTGATCAGCCCCGCGGACATCCTGCACATGCGCGAGGGCGACGTGCCCTCGGTCAGGATCCACAGGCAGCTGCGCTACGCCGGGCACTTAAAGTACCCACCCCCAATGATGGTGGCCCTGCAGCGGTAGACCGGCAACGAATAGCCGGCCCGCGCAATCGGGCATAATCGACGGAGCATGTGCCCCCATGCACCGCCGCCGACCACGAGCCGCTGACGATCGAGTATGACGACGGGCTCTAGCCGCGCCCGCGGCTGGCTCCAGGATCTTCGCGTCTATGCAGAGCCGCGCGTCGCGCGGATGCTCCTGCTCGGCTTCGCGGCGGGCCTGCCGCTGCTGCTGGTGCTGGGCACGCTGTCGTTTCGCCTGCGCGAGGCGGGCATCGACCGTACCACGATCGGATTCCTGAGCTGGGTGGGCCTCACCTATGCCTTCAAGTGGGCATGGGCGCCACTGGTGGATCGCATGCCGCTGCCGCTGCTCACGCGCGCGCTCGGCCGGCGCAGGAGCTGGTTGCTCGCCTCGCAGCTCGTGCTCATTGCCGGCCTGGCGGGCATGGCGCTCACCGACCCGGTGCAGGACCTCCCCCGGCTCATCGCCTTCGCGCTGCTCGTCGCCTTCGCCTCGGCGACGCAGGACATCGCGCTGGACGCCTTTCGCATCGAGTCGGCCGACTTGTCGCGCCAGGCGGCGATGGCGGCTGCCTACCAGGTCGGCTACCGCACGGCGATGATCGCCGCCTCGGCCGGCGCGCTGTGGATCGCCGCGGCCTTCGATCCGGACGAGGCGACCTACCAGCACGCGCCCTGGCTTATCGCGTACCTGTGCATGGCGGGATTGATCGGGATCGGGATCGCCACCGTATTGCTCTCGAGCGAGCCGCAGATCGCCGAGGCGGCACCACGCACGCAAGGCCTGCTCGCCTGGCTGCACTCGGCCGTGCTGGGCCCGTTCCTCGACTTCGTGCTGCGCTACCGCTGGCACGCCGTGCTGCTGCTCGCGCTGATCGGGACTTACCGCATCTCGGATATCGTGCTGGGCGTGATGTCCAACCCGTTCTACCGCGACATGGGCTTCACCAAGGACGAGGTGGCGGCGGTGTCCGGCGTTTATGGCGTGGTCATGACGCTCGCCGGCGCGGCGCTCGGCGGGGTTCTTGCGCTGCGCTACGGCGTGATGCGCGTGCTCCTGCTCGGCGCGGCGCTGTCCGCGCTGACCAACCTGCTGTTCGCCTGGCTGGCCACGCGAGGGCACGACCTGCCCGCGCTGGTGTTCGCGATTTCGGCCGACAATCTGAGCGCCGGCATCGCCAGCGCCGCGTTCGTCGCCTACCTTTCCGGGCTCACCAACGTCGCCTACTCGGCCACGCAGTACGCGCTGTTCAGCTCGGTGATGCTGCTGCTGCCGAAGTTCGTCGGCGGCTGGTCGGGCTGGGCGGTCGACAACTTCGGCTACCCGGCGTTCTTCATCGGCACCGCGGTGCTCGGCGTGCCGGTGCTGGCGCTGACCTGGCTTGCCTCGCGCGCCAGCGCCGGGCGCTGACGCGCGCCGGGCTCAGGGCTGTAACTGCGCGCGCACCTCTCCGCCCTTGTGCTTGTTGCTGTGCACGTTGACGTAGAGCTCCCCGGCCTTGAACGCCTTCACCTGCGCGGCGGTGAGCTTGCGGCCCGCCGGCACGCTGTAGGCATCGCCCTTCTTGACCAGCGGCACGATCACCGGGCCGTTCTTGCCTTTGGCGCCCAGGTGCAGATGGGCCATCGTTCCCGGTACTCCCTTGGTCGTGACACTGCCGCTGATGCTGCCGTCCTCGGCGATGCGGAAGCTGCCGCTGCCCGAACCCGGCGTATTGACCGGCGGCACTTCCTCGGCGCCGCCCAGGCTCGCCATGGTGGCGCCACTGCCCGGCATCCAGTCGGGCATGTTGCTGCGCATCTCAGCGCATCCCGCCAGGGCGATCGTCCCCACCACTGCCAGGCACTTCAACATGTGCTTGTACATGACTTCTCCTCCCGTTGATGACTGCATGGCGGATGCTGCTCCGCCCGGCCGTGCCCGGTCAAGTGCGGATTGCGCTATGCCGTGACGCGGTACACGGCGAGGCCGCCGAACAGGTTGGGCAGTACGGACACGGGCCTGCCGCGGGTCAGCACCACGCGCTCCTGGATCTTCGCCCCGAGCATCGCGCACAGGTCCTCGAAATCGGCCAGCGTGCACAAGTGCACGTTGGGCGTGTTGTACCACTGGTGCGGAAGCTCCGCGGACACCGGCATGCGCCCGGCGAGCACTTGCAGCCGCGCCAGCCAGTAACCGAAATTGGGGAACGAGACGATCGCTTCCCTGCCCACGCGCAGCATCTCGCGCGTCAGCTGCTCGATGCGGTGGATGGTCTGCAGGGTTTCGGAAAGGATCACGTAGTCGAAGGAGCCATCCTGGAACACCGACAATCCGGTCTCGAGGTCGAGCTGCAGCACGTTGACGTCGTTGCGGATGCAGGCGAGCACCTCGGCATCGTCGATCTCCACGCCGTAGCCGTGCGCCTGGTTTTTTTTCCACAGGTGCTTGAGCAGCGCGCCGTCGCCGCAGCCCAGGTCCAGCACGCGCGAGCCCGGCGCCACCCACTTCGCGATCGTCTCGAGGTCGGGGCGCGTCACAGCTCGATGTTCTCGAAATAGGCGCGCAGCGCGCCGTGGTAGCGCGGGTCTTCGAGCAGGAAGGCATCGTGGCCGCCGGGCGCGTCCAGCTCCAGGTAGGACAGGATGCGCCGGTTGTCGAGCAGCGCGCGTGCCATGGCGCGCGAGCGCGACGGCGCGAAGCGCCAGTCGGACTTGAACGCCACCACCAGGAACGCCGCCCGCGCGCGCGCCAGCGCCCTGGACAGATCGCCGCCGAAGTCCGCGGCCGGGTCGAAGTAGTCGAGCGCCTTGGTGATCCTGAGGTAGGTGTTGGCGTCGAAGTAGGTGGAGAACTTGTCGCCCTGGTAGCGCAGGTAGCTCTCGATCTCGAAGTCGGAGTCGAAGTCGAAGCCCAGCGCGGCGCGGCGCAGCACGCGACCGAACTTCTCCATCATCGCGTCGTCCGACAGGTAGGTGATGTGGCCGATCATGCGCGCGATGCGCAGGCCCCGGCGCGGCACCACGCCGTGCTCATAGTAGTGCCCGCCGTGGAAGTCCGGGTCGGTGATGATGGCCTGGCGCGCCACTTCGTTGAAGGCGATGTTTTGCGCGGACAGCCGCGGGGCGGCCGCGATCACCAGCGCGTGGCGCACGCGTTGCGCAAAGGACAGCGTCCACTGCAGTGCCTGCATCGCGCCGAGCGATCCGCCGATCGCGGCGGCGAAGCACTCGATGCCGAGCATGTCCGCCAGGCGCGCCTGCGCCGCCACCCAGTCCTCGACCGTCACCACCGGGAAATCGGCGCCGTAGGGCTTGCCGGTGGCGGGGTTGGCCGAGGTCGGGCCGGTGGAGCCGAAGCAGCCGCCAATGTAATTGTTGCCGATGACGAAAAAGCGGTTCGTGTCGAGCGGCTTGCCGGGCCCGACGAGGTTGTCCCACCAGCCGATATTCTCCGGATCGCCGGCATAGGTGCCGGCGACGTGGTGCGAGGCGTTGAGCGCGTGGCACACGAGCACGGCATTGGTGCGCGCCGCGTTCAGCTCGCCGTAGGTCTCGTAGGCGATCTCGAACCCGGGCAGCACGGCGCCGCCCTTCAGCCTGAGGGGCTCGGTGAACCTCGCCTTCCTGGCTTCTACGATCACGCCGTGCCCGCCAACGAAAAAGCCCGTTCAGCTTTCGCGAGAACGGGCCTTCGGGGCCGGCCTCTTTAGCGGCATTTGTAGAGCGCCCGCAAGCTGAACATCAAATCGGCGCTGTGAAGCCGCGTGAACGTTACCCGGCGTCGCTCTCGGTGTCAAGGAATCCTGTCGACGAGGCGCGGCGACGTTGCTCGCGCAGCCGCTCGAGCCAGCGCGGCACGCGCGCATTGCGCGGGCGAAAGCGACGTGCCGGGCGGGCGTACGCGTCGATCTTTTCGCGCACGGAGCGCGCCACTTCCGGCGGCAGGCCGCCGCTGGCTGCGTCGAAGTGCTGCGTCAACTCGAGATAAGGCTTGGCGCCATCGAGACGCAGCGCCCAGGTGTCTTCCTCGAGAAATGCATCGTGCGCGCGCAGGCTCTCCGGCTTGAGGTGCTGCATGCCACGGCCGCGCCGCCAGTCGAGAATGCGTTCCTGGCGTGTGTCGCGCCGGTAACACAGCTGGAACTCGAGGATCGTGCCCGCGCCGTCCTGCCACAGGAACAGCTCGAAGTAGTCGTCCTGGAACCAGCGCTTGCAGCGCCGCGGGTCGCGCTGATCCACGCCGCGGATCTCGCGCAGCATGTCAGGACGCGCGCGCGGCGCCCGCGGCGATCAGGCGCTCGATCGCGGCTTCGTCCATGCCCGCCTCGCGCAGCACTTCGCGGGTGTGCTCGCCCAGGCGCGGCGCGTGCCGCCGGTACTCGGGCCTGGTCTCCGACCATTCGGAGGGTACTTTCATCGACACAAGCTTGCCCTCGCTCGGATGCTCGATCTCGCGGAAGTAGCCGATGGCGTTCAGGTGCGGGTCGCGCAGGATGTCCTCGAGGCTGTTCATGCGCTGCACCGGGATGTCGGCGCGCTCGAAGGCCTCGAGCCAGTGCGCCGTGGTCTGCCTGGTCATCTCCTCGGCGACGAAGCCGTACACGGCATCGTAGTTCCGGCTGCGTCCTTCGGGCGCCGCGAAGCGGGGATCGGCCACCATGTCCTGGCGGCCGATCATCCCGAAGAACGCCTTCCAGTGCTTGTCGTTGTAGATCAGCACGCAGACGTAGCCGTCCTTCGTTTCGTAGGGGCGGCGGTACTTCGACAGCATCCTGGTGTAACCGCCTTCGCCGAGCTGCGGCTCGAAGGTGTAGCCGCCCATGTGCTCGCCGAGCACCGTCTGCAGCAGGCTCTCGAACATCGGCACGTCCACGCGCTGGCCCTTGCCGGTCTTCTCGCGCGCGTACAGCGCCGCGCATACCGCGTTCACCACGTGCAGGCCCACCGAGCGATCGGCCATGGTGGCTGGCACGAAGCGCGGCGACTCCGCGCCGGACTCGCGCAGCAGCCAGGGCAGGCCCGCGGCGCCCTGGATCAGGTCGTCGTAGGCGGCCTTCGCGCCATAGGGTCCCTGCTGGCTGTAGCCAAAGGCACCGACGTAGACGATCTTCGGGTTCACCGCGCGCACGTCCTCGTAGCCGAGTTTGAGGCGCGCCATGGCTTGCGGGCGGATGTTGTAGACCAGGACGTCGGCGCTCTTCGCCAGCGCCAGGCAGGCCGCGCGCGCCCCGGGCTGCTTCAGATCGAGCACGATGCCGCGCTTGTTGCGGTTGGCGTTCAGGAAAATGTGCCCCATGCCTTTCGATCGGAACGGCCACGCGTAGCGCATGATGTCGCCCTCGGGCGGCTCCACTTTCACCACGTCGGCGCCCAGGTCGGCGAGAATTTGCGTGGCATAGGGCCCCATCACCACGGTGGTGAGGTCCAGCACGCGTACGCCGTCCAGCGGTCCGGGCATCGATTCCCTCAGGCGTTCAGTTTCGCGAGCAGCTCGCGCGTCTTCGCGGCATCGCCTGCGCGCAGCACCTTGCGCGCCAGCGGCTGCACGTCGGCGAGGCTCGTGCCCAGCACGCGTTCCTTGATTGCCGGCAGCTGCGACGGGTGCATGGAGAAGTTGCGCAGGCCGAAGCCGAGCAGCAGGCGCGTGAGCGACAGGTCGCCCGCCATCTCGCCGCACACCGCCACCGGCGTATCGCCGCGCGTGGCGGTGTGGATCACGTGCGCGACGAGGTGCAACACCGCGGGGTGCAGGGGGTCGTACAGGTGCGCGACCGCGTCGTCGGTGCGGTCGATGGCCAGCGTGTACTGGATCAGGTCGTTGGTGCCCAGGGACAGGAAGTCGAGGCGCTTCATGAACATCGGCAAGGCCAGGGCGGCCGCCGGGATCTCGATCATGCCGCCGACCGCGACGCCCTTGTCGTAGGGCACGCCGCGGTCGTCGAGTTGCTGGCGCGCCTGCCTGATGAGGCCCAGTGCCTGGTCCACCTCGTGCGCGTGCGCCACCATCGGCAGCAGGATCCTCACGCTCCCATAGTGCGAGGCGCGCAGGATGGCGCGCAACTGCTCGAGGAACATGTGCGGCTCGGACAGGCAAAAGCGGATGGCGCGCAGGCCGAGCGCCGGGTTGGGCATCGGTTCGCCGTGGCCGATGAGCGCCTTGTCGGCGCCGATGTCCAGGGTCCTGATCACCACCGGCTTGCCGCCCATGGCTTTCGCCACCTCGCGGTAGGCCTCGAACTGCTCGTCCTCGCCGGGCAGGTCCTTGCGGTTCATGAACAGGAACTCGGTGCG
>CAZOSA010000081.1:0-8503 GCA_964582155.1 uncultured Enterobacteriaceae bacterium | reverse complement strand
AAAATTCCGGGATGCCGCCGCCCAGGATGTCGTCGAGGCCGCGCACGCCGGTCGGTATTTGCCGGATCGGAACTTTCCCCGGCCGGCTCACGACTTTCTTGCGCGGGCCGCGCCTGCCCGCGTCATTTGGCTTTTGCATTTTTATCACTCTTGTCAGAAAGCGAACCGTTGAGGGGAGCTGCCGGCCAGATCTCGCGCATCAAGTGCAGCGTTAAATTCTCGCCGATGAAAGCTGCCAGCAGTCCCAGCAACTGGGCGAGCAGGGCAACGCTCCCGTCGGCGGCATTTTCCGGGTCGACTTGCGCTGCTTGTTCGTCGAACCCTTCCAAAGAGCCGTCTGATTTCACCTGCACCTTGCGCAGCCACGGAACTTCCGCCTCGGCATCCGCGAGCGCACGCGCGAGAAGCGCGCGAAAACCGGTGATACCCATCAGGGTCGCCAGATGCAGACGCAGATTCTCGATGACGGGAAAGACCAGCGCGGTTTTTGTCCTGGAAGCGTCATTTGTCCCGGCCTCATAAGCAATGAGCCGCTCGGCGAAATGGCGCATCTGTGAAGTGGACTGGCTCATTCAGAAGCCCGTAGCGCGCATGCCGGCGACCAATTCCTGCGTCATGACCAACTTCTCTCCGATTTGCGGCGTCGCAGAGGGGAAAAACAGGCGCGCCTCTCCCGGGACGACGAGCGACAGTAGTGGCCTTCGGGACAGAGGTCCGTACGGTGCCGCACACATCGGCGTCGAGCCTAGGCAACCCACTCCGACACGGGCGCCCGCGCCTCGTGCAGCGGCTGGCAGACGACGTCCACCAACGTGGGTCCGCCGAATGAAACCGCCTGCTTCAGCACTGCGCCGAGCTGCGCCGGGTCTTCCACCGTCCAGCTCTTCACACCGTAGGCCTGCGCAACCTTCGCGTGGTCCGTGACGCCGAAGTCCACCGAGAAGTAACGCCCCCCGTACCCCGTCTTCTGCCCCGCCTTGATCCAGCCGAAGACCGCGTTGCGGATCACGATCAGGGTGACCGGCAGCTTGTAGCGCACGAGCGTCTCGAGTTCGCCCGCGCACATGCCGAAGCTGCCGTCGCCCATCACCGCGACGCTCTTCACCGAAGGCCGTCCGAAATGCGCGCCCACCGCTGCGGCCATCGAGTAACCCAGCGCGCCGTGCGCGCGGTTGGAGAACAGCGTCCGCCCGGCACGCCGCACCGGGTAGTAGGCGGACAGGTACGGACAAGGCGTCCCCGGATCGGCGACCACGATGGCGTCGGCATCCAGTGCCTTCGACAGCTCCGCCACCACGCGCTCGGGTTTGATCGGCGCGTCGTCGGATGCGGCCAGCGCATTGAACCTGGAAAATTTCTGCTCTTTCGCCCTGGCCACGGATGCCGCATCGAGCGGCCGCTTCAGGCCGTCGAGCGCCTCGTTCAGCGCCGCCAGCGCGAGTCTGGCATCGGCGATCATCGGGACATCCACTGTGTAATTCGCCCCGATGGTTTCGGCATCGACGTCGATGTGGATGATCTTCGCCGTGCCGGGCGCGGGATGGCGCCAGCGTTCGGTGCTCACCGAGCCCGCGCGGCAGCCGACGAACACGACGAGGTCGGCCTGGTCGACCACGGCGCGCGTCTCGGGGGTGCCGCCATTGGAGCCCACCACGCCCACGGCGAGCGGATGTTCTTCGGAAATCGAGCCCTGGCCGCTGATGGTGGTCGCCACCGGGGCCGAAAGGCGTTCCGCGAGTTCGAGGAGTTCGTCCTGCGCGCCGGAGATCACCGGCCCGCCGCCGCAGATGAACAGCGGCCGCTTCGCCGCGCGCAGCAGCTTCGCCGCCAGCTCGACGTGGAACGGATCGGGCGCCGCGCGCCTCGAGGGATACTGTCCCAGCGACGGGTCCCCCCAGACCTCGGAGCGCTCCACCGGCCCGTTCTGCACGTCGAAGGGCAGCGCGATGTGCGCCGCGCCCGGACGGCCGGTGGTCATGGCGTTGAAGGCGGCGCGGAACACGCGCGGGATATCCGCCGAACGATCCAGTACCGCGTTCCACTTGGTGAGCGGCTGCATGAGCGCGCCCTGGTCGAGCTCGGTCAGCGTGTAGCGCCCGCGCGAGGAGACGGAAATATCGGTGTTGATGCCCAGCACCGGCACCGAGGATTCGTTCGCCTCCACCAGGCCGGGCAGCAGGTAGGTGGCGCCGCCGCCCGAGGGACCTTCGCACACGCCCACCTTCCCGCTGACGCGCGCGTAGCCGTCCGCCATGTAGGCGGCGTGGCGTTCGTCGCGCGTAAGAACATGTTTCATCGCGTGCGGCAGCCGCGCCAGAGCGTCGTAAAGCGGCAGGCTGGTGTCTCCGCATAGCCCGAAGATCACCTCCACCCCGTGCGCCCGGAGCATCTCCACCACCGCTTCGGCGCCCGTCAGGGTCGCAGTTCCCATATCGACCGGCTTGTTCATGCAGTTATATTAGCGCGTCATGCGCATTGCCGATCGCCAGCGCCCGCCCGCGGGCAGCCTCTCCCTGGATCATGTTTCGCATTTCGTGCGCAACCTCGACGCGGCCGGCGCCCTGCTCGAATCGGTCGGCTTCGCCGTCACGCCGCTGTCGGTGCAGGTGACGCAGGACGGGCCGGCGGGCACCTCCAACCGCTGCGTGATGCTCGCCGGGGGCTACCTCGAATTCCTCACCCCCACTTCCCGAACGCCGAATGCCGAGCGCATGCGCAAATCGATGCGGCGCTATCGCGGCGTGCACCTGGTGTGCTTCGGCACGCCCGCGGCGCAGGAAGAGCACGCGCGGCTCGCGCGCCACGGTTTCGCGCCGCAGCCGCTGGTGCGACTGCGGCGCGAAGTCGAGGACGGCAGGACGGTGCGCTTCAGCGTGGTGCGCGCGGCGCCGGGCAAAATGCCCGAGGGACGCGTGCAGTACGTGCAGCAGCTAACGCCCGAAGCGATCTGGCGGCCGCAGCATCTGCGGCATCGCAATGGGGTGCTCGGGTTGAGTGCGGCCTATGTCGTCGCCGCAAATCCGGCGCGTGCCGGCGCGCGCTGGGCGCGCTTCATGGGGGGATTACCGCGCCGCGAAGGCCGGCTCGTATCGCTCGAGACCGACCGCGGCAAGGTGCTGATCGGCACGCGCGCGCAAGTGAAATCCCTGCTCGGTGCTGCGCCGCGCTCGCCCGGCATCGCGGGCTACGCCCTCGCCTGCAAGGATCCCAGGGCCTTCGCGCGCCGCTGCCGGGCAGCCGGACTGAAAGTGAACCGCAATCTCGCCGTCGTCCTTCCCCCGGCGCTCGGCGGCGCCTGGCACCTCGTTCCCATGGAGAAGTCATGACCCAGGATCTGTGTTCCCTCTCCGCCACCGCACTGCTGGCCGCCTACCGCGAGAAAATGCTCTCGCCGGTCGAAGCGGCGCGCGCGGTGCTCGCGCGCATCTCGGCACTCAACCCGGCGCTCAACTGCTTCAACCTGATCGACGCGAAATCCGCGCTGGAATCGGCGCGGGCGAGCGAAGCGCGCTGGCGCAAGGGCACGCCGATCGGGCTTCTCGACGGCGTGCCGGCCTCGATCAAGGACATCGTCCTCACCAGGGGCTGGCCCACGCGTCGCGGCTCGAAGACCACCGACCCGGCCGGCCCCTGGAACGACGACGCGCCGGCAGTGGCGCGCCTGCGCGAGCACGGCGCGGTGCTCTTTGGCAAGACGACGACGCCCGAATTCGGCTGGAAAGGCGTCACCGACAGCCCGCTCACCGGCATCACGCGCAATCCCTGGAACCCGGCGAAGACGCCCGGCGGCTCTTCCGGCGGCAGCGCGGCCGCCGTGGCCTCGGGCATGGGGCCGCTCACCGTGGGCACCGACGGCGGCGGCTCGATCCGCATCCCCTGCGCGTTTACCGGGCTGTTCGGCCTCAAGCCTTCCTTCGGTCGCGTGCCGGCCTGGCCGCTGTCGCCCTTCGGCACGGTCGCGCACCTTGGACCGATGACGCGCACCGTGACGGATGCGGCGCTGATGATGAACGTGCTCGCGCTGCCCGACGCGCGCGACTGGCATGCGCTGCCTTACGACGATTGCGATTACCTCGAGGACCTGGACGACGGGGTGCGGGGCCTGCGCATCGCCTACTCGCCGGATCTTGGCTACGCCAGGGTGGACAAGGAGATCGCGGCGCTGGTGAAAAAGGCGGTAACGGTGTTCGAGGACCTCGGTGCCCACGTGGACGAGGTGGATCCCGGGTTCGACGACCAGCTCGACGTGTTCACGCTGCACTGGTTCCCGGGCGCCGCGTACGTGGTGCGCAGCATCCCCGCGGCGAAAAGGAAGCTCATGGACCAGGGCCTGCTGCAAGTGGCGCGCGCGGGCGAGAAAATCACGATGAAGCAGGTTCAGGACGCCGTCGCAAAACGCGGCGCGCTCGGCGTGCTGATGAACCAGTTCCACCAGAAGTACGACCTGCTGCTCACGCCCACGCTGCCGCTGCCGGCTTTCGATGCCGGAAAGGAGTTTCCGGCGCAAGTGAAGGAGCGGCGCTGGACCGACTGGACGCCTTTTTCCTATCCCTTCAACCTCACGCAGCAGCCCGCGGCGTCGATTCCCTGCGGCCTGACCAAGGCGGGCCTGCCGGCGGGCCTGCACATCGTGGGGCCGAAGTACGCCGATGCCCTGGTGCTGCGCGCGGCGCGGGCCTACGAGTCGGCGTGCCCGATCGCGATGCCGGACCTCGCGCGGCTGATGAAGTAGATCATTCCCGCAAGCGCAGCGCGAGGCTTTGCGTCGAGCGCCCGATCAGCCCCTGCGCGTCGTAGATGCGCGCCTCGGCGAGCCCGCCCGAGGCGGGTCCGAGCAGCGTCTGAGCCTCGATGCAGATCCATTCGCCCGCGGCCGGGCGCAGCAGGTTGACGGTGAGGTCGGAGTTCACGAACGCGTAGCGCCGGTAGTCGAGGATGGCGCTGATGCCGTTCCCGGAATCGGCGGCCACGGCGACGCGCTCGAGCGGCCCGGGCACCTCGCCTTCGATCAGCGGATGGCGCAGGCGGAACCAGATCGCGCACGGCCCGCGAAACAGCGCGCCCGCCGCGACGCGCGTTTCCACCAGATCCCCGTAGCCGACGCGCTCGGCCGAGGCGAAGGGAAACCGGCCCTCGGGAGAGTGCTCCGGCGGCCTGGGCGCCTGCGGCAGCGGGTGTCCCGGCAGGCCCTCCGGCAAGGCAAGCGCCGCCTCGCGCTGCATGAGCGCCGTGCAGCGCGCCACTTCCTTGCCCTCGGCGCAGAGCACCGCGGAGAAATGCGCGGCATTGCGGCCCGCGTAGTCCGTCTGCACTGCGACCGTCAGCGCCGCGATCGGGATTGGCCGCAGCAGGTTGGCGGTAAGGCGCGCTACGTGGGTCAAGCCCAGCGGCGCGGCGGCAAGCATGATCTGGCGGGCCGCGAGTGCGATCGGCGGCCCGGCGTGCTGGTGATCGGGATGCCACGGTCCGCGCGTCAGCGCGGTGGCGCGCCAGGCGCCCGAGGCCGTCGGCACGAAGGCGCTGGCGGGCGATGCCTCCGACGCCGCCGCGCTCATGTGGCGAGCTTCAGCTCGAGCACCCAGGTCGAGATCACCTTGTCCTGCTCGAGCATGGCGCCGCGCACCGTGTAGTGCTTCGCGTCTTTCTGCTGCATGCACTCGAAGCCCCGGTAGCGCCCGGTGGCGCTGGCGTAGAAGGACAGGATGGCGTCGCCGGCGATGACGAACCGGCCGTTGAGCGAGCCGATCGCGGGATTCTCGGCGGACCAGTGGGTAGCGTTCGACCCGGGTGAAAACGGCAGGATCTCGTAGCGGTTGTGCTGCTCCTTCGGCGGGCTGCTCTTTACGCGCATCACGCCCTCGGTCAGCCACTTGCCCGCCTCGTGGCGCACGCGCGTCTCGCCGTCCACCGCGGTGACGGTGCCCGCGCCGTCGCGATACTCCCCCGCGGCGCGCCAGGTGCCTTCGCGGAACAGGAATGTGTGCCCGGCCACGCGGCAACTATACTTCCCGCCAGCGCTCAGCCGCGAAGCGCTTTCATGACGTTCTGGTCCTCGAGCGCCTGCTCCGGCTTTCCCTCGAAGATGATCTCGCCGCGGTCGATCGCGTAGAGCCGGTCGGCGATGCGCGCCGCGTTGACCAGGTTGGATTCGGCGATCAGCAGCGAGATGCCGAGGTCCTCGATCTTCAATACGGCGTCGCGGAAACGCTTGACGATGATCGGCGCCAGCCCCTCGAACGCCTCGTCCAGCAGCAGCAGCGTCGGGGCGAGCGCCATGCCGCGGGCGATGGCGACCATCTTGCGCTGTCCGCCGCTCAGGTTCATCCCCTGCCGGTGCAGCAGATCGCGCACCTCGGGGAACACCGCGTAGACGCGCTCTTCGATGTCCCCGCTGGCGACTGCACCTTGCCGGCGGCGCACCTTCGCCGACATCCAGCGGCTGATCATCATGTTTTCCGCCACCGTGAGCTCGGGGAAGATCGCGCAGCCTTCGGGCGCGTATCCCATGCCGCGCAGCGCCCTCTTATGCACCGGCAACGAGCTCACGTCCTCGCCGTGGAACAGGATCTGGCCCGAGCTGAGCGGCAGAAAGCCCATGATGCTTTCCATGGTGGTGGTTTTGCCGGCGCCGTTGCGGCCGACCAGGCAAACCACCTCGTGTGCGTGAACGCTCAGCGAGACCCCGTGCAATATATGCGCGGGGCCGCGGAAGGCGTCGATCTTTTTCACTTCGAGCATGGATGTGCCTCTGCGCCGCGCCTTCAATCCGCAACGTCGGTGCCGAGCAGGTAGGTCTGGACGTCGCGGTTGCGGCGGATCTCCTCGGGCGGGCCGTCGGCGAGGAACCTGCCTTCGTGCATGACGACGACGCGATCGGAATACTTGAACACCACGTCCATGTCGTGCTCGATGACCACCGCCGTGATCCCGCCGCCTCGCACCACCGAAGACACCGTGTCCATGATCTGCGCCTTGTCGCGCGTGCTCACGCCGCTGGTCGGCTCGTCGAGGAACAGCAGTTTGGGACGCAGCGCGTAGGCGACCGCCACGTCGAGGAGCTTGCGCTCGCCCTGCGCCAGCCCTCCCGCGAGCCCCTGCGCCTTGCCGGCGAGGCCGAACTGGCCGAGCAGCTCGGTTGCCTCCTGGGTGACCACGGTGTCCCGCTCCGCGAGCGTGAAAATCCGCTTGGTCTTGCCCTCGCGCGCGAAGATCGCGAGCGCCACGTTGTCGAGCACCGACAGGTCGTCGAACAGGTTCACCAGCTGGAAGCTGCGCGCGATCCCCGCCCGGATGCGCTCATCCACCGGCGCATAGGTGATGTCGCGGTCGGCGATGAAGATCCTGCCGCTGTCGGGGGACAGGAAAGCGCTGATCAGGTTGACCAGGGTGGTCTTGCCCGCGCCGTTGGTGCCGACGAGCGACAGGAATTCTCCTTCGTTGACGGTGAAATCGACGCCGTCCACGGCGCGTGTTTCGCCGAAATGCTTCGTCAGGCGCTCGGTTCGCAACAGGCTCATGGCGCAGCCTCGCGCCTGCGCTTCAGCCAGGCGCTCAGGCGCGCCGCCGAACCCACGACGCCCGAGGGCAGGAACGTCACCAGCGCGATCAGGATCACCCCGAGCGTGATCTGCCAGTATTCGGTGACCGCCACCGCGTAGACCTCGAGGTAGTTGAAAATCACGGCGCCGACGATCGGGCCGGTGAAATTGCGGAACCCGCCGAGCACGGCGAAGAACACGATCTTGCCGGACTGCGGCCAGTACAGCACGTCGGGGGTGGTGAGTCCGTTGAGCGGCACCCAGAGGCTTCCGGCCACGCCGGTGAAGATCCCCGACACCAGGAACGCGAGCCAGCGGTAGCGCCAGATGCGCACGCCGAGAAAGCGGGCGCGGGTCTCGTTGTCGCGGATCGCCTGCAGCGTCTTGCCGAACGGGGAATGCACGATCAGCCACATCAGCGCCACGCACACGCAGAACGCCGCCAGCACGTAGTAATAGTAGGCGGTGATGAACTTCGCGAAGGCGTCCGCCCCCGGGAAGCCGACCAGGCCGCCCAGCAAGGTCAGCTTGGAGAACGGCACGCGCAGCCCGTCGGTGCCGCCGGTGATCCAGAAGAACTTGTAGGCGAGCGTCCACAGCACCTGCGAGAGCGCGAGCGTGAGGATGGCGAAGAAGATCCGCGTGTGGCGCACGCACACCACCCCGAGCAGCGCCGCCAGCACGGCCGAGAATGCGATGCCGCCGAGGATGAACAGTTCCATCGACGTGACGCCGAGATAGCGCATCATCAGCGCCACCGCGTAGGCGCCCGCGCCGAAGAAGGCGGAATGCCCGAACGACAGCAGCCCGGTGTAGCCGAGCAGCAGATTGAATCCGAGCGCGGCGATCGCCAGCGTCAGGCCGTAGGTGAGGAGCTGCGTCTGGTAGGTGCCCGCGACGACGGGAACGACGAGCAACGCGGCGAGCACCGCCGCGGCGGCCGCGGCCCGGCGGGCGAGCGAAGG
>CAZOSA010000080.1:3138-8587 GCA_964582155.1 uncultured Enterobacteriaceae bacterium | reverse complement strand
CGAAATAGTGAGGCCCGCTTGGCTGCGATGACAAGAAAAAGCATTTTCAGCCTCACCAGGGTGGCCTCGAGCTCGATCTTACCCGGCACTCAGCGGCGCGCGATCAGCACCAGACCGGCGGCGACCAGCGCCATGCCGCCGAGCAGGCCCGCCGTGAGCCGCTCGCCCAGAATCGCCATGCCGAGGAGCACCCCGGCGACCGGGGCGACGAAGTTGAAGCTGATCATCACGCTGGGCCGGTAGCGGCGTATGAGATAGTAATTGACCGTGAACGCGAGCCCGGCGACGACCACGCCCTGATACACGATGCCCGCGACCGGCGCGGCGCCGAGCTGCTCCCAGCGGATCTCCTCCCACGCCAGCGCCCCGGCGGCGAACAGCGGCAGCGACACCAGCATCTGCCAGAAATTCAGGCGTACCTCGTTCATGCGCCGCAGCAGCCGCCCGCAGAGAGCAAGCCGCAGTCCCAGCAGGCAGGCGCTCGCGAGTACGATCCAGTCGCCGGCGCCCGCCGCCGGATTCGCCAGCCCGGCGCCGCGCGTAAGTACCAGCGCGACGCCGCCGAACGCGATCGCGACGCCGATCGCGCGCCCCGGGCCGACCCGGTCGCCCGGCACGAGGAAATGCGCGAACAGCACCCCGAACAGCGGATTGGTGGAGATCAGGACCGCGCTGTTCACCGCCGTGGTGGCGCCGAAGCCGATGTTCATGAGCGCGATCTGGACCGTGAACAGAACGCCGATCGCCAGCAGCGCCGGCCACTCGCCGCGTTCCGGGAGAATCGGGATGCGCGCGAGCCGGGCCCATCCGTACACGCACAGGCACCCGAGCGCGAAGCGCAGAAACCCGCTCCACAGCGGTGGGAACGCCTCGAGTCCCAGTTTCACCGCGACCGGATTGCCGCCCCACAGCATGTGAATCGCCAGGGCCGCGAAAACGGCGCGCGCCGGGATCGAAAAGTTCAGGAGGGGTCTTTCAAGATCGCGCGATTCTAGCGGGAGATCGCGGTGGCGCTGACGCGCGACGCACCGCCCTGGAACTGAGCCTGCGAACCTGAGGCCGCATGCGGAAACTTGCCGCCACGCGCAGGGTCACACAGACATGGCCAACGTTTCCGTCCTGCTCGAAAATGACCCGCATCGCGCCGCGGTCAATTTGCCGCTCGTCGTCGGCAAGTCCCTCCTCGACAGCCTGCTCGCTGGCGGAATTTCCCTGGCGCACGAGTGCGGCGGCAAACTCGCCTGCGCGACCTGCCGCGTCATGGTGCTCGAGGGACAGGAGAACCTGAGCCCGGCTGGCGAGGACGAATTGGACATGCTCGACACGGCGGGGGTTGCGGAGCGGGGCGCGCGCCTCGCCTGCCAGGCGCTCGCCGCCGGAGGCGATCTGGTGATCGGGATACCGCAGATTGAAGCGCAGGTGTTTGCCGCACCTTCGAGCGAGGACGCGCGGCTGATTTCACTGACCGAACGCGCCGTGAAGCACCTGGCCACACAATTGGCAAAACGTCCGGCCGCTACCGCGGTACGTCTCGGCGTTGCGCCGGCCGGCTGCTCGGGTTTGAGCTACCGGGTCGATTTTGCCGATGCGACGCAGGACGATGACGTGGTGTTCGAGTGCGACGGCATCCGTATCGCCGTCGACGCGGCAAGCTTGCCGCATGTCCAGGGAACGACGCTCGACCTGGTGCAGGAAGGGCTCGCCCGCAGGCTGCGCTTCGACAATCCTAACGTGCGCAGTACCTGCGGCTGCGGCGAGAGCTTCGGCACGTGACCCCGGCGAAAAGCTGGACGAGGCGCCTTTCCGCGCAGCACTCAGCCCGACTCGCCGTCCAGGCGCGGGCGCGACAGAATCGGGGCGTAGGCCACCACGAAGGTGGTGAACGCTGCGCACCATAGCAGCGCCGACACCAAGGTCGCCGCCAAGTAGGTCGCAGGCAGGGCAAGCGGCACCAGCACGCGCGCGATGGCCGCGCCCTGAACCAGCACGTAGACCGCGATCTCGGCGCGCCCCGCGACCAGCGGTCGCGCGGTGTGGCCGCGTATCGTGCGGGTCATCATGCCCAGCGTCATCCCGCCGATCGCGCCCACCGTAAGCGCGTGCGTGGCGAGCGCGACGGGCGCGAGGCCGAAGCCCGCGAGGCCGCGCAGCGCGAGGTGCACCACGATCCAGGCGTAGGACAGGTGCAGGATCCAGACCATGGGATTGCGCAGCGTGCGCTGCGGGTTCCACAACGCGAGGCGCGCCGCGTGCAGCGCGGCGGCGGCCATCGCCATCGCGGCGGCCGCGCCGTGAAGCTGCAGAGCGTCGAGCGCGATGAGGGCGAGGATCGACCCCAGCGCCGCACTCTCCAGCATGGGGTGGCGCCGCGCACCCGCGCCCGGCACTCCGTTGTTCGTGAACATGGGCACCACGCGGCCCGCGACCACCGCCATGACGAACAACACCACATCCAGGCCGATGGCGATGCCGAGCTGCGGATACGCCTGCAAGCAGATGCCCGCGCCGCCGAGCGCCAGCACCGGGACGATGAAGAACAGGTTCCTGCGATTGCCGCTGGCGAGCAGCGGGCGCCCGATTCCCCAGGCGACCGCAAGCGCGAACAGGGCCCCGGCCGCCGCTGCGGCGGGCAGGGAGACGAAGGCGAGCGCGCGCGCCAGGAGCCAAAGCGCGGCGATGGCGGCGAGCGCGGTCCCTGTCGGCGTCGGCCGCCCGGTCCAGGCGCGCACCGCGGTGAGCAGGAAGCCGGCGATCACGGCGAAGGCGAAGCCGAACAGCATCTCGTGCGCGTGCCACAGGATGTTGGCTCTGGGCAGCCAGCCCGCGTATTGGAGCACCCATATTGGGACGCTCAACGCGGCGTAGGCGCCGGCGAGCAGGTAGAGCGGGCGAAAGCCGAGGTCGAACAGCGCGAACCTTGACGGGTCCACGGGCCGTGCCGGCGGGCTGATGGGAATCGCCACGCCGCAATGCTAGGTGCCGGGGCGCCACGGCTGGTTGATGCAGGTCAAGCGACGCGCTTGCCCAACCTCCGGCGTCTGTCATACAATCGACGGAACCTGTCATACGCAAGCCCATGCCCATCTCCGTCCGCCTTCCGCCTCGCGTAGAGCAGAAGCTTGCCGAGTATTGCGCCTCGCACAGGCTCACCAGGAGCCAAGCCGTGAAGCGCGCGCTCGAGCAACTGCTCGAGGCGCAGGCGACGGCGTCGAGCGCCTATGATTCGGCGAAGAGGTTCATCGGCAGCGACCCGCGCCCGGGCAACGTGGCCGAGAACGTGAAGCGGCTGTTGCGCGAGCGCTTTCGCGGCAAGTAGGCCTTGGGCCGGATTCTCGTCGACAGCGGTTTCGTGGTCGCCCTGGGCCGGCGCTCCGATCGCAGGCACGCGGCCGCGGTCGCCTACCTGCGGCGCTCCGAAGACCAGTTGGTCACGGTTGCGGCCGTGATCGTCGAAGCCTGCTTTTTCCTGAATGCCCGGGCAAAGCGCGAATTGCTCCGATGGGTCGCCGATGGCGGCATCCACGTCGCCGAGGTGCCCGCCTCGAACTACGACGATCTCGGCGCCATCGTCGAGCGTTACGCATCCCGCGACATCGACCTCGCCGACGCGGCCTTGGTCTGGCTTGCGGATCAGACCGGGTTGCGGCGCATCCTGACGCTCGATGCGGTGGGCTTCAGCCTGTTCCGCCTGAAAGGGGGCAAGGGCTTCGATCTGGTCGACTGGGTTTGATGCGGGCAGGTGTAACCTGACGCCCATCGATGAACACCGTGGACCTGAAAATCGAAGGCATGACGGGGGTCGGCATCGCCAACAGCCTGATCGTCGCGCTGAGCGCCATCCCGGGCGTGGCGAAAGCCGACGTGTCGCTGATGAAAAAGCGCGCTCGCATCACCTACGACCCGGCAAAGACCGATGTCGAGGCGTTCAAGGCCGCGATCTTCCGGGCGGGCTATAAGGTGCTGCCGTGAAGGCGACGCTCAAGCCGGGCATCGCCGGCACGAAAACCCTCGAGGTGGACGCCGCGCGCTGCATCTCCTTCATGGGCCCCGAGAACGCGGTGTACGCCACGCCTTTCATGGTGAGCGATGTCGAGTACGCGATCCGGGAATTCCTGCTCGGCCATCTCGATCCCGGCGAGGATACGGTCGGCACGCGTGTGGTCATCGATCATCTTGCCGCCACGCCGCGGGGCATGCAGGTGACGATCGAGTTCCGCGTCACGGCGCTCGAGGGCCGCAGCGTACGCTGCGCGTTCAGCGTGCGCGACGATGTGGAGAAATGCGGCCAGGGGGAGCACGTGCGCTTCGTCGTCGACGTGGAGAAAACCCGTCAGCGACTGTCCAGGAAGCGCGCGCCGGGCCCGCCCGGCGCCTAGGGCGTCGCGCTCGATCAAGTAGAATCAGGCGCTTGCCATGCGTCTGCTCGTCTACCTGCTGCTGATGTTGCCGCCGGTTTGGTCGCTTGCCCAGCCAAAGGCGCCGCCGTCGATGCCGGTGCGCGCGGTACCGGCCAGGATCGCGCCCGCGGTCATCGAGACCGGCGCCGTCGGTTCCCTGCGCGCCGACGAGGGGGTGATGATCCGGCCCGAGATCGCCGGCCGCATCGACAAGATCGGTTTCGCCGAAGGCCAGCAGGTGAAGCAGGGCAGCCTGCTCGCCACGCTCGACGCGGGAGAGACGCGGGCGCAGGTGCAGTCCTCCAGCGTGCAGACGGCGCTCGAGAAGCAGCGCCTGGAGCGCTCGGAAGACCTGTTCAGGAAGGGTTTCATCAGCCAGCAGTCGCTGGACGAACAGCGCTCCACCCACGCGCGCGCCACCGCCAAGCTGCGCGAGGACCAGGTGCGGCTCGCCAAGTCGGAGATCCGCGCGCCGTTTTCCGGCGTGGCCGGCCTGCGCCAGGTGAGTGAAGGCGCCTACGTGGCCGCCGGCACCGACATCGCGCGGCTGGAGAAGCTCGACCAGTTGAAGCTGGATTTTCGCGTCCCCGAGACATTCCTCGCGCAACTCAAGGCGGGCCAGGCCGTCAGGATCGCCGTCGACTCCTACCCGGGCCAGGAATTCCGGGGCGCGATCTATGCCATCGAACCGGCGATCGACGAGCAGACGCGGACCGTGCTGGTGCGCGCCCGGGTCGGCAATGCCGACCTGAAGCTGCGCCCCGGGATGTTCGCGCGCGTGCAGCTCACGCTGGGCGTGCGCCCGAACGCGGTATGGATTCCGGAGCAGGCGATCGTGCCGCGCGGCCAGGACGCGTTCGTATTCCGGGTCAATGGCGGCAAGGCCGAGCTGGTGCAGGTGCGCACGGGGATCCGCAAGGTCGGGGAAGTCGAGGTCCTGAAGGGCCTCGCGGGCGGCGACCTCGTGGTCACCGAAGGTACGCAGAGGCTCGGGCCCGGGTCGGCGGTGAGCGTGATGCCGGAAAAGCCCGCGGCTTCGATTCCGGACAAGA
>CAZOSA010000080.1:0-3038 GCA_964582155.1 uncultured Enterobacteriaceae bacterium | reverse complement strand
AAGGCGAGACATTTGGGCTCAAGCATCGAGATGACGCCCGCGCCCGAAGCAAGCGCAGCATTGTCCCGTGTTTTCCAGAGCAAAAGGCGCTCTGGAAAACACGGGATCGTATAAAGGCAAAGGCCAGGGCAAATGCAATTACCTGAGATCTGCATCAGGCGCCCGGTCTTCGCCACGGTCCTGAGCCTGATGATCCTGTTGATCGGCGCCATTGCCTTCACCCGCCTGACGGTGCGCGAGTACCCGAAGATCGACACGCCGGTGGTCTCGGTGCGCACCGTGTACAAGGGCGCGAGCCCGCAGGTGATCGAGTCGCAGGTCACGGTGCCGATCGAGGACTCGATCTCGGGCATCGAGGGCGTGAGGACAGTCAAGTCGGTGTCGCGCGAGGAAGTGAGCCAGGTCACGGTGGAGTTCCTGCCCGAGCGCGACGTCGATTCCGCCGCCAACGACGTGCGCGACCGCGTGGCGCGCGTGCGCGAGGTGCTGCCCGAGGCCGCCAACGAGTCGGTGGTGTCCAAGATCGAGGCCGACGCGCAAGCGGTGATGTGGCTCGCCTTCAACTCCGAGCGCCACGGCACGCTCGAGCTTTCGGATTACGCTGACCGCTACATCGCCGACCGGCTGAAGACGCTCCCCGGCGTGGCATCGGTGATCATCGGCGGCAACCGCCGCTACGCCATGCGCATCTGGCTTGACCGCGACCGCCTCGCGGCCTACGCGCTCACGCCGCAAGACGTCGAAGCCGCGCTGCGCCGCCAGAACGTGGAGATCCCGGCCGGGCGCATCGAATCCTCCCAGCGCGAGTTCACCGTGCTGGCCGAGGCGGACTTTCGCTCGGCGGAGCAGTTCAACGGCATGATCGTCACGCAGGCGAGCGGCTACCCGGTGCGCCTGCGCGACGTGGGCACGGCACGCTTGGGCGCGCTCGACGAGCGCAGCGTGATCCGCGTAAACGGCAATCCCGCGGTCGGCCTGGGCGTGGTCAAGCAGTCCACCGCCAATACCTTGTCGGTGGCGCGGGCAGTGAAGCAGGAGCTCGCGCGCGTCACGCGCGACCTGCCCGAGGGCATGAAGCTGCAGGTGGCCTTCGATTCCTCTATCTTCATCGAGCGCTCGATCGACGCGGTGTACGAGACGATGCTCGAGGCGGTGGCGCTGGTGGTGGCGGTGATCTTCGTGTTCCTGCGCTCGGTGCGCTCCACGCTGATCCCCTTCGTCACCATCCCGGTGTCGCTCATCGGGTCGTTCTTCTTCCTCTACCTGCTCGGCTTCTCGATCAACGTGCTGACGCTGCTCGGCGTGGTGCTCGCCATCGGGCTGGTGGTGGACGACGCCATCGTGGTGCTGGAGAACTGCCACCGGCACCTCGAGATGGGCAAGACGCCGCGGCAGGCGGCGGCCGACGGCTCGCGCGAGATCGCCTTCGCGGTGATCGCCATGTCGCTCACCCTCACGGCGGTGTTCGCGCCGGTGGCTTTCGTGCCCGGCAATACCGGGAAGCTGTTCGCCGAGTTCGCCCTCACCGTCGCTTCCGCGGTCGCCGTGTCGGGTTTCGTCGCGCTGACGCTCACGCCGATGATGTGCTCCAGGGTGCTCAAGGCGCACGAGCAGCACGGCGGCATTTACCTGGCGATGGAGCGCTTCTTCAGCGGCATGACGAACGCCTATCGCCGCTCCGTGGGCGCGGTGCTGCGCCTGTGGTGGGCGGTGCTGCTCGTGTTCGCCCTTGTGATCGGCGGCTGCCTGCTGCTGCTGACCGTCTTGAAGCAGGAGCTCTCGCCGCTGGAGGACCGGGGTTTCTTCCTGTCGCTGATCCTGGCGCCCGAGGGCGCGTCGCTGGACTACACGGACGCCAACGTGCGCGAAGTGGAGCGCATCTACCGCGACGTGCCCGAGATCCGCACCACCTTCGCCGTGGTCGCGCCGGGCCTGGAGCGCCCGAGCCCGGTAAATTTCGGCGTCACCTTCAGCCAGCTCAAGCTCTGGGACCAGCGCGATCGCAAGGCGCAGCAGATCACCGCTGCGCTCTCGCCCAAGCTCGGCTCCCTGCCGGGCGTGCTCGCCTTCCCGGTCAACCCGCCCTCGCTCGGGCAGAGCTTCCGCAACCCGCCGCTGCAGTTCGTGGTGCAGGCGGGCTCCTACGAGGCGCTCGACGAGATGGTGAACAAACTCCTCGCCAAGGCGCGCGAGTCGAAGGCCATCGCCAACCCCGACAGCGACCTGCGCCTGAACAAGCCGCAGCTCTCGGTGGACATCGACCGCGAGAAGGCGGCCGCCGTCGGCGTGGACGTCGAGACCATCGGTCGCACGCTGGAGACGCTGCTCGGCGGCCGCCAGGTGACGCGCTTCAAGCGCGAGGGCAAGCAGTACGACGTGGTGGTGCAGCTCGAGGCCAAGGACCGCAATACGCCCGCCGACCTCACCGCGATCTACGTGCGCGCCGGGGACGGCCGCCTGGTGCAGCTGTCGAACCTGGTGCGCGTGAGCGAGACCGTGGCGCCGAAGGAGCTGAACCACTTCAACCGCCAGCGCGCGGCGATCCTCTCGGCGAACATCGCCCCGGGCTACACGCTCGGCGAGGCGCTCGACACCATGGACCGGGCCGCCGCCGAGGTGCTCCCCGCCTCGGCGCGCACCGAGCTCGACGGCGTGTCGCGCGAATTCCGCGAGTCGGGCGCGAGCCTGCTGTTCGCGTTCGCGCTGGCGCTGGC
Organism: uncultured Enterobacteriaceae bacterium; assembly: GCA_964582155.1. Classification (GTDB taxonomy): domain Bacteria; phylum Pseudomonadota; class Gammaproteobacteria; order Burkholderiales; family SG8-39; genus JAABQT01. The sequence goes on along the minus strand of CAZOSA010000080.1, from coordinate 324 downwards.
CTTCATCTACCTGATGCTCTCGGCGCAGTTCGAGAGCTTCGTCTCCCCGTTCGTCATCATCCTCACCGTGCCGCTCGCGGCGCTGGGCGCGCTGCTCGCGCTGCTGCTCACCGACGGCACGCTCAACGTCTACTCGAAGGTGGGCCTGGTGATGCTGATCGGCCTGATCACCAAGCACGGCATCCTGATCGTGGAATTCGCCAACCAGCTGCGCGCAAAGGGCATGGACGGGTCGCAGGCCATCGTCGAGGCGGCGGCGCTGCGCCTGCGGCCGATCCTGATGACCACCGGCGCGATGGTGCTCGGCGCGCTGCCGCTGGCGCT
>CAZOSA010000079.1:0-8593 GCA_964582155.1 uncultured Enterobacteriaceae bacterium | reverse complement strand
GTGTTCCTCGCAGCGCAGATCACGGGGCAGAACGCGGTGTCCGGCGTCGACATCCCGCTTGCGGGCCTCGCGGTGGTGCTGGGGCACATGTTCCCGGTGTTCCATCGTTTCCAGGGCGGCAAGGGCGTGGCCACCACTGCCGGGGCGCTGCTCGGCTTCGATCTGTGGCTCGGCCTTGGGACGCTCGCCACCTGGGCGGCGATCCTCGCGTGGTTCCGCATCTCTTCGCTTGCGGCGCTGGTCGCGGCGCTGTTCGCGCCCTGCTACGCATTCTGGCTGTTCGGGCTGCAGCCGGTGTTCCCGGCCGTGGCGGGGATCGCGCTGCTTCTGGTGTGGCGCCACCGTGCAAACATGGCGCGCATCTTGCGCGGCGCCGAACCCCGTCTCGGAGACAAGCAGGCATGAAGATCCCGGTGCTGAGCGCAGGCGCGCTGGCCGCCGCCGAGCGCGGCTTCGTGACGGCGAACCAGTGGCTGGTGATTGCCCTGATGGCGTCGATGGCGGCGCTCGTATTCGCGAACGTCGTGGCCCGCTATCTGTTCAATTACTCGCTCATCTGGGTGGAGGAGCTGACCCAGTACCAGATGATCTGGATCGCGTATCTGGGCGCGGGACTCGCGCTGCGCGAGGGGCGCCACGTTGCCGTCGACCTGATCGAGCAGTTCCTGCCTCCGCGCGCGCGCCGCCTCCTGCGCATCGCGCTCGGTGTCGCGATGCTCGCGTTTCTCGGCACGCTCACCGTCCTCGGCGCGGGCATCGTCGCGTTCACCTGGAACCAGGAGACGCCGGTCCTGAACATCCCCACCGGCGTCCCTTACCTCGGCGTGCCGATCGGGGCGGCGATGTGCGCTCTGCATCTGGTGCTCGTGTTCCGTGATTTTGTCGAGAAGCGCTTCGAACACGTGGAAGACCTCGAGGCGTACGCGGAGTAGCGGATGGCAGCGGTCCTGATCGCCGTGTTCGTCATCGCGCTTGCGATCGGCCTGCCGATTGCCTTCGTCATGGGCGGTGCCGGTCTTGCCGCCCTGGTGTGGGAAGGAAAGCTCTCGCTGCTCTCGGTGCCGCAGCGGCTGTTCGACGGCATCAACTCGTTCCCGCTCATGGCGGTGCCGTTCTTCATCCTGGCCGCGGACCTGATGACCGCGAGCGGCATCACGACCGCGTTGCTGCGCTTTTCGAACAGTTTGGTCGGCCACATCCGCGGTGGCATGGGGCACGTGAATGTGCTGACCAGCGTGCTGTTTGCCGGAATCAGCGGCTCTGCGCTCGCCGACGCCGCCGGTCCGGGTGCGATCGAGATGCGGATGATGGAGAAATCCGGCTACGACAAGTATTACTCCGCGGCGCTTTCTGCCGCGACGGCCACCATCGGACCGATCATACCGCCGTCGATCATCATGGTGATCTATGCGCTCGCCGACAACCGCGTGACCGTCGCCGGGCTGTTCCTTGCCGGGGTTCTCCCGGGGCTGCTGCTCGGCGTGGCATTGATGGCCGTGAACCATGTCATCTCGATCAGGCGCGGCTATGGCGCGGCGCACGAACGTGAAAGCTGGCGCGACCGGTTGGGGGCGCTGTGGCGAGCGGTGCCGATCCTGCTGATGCCGGCGATCATCATCGGCGGGATCCTGTCGGGACTATTCACACCGACCGAGGCCTCCGCCGTGGCGGTGTTCTACGCCCTGATCGTGGGATTGTTCGTGACCCGGACGCTGAACGCCCGCCTGATCGCCAGGGTTCTGCTGCAGAGCGGGCTGGTCACCTCGGCCGCGTTGCTCATCGTCTCGATGGCTTCGCTGTGCGCCTGGCTGCTGACCCTGCTGCAAATCCCGCAGACCATCGCCGCCGCGATCGGCACGCTCACCACGGACCCGCTCGCGATCATGCTGATCGTCGCGGTCTTCGTCCTGGTCTGCGGGCTGTTCATCGATACGCTGCCGGCGGTGATCATCCTCGTGCCGGTGCTCGCGCCGCTCTCGGACCAATTCGGCATCGCGCCGCTTCACTTCGCCATGACGATCGTGCTCAATCTGACGATTGGCATGATCACGCCGCCGGTGGGCGCGGTGCTTTTCGTCATGACCTCGGTCGCCAGGCTCCGTTTCGACCTGCTCTGCAAGGCCGTGCTGCCGCTACTTGCCGCCGAGCTGGCGGTGTTGCTTCTGGTTGTTGTCTTTCCCGGACTCAGCACGTTGGTGCCAGAATGGTTCGGTTACACACGATAGATTGTGCAAACACCCACAGGAGGACACATGAAAGCCCTTAAGCTCGCATCCGTTGTCGCTGTTGCGCTGGTCGTCGGCGCTTCGCCTGCGTTCGCACAGAAGACGCTGAAGTACGCCCACTTCCAGCCCGCCAAGGACGACCAGCCGAAGCACGTCGCCGCGCTCGCCTTCAAGGAGCATGTCGAGAAGGCGACCAATGGTTCGATCAAAGTCGAGATCTATCCTGCCGGCCAGTTCGGCAAGGACCAGCCGACCATGGAGGGCCTCAAGCTCGGCACGCTCGAGCTGGCGGTCGCGCACGACGGCGCGATCGCCACCGTGCACAAGCAGATCGGGGTGCTCGGCATCCCCTTCCTGTACCAGAACCACGAGCACGCGTGGCGCGTGTACGACAGCGCGTGGCTCAAGGAATTCTCCGACGACATGACCAAGAAGACCGGCATCCGGCTGCTGGGCCTCGCCGACAACGGTGTGCGTCACTTCACCAACAGCGCGCGCCCGATCAGGTCCCCGGCGGACATGAAGGGGTTGAAGATCCGCATCCAGCCGTCGCCGGTATTCAAGGCCCTCGTCGAATCGCTGGGAGCTTCGGCATCTGCGATCCCATGGGCAGAGCTGCCGACCGCACTCCAGCAGAAGGTGGTCGACGGCCAGGAGAACGGTGTCACCAACATCCTCGCCGCCAGTCTTTATCAGCACCAGAAGTACGCCACGCTCGACGGCCACGTGTGGAGCATCCATGCCTACATGGTCAACGAGCGCTTCTACCAGGGGCTGGGCGCCACGGAGAAGAAGGCGGTCGAGGACGGCACGCGCAAGGCAGTGAAGATCCATCGCAGGATGACCAGCGAACAGGACAAGAGCGCCAAGCAGATCCTGGAAAAGGTCGGCATGCAGGTCACCGTGCTCTCGCCTGCCGAAGTCGGGGCGTTCCGCAAGCTGGCTCAGCCGCCGGTGAAGGCGTGGGCCGAGAGGGAGATCGGCAAGCCTTACGTCGACCGCCTGTTCAAGGCGATCGCCGCGACCAGCAAATGACCGCGCGCCGGGTCGTCGACCCGATCGAGGCCCGGGTTATGCCGATGCGGGGAGCGAACCGCGAAAACACTAGCTGATCGTGCCCAGATCCCAGCGCGGGTGCACGCTGAAGGCGTGCCCGCTGCTCGCGGCGAGCCCCGCCTGCATGCGCAGCGCCGCCGCGAGCGCGATCATGGCGCCGTTGTCGGTGCACAGTTCCGGTTCCGGGGTGAACACGTCGTAGCCCTGCGACTTCGATGTTGCGTCGAGCGCGGCGCGCAGTTGCTTGTTGGCGCCGACTCCTCCGGCGACCACCAGCCGCGTAAGTCCCGTACGCTCCATCGCCCGCGTGCATTTCGCCACCAGCACGTCGACGATCGCGTCCTGGAAGGCACGCGCCACGTCGGCGCGAAACTGCTCGCTCTGCCCGGCGGCGGCCTTCACCAGCGTCAGTACCGCGGTCTTCAGCCCGCTGAAGCTGAATTCGAGATCGCCGCTCGCGATCATCGGCCGCGGCAGCTTGTAGCGTCCCGCATGTCCCCGCTCGGCGAGTTTGGAGAGCGCCGGGCCGCCCGGGTAACCCAGGCCGAGGAGCGTCGCGGTCTTGTCGAAGGCTTCGCCGGCCGCGTCGTCCTGCGTTTCGCCCAGGAGTTCGTAGCGGCCGACGCCTTCGACGCGCATCAGCTGCGTGTGGCCGCCCGACACCAGCAGGGCGACGAACGGGAACCCGGGCGGGCGCGCCGAGAGCAGCGGCGAGAGCAGATGCCCTTCCAGGTGGTGGATGCCTACGGCCGGCACGCCGAGCGCGAGGGCGAGCGCATGGGCGAAGGCAGCGCCGACCAGCAGGGCGCCGGCGAGGCCCGGGCCTTGCGTGTAGGCCACCGCGCCGAGATCGCCGGGTATGCGCCCGGTGCGCTCGAACAGGCCTTGCGCGAGCGGGATCAGGCGCCGGATGTGGTCGCGCGACGCGAGCTCGGGGACCACCCCGCCGTAGGCCTCGTGCATCGCCACTTGCGAGTGCACCGCGTGGCCGAGCAGGCGCCCCGCGGTGGCGTCGTACAACGCCACGCCGGTCTCGTCGCACGAGGTCTCGATGCCGAGGATCAGCACAGGGGGATTCTGATACAATTTTGCCCTTTGCGAATTTTCGGGGTTTATTGGATGCCGACCGTACGCGTCAAGGAAAACGAGCCCTTTGAAGTGGCGATGCGCCGTTTCAAGCGCACCGTCGAGAAGACCGGGCTGCTGACCGAGCTTCGCGCCCGCGAGTTCTACGAGAAGCCGACCTCGGAGCGCAAGCGCAAGCTCGCGGCCGCGGTGAAGCGCCACCACAAGCGCCTGCGCAGCCAGATGCTGCCGGCGAAGCTGTACTAGGGCACGATCGCACGAATTCCGAACCGCGCCCCGGTGCGATCCGCCGGGGCGTTCGCATTTCTGGAGCGCCTATGACCCTGAAGCAACGCGTTACCGACGACATGAAGGCGGCGATGCGCGCCAGGGACGCGGCGCGCCTTTCGGCCGTGCGGCTGCTGCTTGCCGCCATCAAGCAAAAGGAAGTGGACGAGCGCGTCGAGCTGCAGGATGCCGACGTGCTCGGCATCATCGAGAAGATGGTGAAGCAGCGCCGCGAGTCCATCGCGCAGTACGAGAAAGCCGCGCGCGTGGACCTGGCGGACGTGGAGAAATTCGAGATTGGCGTGCTAACAGCCTACCTGCCGCAGCAGCTGGGCGAAGCCGAGGTGGCGCAGGCGGTGGCCGCCGCGGTGGCCGAATCCGGGGCGGGCGGCGTCAAGGACATGGGCAAGGTGATGGCGCTCCTGAAACCCCGCCTCGCCGGCCGCGCCGACATGGGCAAGGTCGCCGGGCTTGTGAAAACGAAGCTCGGGGGGTGAAAATGGGGTCTGTCCCCATTTGATTCCCGATTCCTTCAAGCAGGACCTGCTCAACCGCATCGACATCGTCGACGTGGTCGGGCGCTACGTACAGCTGAAGAAGGGCGGCGCCAACTTCATGGGGCTGTGCCCGTTCCACGACGAGAAGACACCGTCCTTCACCGTCAGCCCGGCGAAGCAGTTCTACCACTGCTTCGGCTGCCAGAAACACGGCAACGCCATCGGCTTCCTGATGGACTACGGCGGCATGGGCTATGTCGACGCCATCAAGGAGCTCTCGTCCTCGGTCGGCATGCAAGTCCCCGATTGGCAGCCGCGCACGGCGGAGGAGGCGCAGAGAAAGGCGCGCGAGACCGACCTCGCTGCGCTGATGCAAAAGGCGATGGACTTCTACCGCACTGAGCTGAAGAAATCGCCGCAGGCCATCGCTTACCTGAAACAGCGCAGCGTGAGCGGGGAAATCGCCGCGCGCTTCGGCATCGGCTACGCGCCGGACGACTGGCAGGCGTTGAAAGGGGCATTCCCGGATTACGACAACCCGGCGCTCACCGAGTGCGGGCTGGTGATCGAAGGCGAGGGCAAGCGCTACGACCGTTTTCGCGACCGCGTCATGTTCCCGATCTTCAACCGGCGCGACACCGTGGTCGGCTTCGGCGCTCGCGCGCTGGGCGAGGGCGAGCCGAAGTACCTGAATTCGCCCGAGACGCCGCTGTTTCAGAAGGGGCAGGAAATCTACGGCCTGGGGCACGCGCGCGCCGCGATCCACGAGGCGAAACGCGCGCTGGTGGTCGAGGGCTACATGGACGTGGTGGCCCTCGCCCAGCACGGCGTGGGCTATGCGGTGGCGACGCTGGGCACCGCGACCACGCCGATGCACGTCACCAAGGTCCTGCGCGAGCTGCGCGAGAACGGCGCCGAGCTGGTGTTTTGCTTCGACGGCGACCTCGCCGGGCGCAAGGCGGCGTGGCGCGCGCTCGAAGTGAGCCTGCCCCTCGCCAACGACGGCAACCCGATCCGCTTCCTGTTCCTGCCCGAGGGCGAGGACCCCGATACCTACGTGCGCGCGCAGGGCAGGGAGAAGTTCGAGCGGCTGGTGGCGGAGTCGCAGACGCTCACCGGTTTCCTGCTGGGCGAGCTGCGCGGCCAGTCGGAACTGGACACCCCGGAAGGGCGAGCCGGGTTCCAGTCATCGGCGAAGCGCTACGTCCAGCAGTTTGCGGCGCCGGCGCTGCGCCAGCAGCTGATACAAGCCATTGCGCAACTCGCCCGGATTGCGCCCGAGGACGCGCAGAGTTATTACGCACCCGAGGGCACGCCAAGGCCGCAACGGCCGGCAATGGCGAGGGTGGCAAGCGTCACACCCAGAAATGAAGAGCAACACCTGCTGCGGTGCGTGGTGATGGACCCCGCCCTGGTCGACGCGCTGGAAGACGGGCTGCTTGACCCGGACTTGCCTGAGACGGCCGCGTTGAAGGCGATTGCGGCAGACGTCGCGGGCGGCGAAGCAATGACCGGCGCGCTGTTGGTGGACCGGTACCAGGGGACCGAGTTCGAGAAAGTCATTTTCCGGGCCCAGGCATCCGGGGTGGAGCAGGGTGACTCTGCGGAGTCGGCGGCGCAGGAGTTCCGCCAGGCGCAGCTCGCGCTGCGCATACGCAGGATGAACCGGGAGATCGATACGCTGAAGGGCCGGATCGGCGCCGATCCGGCGTTGAACGCCGAGCTGAACCAGCGAGTCAAAGAGCTTCATCAACTGAAAGCCCAGAGGTCCTGAGGGGCGGTTTAGGGTAGAATCGCCCACTTTTTTCCGGCCTGGCAGGATCGGGCACGCACGAGGCGAGAATGGCCAAAGCAAAGCGCAAGTCCAAAGCGAAACTCTCCCGCAAGCCTGGAAAAAAAGCCAAACCGGTCAAGGCGTTGAAGAAAAAGGCGGCAGTCGCCCGGGCGAAGGCCCGCCCGGCCGCCAAGCCGCGTCCCGTCGCGAAGAAAGCGAAGGCCGTCAGGCACGTAAAGCACACCAGGCACGCCCAGAAAGCCAAGCAGGCCAAGCCGCCCGCCGCGGCGAAGCCGGTCGAAAAGCCCCGGAAGCCGACCATCAAGAGCGCCAAGGCGGCGCTCGAGCAGCTCGAAGCCAGGCTCGCCGAGGGTCTGAAGGCGAAAGCCGGCCGCGGCCGGCCCGGGCGCAAGTCGAAGAAGGAAGAGTGGCTCGCGGCGATGGCCGTGCTGCCCAAGGAGGACGCCGAGACGCGCCGCATGCGCCTCAAGACGCTGATCAAGCTCGGCAAGGACCGGGGCTTTCTCACCTACGCCGAGATCAACGACCACCTGCCCGATGACCTGGTGGACGCCGAGCAGATCGAAGCCATCATCTCGACTTTCGGCGACATGGGCATCCAGGTCTACGACCAGGCGCCGGACCAGGAAACGCTGCTGATCACCGCCGAGACGGTGCCGGTGGCCTCCACCGACGAGGACGTCGAGGAGCAGGCGGAGGCGGCGCTCTCCACGGTGGACTCCGAATTCGGCCGCACCACGGACCCGGTGCGCATGTACATGCGCGAAATGGGGTCGGTGGAACTGCTCACGCGCGAGGGCGAGATCGAGATCGCCAAGCGCATCGAGGAAGGGCTGCGCCACATGATCCAGGCGATCAGCGCCTGCCCGACGACGGTGCGCGAGATCCTCGACCTGGCCGACAAAGTGGCGAAGGAAGAACTGCGCATCGACGAAGTGGTGGACGGCTTGATCGACCCGAACGCCAAGGACAACTTCGACCCGAAGAAGGCGGAACCCGCGAGCGAGGAAGAGGAAGAAGAGCAGATCGAGGAGGAAGAAGGCGACACCGAGGAGGACGATGGCGCGGCGCAGACGGCGAGCCTGCTGGCCCTGCGCAGCGCGGCGCTGGAGAAGTTCGCCCGCATCCGGCGGCTGTTCGAGAAGAAGATGCGCGTGCTGGAGAACAAGGGGTCCAGGGACAAGGACTACCTGCGCGTACGCGACCAGATTTCCACCGAGCTGATGACCATCCGCTTCACCGCGCGCACGGTCGAGCGGCTGTGCGACAGCGTGAGGAGCCTGGTGGACGACATCCGCAGCCGCGAGCGCCAGATCCACGACATTTCGGTGCACAAGGCGCAGATGCCGCGCCAGCACTTCATCAAGGTGTTCGTCGGTACCGAAGGCTCCAAGCGCTGGCTGTCCACCGAGCTCAACGCCGGGCACCCCTGGAGCGAGCAGCTGGTGCGCCTGGAGCCCTCGATCCTCGAGCTGCTGGGCAAGATCCTGGCCGTGCAGACGAAGATGGGCATCCCGGTGCGCGAGCTGAAGGAAATCAACAAGCAGATGTCCACGGGCGAGGCGAAGGCGCGCCGCGCCAAGCGCGAGATGACCGAGGCCAACCTGCGCCTGGTGATCTCGATCGCGAAGAAGTACACGAACAGGGGCTTGCAGTTCCTCGACCTG
>CAZOSA010000078.1:0-8601 GCA_964582155.1 uncultured Enterobacteriaceae bacterium | reverse complement strand
CCGCGGCGGTAGTTGATCAGCCCCTCGGACTGCAGTTTGCCGGCGGCCTCGGTCACGCCCTCGCGGCGCACCCCGAGCATGTTGGCGATCAACTCCTGGGTCATCTGCAGCTCGTTGCCGCTCAGCCGATCCAGGCTGAGGAGCAGCCAGCGGCACAGCTGCTGGTCCACCGAATGGTGGCGGTTGCACACCGCGGTCTGCGTCATCTGCGTGATCAGCGCCTGCGTGAAGCGCAGCAGCAGGTGCTGCAGCTCGCCGCCGGACTCGAACTCCTTCTTCAGCACCGACGCCCTGAGCTTGTAGCCATCGCCGGAACTTTGCACCACCGCGCGGCTCGGTGTCGTCTCGCCGCCCATGAACAGGGAGATGCCCACCACGCCCTCAAAACCGGTAACGGCGAGCTCGGCGGAATGGCCGTCCGCCAGCACGTACAGGAGCGACACGATGGAGGTGGTCGGAAAGTACACGTAGCCCTGCGCGCCGCCGGACTCGTACAACACCATGCCGAGCGGCAACGGCGTACCCTCCAGCGACGGCAGCAGCCGCTGATAAGCGCCCTCCGAAAGGGCAGCGAGAACGTGATTGTCCTTCGGATCGTGCGCTGCAGGAGCGGAATTGAACGTACGCTTGCTCATGCTCACGCATCATACGCCCTAAGTCCGATACCGTACATAGGGATGCGAGTGCAATTTTTTCCGGGGAGTGCGCTGCAGCACCGACTGGAAATTTATCCATTTATCCGCAAACCACCGCCCGGCTATGTGCTCTACCCGGCAGATGGCGCATCGCCGTGCGCCGACAATGCGCCGTGCAACTCAGCATCTGCTGAGACACCGCAAGCACTTATCGAAGGAACCCTATGAAAAACAGTTTCGCCAAGAAACAAACCGTCCTGGCTCTCGCCTGCGCCTTGGCGCTCGGCGTCTTTTCCGCTACCGCCAATGCCCAGATCATGGATCCCAACGAAACGGCACTGCTCCGCGATTCGCAAGGCATGCCCGTCATGAGCGGCTCCGGCCTTTGCTGGCACTCCGCCTTCGGCCCGGCACCGGCGTGGACCGCTGGATGCCACACCCCAGTTCCTGCGCCCATTGCTCAATACGTGGCACCCGACCCCGCTCCCGCTCCCGCTCCCGCTGCCGCTCCCGCGCCAGCCCCCGTGGTGGAGGCCCCGGCCGCGCCGCTGCCGGTCAGCGAAAAAGTCTCATTCGACGCCGACATCCTTTTCGACACCAACAAGTCGGACCTGCGTGCGGAGGGCCGCGACAAGCTCGACGCGTTCATCGGCGAGATCAGTGGCCTCGAGTCCCAAAAAGTGGTCGCGATCGGCTATGCCGACCGCATGGGGACCGATAGCGCCAACCAGTCCCTTTCCGAGGACCGGGTGAACACGGTGAAATCCTACCTGGTCAGCAAGGGCATCGTGGCAGACCGCGTGCAGACCAGCGCCAAGGGTGAAACGCAGCCGACCGCGTCCACGGGCGAATGCAAGGAAGCCAACAACGCGACGAACGTCGCATGCATGCAACCCGACCGTCACGTCGTCATTGAAGTATCCGGAACCAGGCTCGTGAAGTAGCCGTACGCAGATCCGGCGAGGATCGGCAGGCCCTGCGCATGCAGGGCCTTTTTTTGGGTGCGCCGGGCTGGGCGCACCCAAAAAAAAGCCCGGAACGGGATTGCCGTCGCCGGGCTGGGTGTTGCAGGCATTCGGCGGGGGGAGGGAGAAGTGCCGAATACCCGCATGCATCATCGTCCTGCGTCGCCGCTCGGTCTGTGCGCTGGCGAACAAAAGCGAACGGCCAAACCGGCTTTCATTTCAGGCGGATATCGCCGAACAGCCCGAGAACTCCACCGATGATGAGGTAGGCGGCGACGATGTAAGTCAGCAGGCGTGGCACGATCAGGATGAGGATCCCCGCGACCAGCGATACCAGGGGCGCAAGACTCAGAGTGAGGTTCATGGAGTTTCCTTTGCGCAGTGCGATCGGCGCGCCGGTGCAACGCTGTTCCTGAACGGAGCCGCTTTCTGTGCGCTAGCGCACAGAAAGCGCCTGACCGAACCGGACAATGGTGCCACCTACGTATCCGGCAAGGGATCCATGCGCCACCATTCCGGGCGTGCAATGTACGACCAGCTCGAAGATACGTTGTCGTCGATCACGATGCAGTTGCGCTCGGCGATAGAGGCGGACGCCAAAATGCCACCACGGGTGAACGGAGAAGTGAACCAGGCATTCAATCCCCTTCACCGCCACAGCGGCTGGGCCCGGCGGATTTCGGCCGAGCTTGGATCGGTGGTACTCGACACGCTGGGCTTGCCGGCGGCCATCGAATGGCATGTGCGCCAGTTCCAGCAGTGCACCGGCGTACTTTACGAGCTGACGGTAAGCGACGCTGCCGGTGTCGACCTGCCCGAAAAGCGCGCCGCGACGATCTTCGATGTGTATAACGAGGCGCTGAGCAACGTCGCGCGCCACGCGGCGGCAAGCCGGGTTGCGATCGCGTTGACCATCACACCGCACGAGGTCACCATGGTGGTGCGCGACAACGGCGTCGGGCTGGGCGAGCAGGGCGCTGCATCCGGCACGGGCGATATTGCCAGCAGCCGGACGAGCTCGCAAACCTTCAATGGCATTTGCGAGGTCGAAGGTGCACGAAACGCCGGCACCACCGTCACCGTCAGCTTGCCGATTCCGAGGGCGCTGCTATGACATCTCGCGAACGGTTGAATTCGCTCGCCGGCGGCGGCAAGCGTTCGCCACTGATGCTGCGATCGCCGGAGCCGCTCGGCCCGAATTGAACGAGGTAAGCCCCCAGGCCGCGGAATCTACTGCGGTTGTGTCCCGCGAGTTGCGCGATTTGCGCGCTCCCCTGGCGCTCGGCGTGCTGGCGCTCGTCGCGCTGGTCGCCGCTTTGTACCTGGCGCGCGGCTTCTTTGTCCCGCTGCTGATCGGCATCCTCGCGAGCTACACGCTGCACCCGCCGGTGGACTGGCTCGCGGGGCGCCGCGTGCCGCGCAGCGTCGGTGCGGCGCTGGTGCTGGCGATGGTGATCGGGAGTTTCTCCTGGATCGGATTCTCGTTGAGCGGCGACACCTCGGCGCTGATCGAGAAGCTGCCCGAGGCGGCCCGCAACCTGCGCAAGAGCCTGAGCACCGCACGCTCCGGCGCCCCGACTGCACTGCAGAACATGCAGGAAGCCGCCCAGGAACTCCAAGGGGCTGCCGCCGATGCGGGCGCGAAGCTCGAACCAGGTGCCAGACCGGGAACACGCGCGCGGCCGGCCGTGCGCGCAGTCGCGGCCCAGGTGCCCGAGTCCACCTGGATCAGCGACTACGCGCTCGCGCAGTCCGCATTGGTCGCGACCGTTGTCGCGCAGACGCCGATCGTGCTGCTGCTGACCTATTTCCTGCTCGCCTCCGGAGCGCACTTCCGGCGCAAGCTGGTGCAGCTCGTCGGGCCGTCGCTGTCGCAGAAGAAGGACGCCGTGCGCATCCTCGAGGAGATCGACGTGCAGGTCCAGCGCTACCTGCTTGCCATGCTCGCGTCGAACGCCCTGCTCGCCGTCGGTACCTGGCTCGCATTTCTGGCGCTGGGCCTGGACCAGGCGGGCGTCTGGGGCGTGGCCGCCGGGGTGCTTCACTTCATCCCCTTCCTCGGCCCGGCGCTGATCGCGCTCGGCAGCGGCGTGGCGGCTTTCGTGCAATTCGGGTCGCTGCTTTACGCCCTTGCCGTGGCGGGCGTGTCGTTGCTGATCGCGGGCACGATCGGGTTCGCGTTCATGACCTGGCTGCAAGGCCGATTCGCGCGCGTGAATGCCGCGGTGCTGTTCATCGCCCTGTTGTTCTTCGGCTGGCTGTGGGGCGTGTGGGGGCTGCTGCTCGGCGCGCCGCTGGTGGCCATCGCCAAGGTGATCTTCGATCGGGTCGAATCGCTGAAGGCGGTGGGCGAACTGATCGGGCGCTAGCCCGGTCCGGACGGTGCCGCGGCTCAACGCACGAGCTGGTTGATCTCGATGATCGGCAGCAGGATGGCGAGCACGATCAGCAGCACCACCGCGCCCATCACCAGGATCATCACCGGCTCGAGCAGCGTGAGGAAAACCGCCAGGCGCCGTTCGAGCGCCCGGGTCTCGAGGCGGGCGGCACGCTCCAGCATCTGCCCGAGCTTGCCGCTCAATTCGCCGCTCGCCACGAGGTGGACCAGCAGCGGCGCAAAGGCGCGCGTTTCCCCGAGCGCGCGCGCGAGGCTTACGCCCTCGCGCACGCGTTCGATCGTGCGCTCCACCGCTTCGCGCATCACCATGTTGCCCATCACCCGCGCCGCGGATGCCAGCGCGCCGAGCAGCGGCACGCCGCCGGCGACGAGGATGGCGAGCGTGCTGGCAAAGCGCGAAGTGTCGACGCCGCGAGCGAGCGGTCCCAGCCAGGGCAAGGTGAGGAGCAACGCGTGCCACCGGCGCCGCAGCGCGGGGCGGCGCAGCGCCATGCGGGCGGCGTACACGCCGCCGGCGGCGGCGAGCGCAAGGTACGGCCAGGCCGCGCGCAGGAAGTCGCTCAGCCCGATCAGCGCCCGCGTCAGCACAGGCAGCGCCTGCCGCGACTGCTGGAACACCTGCACGACCTGCGGCACCACGTACACCAGCAGCCCGGTGACGATGGCGAGCGCGACCGTGGTGACGAGGATCGGGTAAAGCAGTGCGAGGCTGGTCTTTTGCCGCAGCGCCTGGCGCGCATCGAGATAGTCGGCAAGATGCTGCAGCACGACCGGCAGCGCGCCCGACTCTTCGCCGCCGTATACGAGTGCGCGGTAGAACTCGGGAAAGCTCCGGGCGTAGCTGCCGAGGGCGGTGGCGAGGGAGGCGCCGGCCATCACCTCGGTCTTGACGCCATGGAGGACCTCGCGCGTCAAGGGCGCCTCGGCTTCCTCGATGAGTGCCGCGAGCACCTGCTCCATCGTCAGCCCGGAGTCGAGCAAGGTCGCCATCTGCCGGGTGAGCAGGCTCAGTTCGGCCGCGGACAGGCTGCGCGCCCACGGCTGGCGTGCGCGTTCGCGCGCGTGAACGCGCTCGAGCGCCGAAGGCAGCAGGCCCCGCGCGCGCAATTGCGTGCGCGCCTCGCGCGGCGTATCGGCCTGCACCACCCCGGAGACCGCGCGGCCGACGGCGTCGAGCGCCTGGTAGCGGAAGGCCTCCACGGTGCTATTCGCGCGTCACGCGCACCGCTTCTTCCAGGCTGATCACGCCCGCGGTGGCCCAGCGCATGCCGTCGTCGCGCAACGATTTCATGCCGCGGGATACGACGTGCGCGCGCAGCGCCTGCTCGGAGGCGCGGTCGTGGATGAGGCGCCGCAGCTCGTCATCGACCGTCAGCAGCTCGTAGATGCCGGTGCGGCCGCGGTAGCCCGTGCGGTTGCAAGCCGGACAGCCCTGCGCCGAATAGAACGTGGCGCCGTCGCGGGTGAAAGGCTTGCGGCACTCCAGGCACAGGCGCCGCACCAGGCGCTGCGCGCCGACGCCGATCAGGCTGGAGGCGAGGAGGAACGGCTCGACGCCCATGTCCACCAGCCGCGTGACCGCGCTCACCGCGTCGTTGGTGTGCAGCGTCGCGAACACCAGGTGCCCGGTCAGGCTCGCCTGCACTGCGATCTGCGCGGTCTCGAGGTCGCGGATCTCGCCGATCATCACCACATCCGGGTCCTGGCGCAGGATGGTGCGCAATGCACGCGCGAAGCTCATGTCGATGCGAGAGTTGATCGGCGTCTGGCTGATGCCGTCGAGGTCGTACTCGATCGGGTCCTCGACCGTCATGATGTTGAGCGCCGCCGTGTCGAGCCGCGACAGCGCCGCATACAGCGTGGTCGTCTTGCCCGAGCCGGTCGGGCCGGTGACCAGCACGATGCCGTGCGGCTCCTTGATCAATCGGTCCATGTGCACGAGCGTTGCGGCATCCATGCCGAGCTGCGTGAGATCGAGCCGCCCGGCCTGCTTGTCGAGCAGGCGCAGCACCACGCGCTCGCCGTGCCCGGTCGGGATCGTCGACACGCGCACGTCGACCGGCTTGCCGGCCACGCGCAGCGCGATGCGGCCATCCTGCGGCAAGCGCTTCTCGGCGATATCGAGCTGCGCCATGATCTTGAGGCGGGACACGATTGCGCCGTGCAGCGCGCGCGCCGGCTCGATCAGGTCGCGCAGCGTGCCGTCGATGCGCAGGCGCACCACCGAGCGGGATTCGAAGGCCTCGAAATGGATGTCCGAGGCGCCGTCGCGCAGCGCCTGGGTCAGGAGCGCGTTGATCAGGCGGATCACCGGCGCGTTGTCCTGGCTGTCGAGCAGGTCCGCGATCTTCGGGATCTCCTGCAGCAGCCGCGACAAGTCCACGTCCTGCGACAGATCGTCGGCGAGCGCCGCCGCCCCGGCGGTGGCGCCGTTGTAGGCCGCGGCGATGAGCTCGTCGAACTCCTGCGCGTCGACGCGCCGCGTGCGCAGCTTCAGGCCGAGCGCGCGGCGCAGCTCGGCGAGCGCGCCCGCATGGGCGCCAGAGCGTACCGCGACCTCGGCGGACTCGGCGCCCACTGCGCTGACCACGACGCCATGGGCCTTCGCAAACGCGTAGGGGATCATGGCTTCGGCACGTTGATCATTTGCAGGTCGCGCGGCGGCAGGCTGGGCGCTTCCATGTCGGGCAGCGGCGGGCTGTGCGGGGGTTGCGCCTTGTATTGCTCGCCGAGGATGTAGTCGTAGCGCGAGCCCGTGAGCAACTCGGCGCGCTGCGCGTCGCGCAGCACCGTCGGGCGCAGAAACACCATCAGGTTGGTCTTGGTGCGCGAGCGCGTCTTGTACGTGAATAGCGCGCCGATCAGCGGCAGGTCGCCCAGCAGCGGCACCTTCTCGACGCCCTCCGTGACCGTGTCCTGGATCAGCCCGCCGATCACCACGATCTGGCCGTCGTCCACCAGCACGGTTGATTCGACGGAGCGCTTGTTGGTGATGACGCCGGCGGGGTTGGTAGCGTCCTGGACGCTGGAGACTTCCTGGTAGATCTGCAGCCGGACGGTGCCGCCCTCGGAGATCTGCGGCTTGATCTTCAGCGTCAGGCCGACGTCTTTGCGCTCGACCGTCTGGAACGGGGTCGGCGTCGTGGACGCGCCCGAGAGCGCGTACTGCCCCGTGATGAAAGGCACGTTCTGTCCGATGACGATCCTCGCTTCCTCGTTGTCGAGGGTCAACAGTGTCGGCGTCGACAGGATGTTGGCGTTGGTGTCGGTTTCCAGCGCCCGCACCAGCAGGCCGAGATTGAGGATCTGCCCGCCGATCCCCGGGATCGTGACCACGCCCTTGATCACGCCGATGTTGAGGCCGCGGCCGGCGGTGGCCGGGCTCGCGGCGATGCCGAGGATGTTCTGCCCGGGGCCGCCGAAGTTGGTGCCGCCGAACGCCCTGCTCCCGCTCTCGCCCGCGCCGCGCAGGTCCTGCCACTGGATGCCGAACTCGGCGGCCTTGTCGGCGGTGATCTCGGCAATCAGGGCCTCGACATAGACCTGTGCCCGGCGCACGTCGAGCTTGTCCAGCGCCGCGCGCAGGTTGTTGTAGATCGCATCGGGCGCGTTGATCAGGACCGAGTTGGTGGCCGCATCGGCCTGGATCATGCCGGGCGCCAGCGCAACGGTCTGGGGCGAAGACGAGGCCGGCACGGCGGGCGGTGGCATGCCCGCGGGCGACGCTGCGACTGGAAGGGCCGTGGACCGGGGCGCCGCCGCGGCGACGCTCTCTCCCAGGTAAATCGCGCGCAGCGTCTCGGCCACCTTCACCGCTTCAGCGTTTTTCAGATACACGACGTGCAGGTTGCCCGCAGCGCTGGTGGGCGAGTCGAGCATCACCACCAGGGTGCGCAGCCGGGTGAGGCGCGCGGGGTTGTCCGAGATCGCCACCAGGCTGTTGGAGCGCGCATCCGCCATCACGCTGAGGCGCTGCGAGGTGTCGGCCCCGGCCGCACCCGCCGCACGCGGGGCGTCCGCGAACAGGCGATTCACTATCTGCGCGACATCGACCGCCGACGCATGCTGCAGCGGGATCACGACCGGGTCGACGCCGCCCGGCTGGTCGATCGAGTCGATGATCCTCGCGATGCGCCGCAGGTTTCCCGCGTAGTCCGTGATCACCAGGGTATTGCCCGCCGGATACGCGGTGATCGAGTTCGCGGGCGCGATCAGCGGGCGCAGGATCGGCAGCAACTGCGCCGCCGATTCGTACTTGAGCGTGAAAACCTGGGTCTCGATCTGGTCGCCAGAGGCGCGCAGCCGCTCGTTCGGGCCGACGGTGCGGCCCGGATGGAGCTTGGCGTCGGCCTCCGGAATGATCTTCACGATGCCGCGGTCCTCGATCGCCACGTAACCCTGCAGCCGCAGCGCCGAGCGGAACACGTCGTACACCAGCGCGCGCGCCATCGGCCGCGCCGAGACGATGTTGATGGTGCCCTTCACGCGCGGATCGAGCAGGAAGTTCTTGCCGGTGATCTCGCTCACCGCTTTCACCACGCCTTCGATGTCGGCGTTGACGAAGTTGAGCGTCACCGTATCGTCCTGGGCGGGCTGCACCTGC
>CAZOSA010000077.1:0-8619 GCA_964582155.1 uncultured Enterobacteriaceae bacterium | reverse complement strand
AAGAAGACGTCGATCCGCCCCTGCCCCGCAAGATCGAACAGTTCGCGCGAACCCTCGGTAAAAGGATTCCCGCTCCGTTTCTGCAGCAAGGAAATGCGCAGCGATGGATTCTGCTGCTTCAAGAGAAAAGCCCCGGTGGCCGGAATCGGCGAAGCCGCCCCCACCGCCACATGCCGCGCGTCGCCGATCAGGCGCGCTATGACACAGGCAAGGAGTTCTTCTCGCTGGTACGGTTCCACACGAACTCGTCGAGATACTTCCTGAACCCCTCCGCCGTCTTCGCCAGCCGCGCATAAGCCTGTACGTGCGCGTCGTCTATGCCGTACAGCCCAGGCACGCCGAGCGGCCAGGCGCCGCGCGGCGAAGGCGCCACGGCACTCACATACACCGAGCCGATGCACCCCGGCGCCAGGATCTCGTCCTCCAGCATGTCGCCGGCCTTCAGCTCTTCATAAGTCACAAAACAAGACTTCGACGCATGCGCGATGGTGGCGAGCTCGCGCCGGCGCCCGACCCAGACGTTCCCGGCCTCGTCGGCCCAGCGCGCGTGGAACAGCGCCACGTCCGGCGCGATCGCCTTCGCCAGCAAAATCGGATCGCCCTTCGCATAGGGATTGTCGATGGTCTTCCAGTCCGGATGCTCCTTCACCAGGTCCGAACCCAGCACGCCGCGCAAAGGCATGAACGGCACGCCCTTCTCGGTCGCCTGCAATCCCGTATGGATCATCGGGCAGGTGGCGTCGATGATTTTCAACGACCCCTTCTCCGCCGCCTCCGTAAACCGCGGCGCGAGCCCAGCCTCGCCCAAAGTCACGGCGCTGGTCTCCACCTCCCGCACGCACCCGGCACCAATTAGTATGTCGGCGCACAATCCCAGCACCGGCACGCCGATCAGCTTCAAATCCTTAGCCTTCCTTCGCACCAGCGCCCGCACCACCGCCATCGCCACCAAAGAATAGTCGGGCGGCAGCCCTACCGAAGACCCATCGGCGATCGCCGCTGCTACAGCATCGGCGTCCCTCACGCCGTGCCCCCGACCGTCAACCCGTCGATGCGCAGCGTCGGCTGCCCCACCCCCACCGGCACGCTCTGCCCCTCCTTGCCGCAGGTGCCGATGCCCGGGTCGAGCGTCAAATCATTGCCGATCATCGACACGCGCGTCAGCACGTCCGGGCCGTTGCCGATCAGCGTCGCGCCCTTCACCGGCGCCGTCACCCGCCCGTCCTCGATCAAATACGACTCGGACGCGGAGAACACGAATTTCCCGCTCGTGATGTCGACCTGCCCGCCGCCGAAGTTCACCGCGTACAACCCCTTCTTCACGCTGCGGATGATCTCCGCCGGGTCATGCACTCCTCCCAACATGAAGGTGTTGGTCATGCGCGGCAGCGTCAAATGCGCGTAGGATTCGCGCCGGCCGTTGCCGGTCAGCGGCATCTTCATCAATCGCGCGTTCAGGCTGTCCTGCAGCAGCCCGCGCAGCACGCCGTCCTCGATCAGCACCGTGCGCCGCGTAGAGTTGCCCTCGTCGTCCACGGTGAGCGAGCCGCGCCGGTCGGCGAGCGTGCCGTCATCGATCACCGTCACCCCCGGCGCCGCGACGCGCTCGCCCATGCGCCCGGCGAACGCCGAACTGCCCTTGCGGTTGAAATCGCCTTCCAGGCCGTGGCCGATGGCCTCATGCAGGAGAATTCCCGGCCAGCCCGGGCCCAGCACCACGGTCATGGTGCCGGCGGGCGCGGGGCGGGCGTCCAGGTTCACCAGCGCCTGGTGCACGGCCTGGCGCGCATATTCCTGCAGTACGTCGTCGGTGAACATCGCGTAGTCGGTGCGCCCGCCGCCGCCGGCGCTGCCGCTCTCACGCCGGCCGTGATGCTCCGCGATCACCTGCACCGAGAGCCGCACCAGGGGGCGCACGTCCGCGGCGAGCACACCGTCGGCGCGCGCCACCAGCACCACTTCGTATTCGCCGCCCAGGTGCGCCATCACCTGGATCACACGCGGATCTGCGGCACGGCACAGGCGCTCGAGCTTTTGCAGCATCGCGACTTTCGCCTCCGAGCCGAGCGAGGCAAGCGGGTCGAGCGGCGCATAGCGGCGCGGCGCGGACGGGCGGCGCGCCACCCTGGCTTTCCTGCCGGCGCCCTGTCGCGCGATGGCACGCGTCGCTTGCGCCGCGTCCTGCAGCGCGTCGACGCTGATCTCGTCCGAGTAGGCAAAGGCAGTGCGATCCCCCGAGATCGCGCGCACGCCCACCCCCTGCTCGATGCTGAAGCTGCCCGACTTGACGATGCCTTCTTCCAGGCTCCACCCCTCGGCACGCGTGTACTGGAAGTACAGGTCGGCATGATCCAGGCGCCGCTGCGCGAGCGCGCCGAATACGGCGTCCAGGCGCCGCGCCTCGAGATCGTAAGGCGCAAGCAGGCAGGCGTCGGCGGTGGCGAGCAGGGTGTCGGTGTCCATTGGATGCTCCTTCAGTCGCCGGCGGGCTGAGTCGCCACTTGGGGCACGACCGCGATTTTCTCCACCTTCGGGTCGGTCCAGCTGCCGTTGATGCCGTATTCGTAGGCAAACATCTGGCCGAGCGGGTTGTTGAGGATCTTCTGCGCGAGCAAGGCTCCGAGGGCCACGACCGGGCTGACCAGCACACCGGCCACGGTGGATGCCGTACCGCCCAGGCTTGGAACCACACGCACGCGCAGCTGCTGCGTCTCGCGCGCCAGATCGGCCTCGCCGCTCATGCTCACTTCCGCGGCGCCACCGCTCATCTCGAAGTCCTTGGTGTGCAGCACGCCTTGCGAAATCTGCGCCGTCGCGTCGATGCGGTCCCACTGAAAACCCTTGGAGAACACATCGCGAAAATCGAGCGTGATGCGCCGCGGCAGCATCTGCAGGCTCATCAGCGAGATGAGCTTGCCGATGCCCGGCTCGATCTCGAGGAACTGGCCGTCCTCCGCATGCAAGCGGATCTGCCCCGACAGGCTGGCGTAGTCGATCGCGGTCGGGTCGCCGCTCCAGGCGAGCGACGACTGCATCTTCGCGCTGCCGCGGCGCACCAGCCCCGGATAGCCGATGCGGTCGAGAAAGCGGCCCACGTCGCCCGACTCGATGTCGAAGCTGAGCGAGGTGCTGGGCGCCGGCCCGGTGCGCCACAGCCCTTTGCCGGTGAGCGAGCCTTCCGCATTGCGCATCGCCAGCCGGTCGATGCGCCAGTCCAGTCCGTCGTGCCGTGCCACGATCTCCACGCGGCCAAAGCGCTTGCCTTGATAGCTGAACTCGTCCGCCGCCAGATCGAGCGCGGGAAGTTCCCGGGCGGCGCTCGATGCCGGCGCGCCGGGTGATTCGGCGGGAACGGCAAAGCGCGCCATTCGCGCCACCAGCTTGGCGCCGTCCTTCGCGTCATACACCACGTCGCCGGCAATTTCCGGCGAATTCACGCTGGCCCGCCAACTGCCCTCCTGTACGCGCGCCTTTACTGCGATGTCCTTCATGCGCCTGCCGAGAGCATCCAGCGTGCCGACGCTCAACTCAAACGCCGTGGTCGCGCCCTCGCCACCGGCTGCGCCGCCGCCCTCGCGGCCGCGCAGCAACGCCAGCCACCGGCCCAGGTCCAGACTGTCCAGCGTCCCGTAAACCAGCGTGGTATTCGGGCGCTCCGGCAGCCGCAGCTGCCCGCCCGCCACCGGATTGAGCGCCAGCGAGGCGCGTTCGAGAACCATGGCGTCCGCTTCCCGGCGCCGCAGCAGCTCCGCGCGCAGCAACTGACCGAGGGACAGGCTGATGCGGTCGCGCTCCGCGTCGTCCGCCTGCAGGAAAGTGGCGCGCAGCAGCATCGGTTCGTCGGCCGCTTTGCCAAGCGGCGGCGGGAGGTCGATGGACACGCCGACCAGGCTGGACTCCAAGGCGACCTGGGGCCCGGCGCCGGAACTGAATCTCACCGAGCCCGCATAAGTCGCGCCACCCTCCAGGATTCCGCGCGCCCGCTCATCGAGGTGCGGCTCCAGGCCGGCGATCGTGAAGGACCCGCTCGCGCCCAGGAGCACGCCGCCACCGCGCTGCGTCCCGCCGATCACGCGCAACGGCCCGCCCAGGAAGTGGCCGTCCGCGTCGCGCACCTGGATCGACGATTCGTTGAACTGCAGCGTGCCGGCGGCGCGTTCCACCGGCGGCAGGCGTGATCCAAAGCGTAGCGCATTGTCGGCGAAGCGGTACGTGCCTGCGACCTTGCTCTTCGACAGGTCGGCGAGCGGCAACTCCAGCCGCAGCTGGAGTTGTCCGCTTCCGGTGGCCTCCACGCCTTCGGGCAAGCCGCCGATCATGCGTCCCACGGGGCTCTGCCGGATGTAGTCGAGGAAGCCGGCGCTCGGCCCTTGCGCGTTGCCGGTGACTTCCAGCGTGGCCGGCGCGCGCAGGCTGGCGATGACGGCGCGCGCGCCCGTCACCGAAGCGCCGAGGACGCGCGCGCTGCGGGCAACAACCTCCATGCGCCGGCCCTCGAAGCGCAGCTCGCCCTCGATGTCCTCCAACGGCGGCCAGCCCTCGCCGAACGCGAGCGTGACACCGCGCACTTGCGCGATGATCTGGAACTGGCCCTGCCCCCGCTCCGCGAACGGGAATTCGCGCAGGTCGCCCCGCAGCCTGAGCCGGGCGGCGCTCACCTGCCCGCCACGGACCGCCTCGACCAGCCAGTCGCGCGTTTTCGAACCCAGGATCGTGTCGAGCGGCAGGTATTTCGGCAGGCTGGCGCCGTTGGCGCGCAGCAGCTGCGCGCTGAGGTCGACCGCGCCGGGACCCGCGCCGTTGGTGACATAGCTGCCGGACGCGGTGCCGGCGAAATCCTCATTGGCGTAGGCCAGATTGGCGATGCGCACGGTGGCGCCGGCATCGCGGCGCTCCCAGCCCACTTCGCCCGAAAGCGTAGCGACGCGGATGCGCGGCTCGGGGAACACGCGCGGCAGATCGATCTCGGAATTCTGCGCAGCCAGCGTGAGGACGCCTTTGGCCTGCGTCGCGTCGATGCGGCCGGACAGGTTGGTGAAGCCGGGAAAGGCGCGCCAGGCGCTCATGCCCAGGCCCTCGAAACGCGCCCGCGAGCGAAAGCGTGCCGGGTCCGGCAGTTCGCCGCTCCACTCGAAGTTCACGTCGATCAGACTGCCTTGGGGCGCCAGTTCCGCGAGCAGCTTTCTCAGCTCGGCGGGAAACGGCAGGGTTTCCGCCAGGGAAGCAAGGGGCGCCAGTTCGATCAGGTCCGCGCTCACAGTGCCGTGCGACGGCGGCGCGCCGTCCCAGCTCGCGCTGAACGACGTGGCAAGCATCGCCGGCCCCTGCACCGGCACCAACGCGAGGCGCCGCACGCCAAACTCGTAGCCGCGCGCGGTCTGTCGACCCTGCACGCGGCCGGCGACGCTCTGGACCTGCAACTGGGGCAGGTCGTTGCCAAGGCGCACGGCGACGCCGGTGAGGGCGAGGTCCGCCGTCGCGTCGACAAGCTTGCCCGCGCCGAACGTCGCCCAGAGGCGCAGCGCGCCCTGCCCGCTGCTCACATCCACCGGGTAGTCGATCCAGGCGCGCCAGGCCGCGAGGTCGGTGGAACCAAGCTCGGCGTACACGCGCCCGTTCCAGGCTTGCGGCTGTGTTGAGCTGTGGCCGACGAGCGAGGCACGCAAGTCGAGGTTGGCGCCGAGGGCGCGCGGCGGCTGCGCCGACAGGCCTATCTGGTGCACCTCGCCCCGGTTGCGCAAGCGGAACTGCAGTGCGCGCAGTTCCAGCGGCACAGCGCTGCGCCGCTCGTCCAGCCAATCGATCGCGGCGTTGCGGATCACGATCTCGCGCTGCGCGAGGATCCAGTCGGCCAGCCCGCCCCGGCCCGGCTTTGCGCCCAATTCGATCCCGGCGACGTGGATCGCGCCCTGGAGGTCGCGCCGCAGCGTCAGGCGCGGCGCCTCGATGGCGAGCGAATGCAGCCGCAACTCGCGCGCCAGCAAGCTGCTCCAGGCAACCACTTGCTCGACCTCGGGGAGCACCAGCGCCTCGCGCCCGTAGTCGTCGTATACGCGCAGGTCGGACACCGTGAGCCGCGGGCGCAGGCCGTCCCAGTCCGCGCGCAAGCCGCCGATCTTCACCTGCAGGCCGACGGCGCGTGACAACGCGGCGACCACCTCCTCCTGGTAGCGCTCGACTTGCGGCAACAGCCAGAAACGCAGCGCGAGGAACACCGCGGCGAAAGCAAAGAACGCCGACCAGACGACAATTTCGAGCGCACGCAGCAGCGCGTGGACGGCGCCGCGCCGTTCCGAAGTTTGCATCGCGCTTCGCGTTGCCTCTATAGTCGTATCCGCTTGCAGCAGAAAAAATAACGCTCGACCATAAGATTTGGAGCACCGCGACGCGAAAAGTTCTCGCGGGGTTTCGTTCGCACCCGCCATTCTAACTGTAAATGCCCGATCTCATTGGGAAAATAGCCCTTTCGCGCTACGCCGAGCGCCTCCTTGCCGCACGCCCGGCGCTGGCGGAGGAACTGCGCGCGCCGGGGCCGTTTTCACGCGAGGAGATCGCGGCTGCGCTGGCCGGCGCGGGTCAGGACGACGAGCCCGCGCTCAAGCGCCGGCTGCGGCGCCTGCGCCAGCGCGTCCTGCTGCGCGTGATGGCGCGTGACCTGCAAGGTCGTGCAGACCTGGCGGAAGTCTGCGCGACGATGAGCGACCTTGCCGAGCTGCAGATCGCCGCGGTGCAGGACTGGACCGGCGCGCGTGACCTGGTGGTGGTGGCCATGGGCAAGCTGGGCGGTCGCGAGCTCAACGTGTCCTCCGATGTCGACCTGATTTTCCTCACCCCGCAAGCCGCGGACCCGCAGCTGCTCGAGCGCGCGGGGAGGAAGCTCATCGCGGTGCTCTCCGAGGTCACCGGGGACGGCTTCGCCTTCCGCGTCGACATGCGCCTGCGGCCCTACGGCGACTCGGGCCCGCTCGCCGTCAGCTTCGACGCCCTCGAGACCTACTTCGTCACGCAGGGCCGGGAATGGGAGCGCTACGCGTGGATCAAGGCACGCGCGATAACGGGTGCGCGCCACGAGGACCTGGCCTCGATCGTGCGCCCGTTCGTGTTTCGCAAGTACCTGGACTACGCGACGCTCGCGGCGATGCGCCGGCTGCACGGCGAAGTGCGGCGCGAAGTGGCGCGGCGCGAGCTCGCGGAGCACGTCAAGCTCGGCCCCGGCGGCATCCGCGAGATCGAATTCGTCGCGCAGGCGCTGCAGCTGGTGCGCGCCGGGCGCGATCCGGCGCTCGCGGTGCGACCGACCCTCGAAGCGCTGCAGCGTCTGGGCGAGCGCCAGATGCTGCCGGGCGTCGCGGTGCGCGAGCTCTCCGACGCCTACGTGTTCCTGCGCGACACCGAGCACCGCCTGCAGTACCTCGACGACCTGCAGACGCACGCGCTGCCGCAGGACACGGAGGACCGCCGGCGCATCGCGCTCATGTCCGGCTGCGAATCCTGGGACTCGTTCTACCAGCGGCTGCAGGCGCATCGCGGCGCGGTACAGCGCCATTTTCAGGCGGTGTTCGCGCAATCCGCCGCGCCGGAGGGTCCCGACGTATGGCAGGACGACCGCACCTCGGTGGCGCGCGCGCTCGCCGCGCGGGGCTTTGCCAACGCCGAGATGAGCGCGGACCGTCTCGTCGCTGCGCGGCGCAGCCAGCGTTACGCGATGCTGCCCGAGGATTCGCGGCACCGCGTCGATGCGCTGGTCCCCGCGCTCGCCGCGGCAGCGGCGCAATGTGCCGACCCCGACGCCACGCTGGCGCGCGGGCTCGACCTGATCGAGGCCATCGCGCGCCGCGCCGCGTACCTCGCGCTGCTCGCCGAGCACCCGCAGGCGCTCGAGCGCGTGGTAAAGATCGTCGCCGCCTCGAGCTGGGCGGCGGAGTTCGTCACGCGTCACCCGCTGCTGCTCGATGAGCTGCTCGACGACCGCCTGCTGTACGCCGCCCCGGACTGGCGCGAGTTCGAGCGCGCGCTGCGCGCCGCGCTCGCCGCAGCCGAAGGCGATGCCGAGAAACAGATGAATGCGCTGCGCGAGCATCACCAGGCGCAGGTGTTCCGCCTGCTGGCGCAGGACCTCGCCGGCCTGCTCAGCGTGGAACGCCTCGCCGACCACCTGTCGCAGCTCGCCGACAGCGCGCTGCAGGTGACTCTGCAGATCGCCTGGTCGCAGTTGCGCGCGAAGCACCGGGATGCGCCGCGGTTTGCCGTGGCCGCCTACGGCAAGCTGGGCGGCAAGGAGCTCGGCTACGCCTCGGACCTCGACCTGATCTTCGTCTACGACGATGCGGACGAACGCGCGCCCGAGAACTACGCGCGTCTGGCGCAGCGCCTGAACCACTGGCTCACCACGCGCACCTCGAGCGGCGTGCTGTTCGAGACCGACCTGCGCCTGCGGCCCTCGGGCGAGTCCGGCCTGATGGTGTCCTCGCTGGAGGCCTTCGCCAGGTACCAGGACGAATCCGCGTGGGTCTGGGAGCACCAGGCGCTGACGCGCGCGCGATTCTGCGCCGGCGATGCGGCGGTCGGCGCCGGCTTCGAGGCGATCCGCGCGCGCGTGCTGGCGACGCCGCGCGATCC
>CAZOSA010000076.1:0-8738 GCA_964582155.1 uncultured Enterobacteriaceae bacterium | reverse complement strand
TGCGGCGCTTAGCGCGCGAAGGCGCGCCCGAGGAGTTCGACCTCGACACGACGATCGACCAGACGGCGCGCAAGGCCTACCTCGACATCCACATGCGGCCCGAGCGCCACAACACGGTCAAGGTGCTGATGCTGATGGACATCGGCGGCACCATGGACGACCACGTGAAGCTGGCCGAGGAACTGTTCTCGGCGTCGAAGACCGAGTTCAAGCACCTGGAGTTCTTCTATTTCCACAACTGCCTGTACGACTTCGTGTGGAAGGACAACCGGCGCCGGCACGCCGAGCGCACGCGCACCTGGGAGCTCCTGCACAAGTACGGCCACGACTACAAGGTGATCTTCGTGGGCGACGCCACCATGAGCCCCTACGAGATCCTGCAGCCCGGGGGCTCGATCGAATACTTCAACGAGGAGCCCGGCGCGGTCTGGGTGAAGCGCGTCGCCGAGGTGTACTCGAAATGCGTCTGGCTCAACCCCGAGCCCGAGGAGATCTGGGGCTACCGCCAGTCGATCCAGATCATGAAGGAGTTGATGAACGGCCGCATGTACCCCACCACGCTGCAAGGCCTCGAGCGCGCGATGAAGGTGCTCGCCAAATAGCTGCGCGTCGAGGCCCTCCTTGAGAACGCGGTACGCGTGCTTCGCCCTGGCAATCGCCTGGTGCGCCACCGTGGCCGCGCAGGAACCTGCGCGCCCACCCGGCTTGCCGGGGGCGCAGTCGCATCGCATCGAGGAGCCGGTGTTCAAGGGCCGGGCGCTGGTGTACGAGGCCGGCAAGGAGCACAAGCGCACGATCCTGCTGGTGCACGGCCTGGGCAACAACGGCGCCGGTGATTTTGCCGATCACGCTTCGTGGCTGGCGCGCTCGTACCACGTGCTGGCCGTCGACCTGCCGGGGTTTGCGCAGTCGGACAAGTCCAGCGCCGTGTACTCGCCGGCGAATTACGCCGCCTTCCTCAAACATGTCGTCGATCGCTTCGCGCGCAAGCCGTTTGCAATGCTGGGGTATTCAATGGGCGGCGTGCTGGCGCTGCGTTACGCCTCGACCTACCCGGAGGACATCGATCGGCTGGTGGTCGTCGATGCGCCCGGCATCCTGCATCGTGCTTCGTACACCGGCGAATTCCTCACCCAGCTGGGGCTCGGGTTCCTGCAATCCAGGATGGGAAACTCCGCCGCGGCCGGCGCGCTGGGAAGCGATTCCGTCGGCATGATCGTCGAGCGCCTGCACCAGATTCTCGGGCGCGCCGAGCAGACGAACCTCGACCTGCAGATGATCCTGACCATTCCGGCGCTGCGCGAAAAGCTGCTGCAGAACGACCCGATGAAAATCGCCGGGCTGACGGTGGCGCTGGACGACATGAGCAGGGAAATCCCGAACATCAAGACCGAGACGCTGGTGATCTGGGGCAAGCAGGACAGGATCGCGCCGCTGCGCACCGGCAAACTCCTGGCGCACGTCCTGCCGCACGCGCAGCTGGCCGTGATCGAGCGCGCGGCGCACGCGCCGATGCAGCAGGCGCCGGACCGGTTTCGCGACCTGCTCGAACCGTTTCTCAGGCAGGGCCTGGCGCCGGCGCCGGCGAAGACGCGCGGGCTGACCCGGCGCGGCAGCGTGAGTTGCGATCGCCAGAACGGTCCCGTGTACGAGGGCGCCTACGACCAGCTCACGCTGCATGGATGCAGGAACGTCCATATCCGCGCTGCGAGCGTGCGCGAGTTGCGCGTGCTGGACTCATCGGTGACGATCGAGGATGGCGACATCGGCGGGGACAGCGGCGGGCTGTACGCCAGCAACGCCAGCATCGAAATGACCAACGGACGCATCCGCGGTCCGGTGGCGATCACGCTGCTTGCCAGCCGCCTCGATCTTGCCGGCGTCCAGGTCGAAGGCCGGCGCGCGGCCGTGGAAGGGCTGGACCGCGGTGCCGCGATCGTTTCGTCGGTGGTGTTTTCGATCAGCCGGGTGCGCAGCCCCCATACCGACGCCGGGATGCACGGCTACTTTGCCGTGGTGAGCGGCAAGCCGCTCTAGGAAACGTGGGCACGCGCCTCAGCCGCCTGGTCCTCAATCTGCGCCGCAACATCGGCTCCGGTACCCCGCTCGACCGGCACCTGCAGCGCGCGGCGCGCCTCGCCGGATGGCTCGGTGCCGACCTCGACCTCCTCGCCGCGCTCTACGGCACCGACAAGTTCGGCGAGCACGAATACACGCCGATATACCAGGCGCTGATGCACGCGTCGCGGCGCAAGCCCGTGCGCCTGCTCGAGATCGGCGTCGGCGGCTACGCCGGCGCGCTCGGGGGCGAGTCGCTGCACATGTGGGCGAGCTACTTCCGCCGCGGTCGCATCTACGGCATCGATCTCTACGACAAGACCGCGCTCACTGCCGGGCGCGTGCACGTGTTCCAGTGCTCGCAGGTGGACGCCCCGAAACTCACCGCGCTGGCGCAGGAACTCGGGCCGTTCGATTTCATACTCGACGACGGCAGCCACCTGAACGCGCACCAGATCGAGACCTTCGCCCTCCTGTGGCCGCACCTGAAGGACGGCGGCACCTACATCGTCGAGGACGTGCAGACCTCCTACTGGCCGGCCTACGGCGGCGGCCCGCTGGGCACGCCGGGCTACGCGCAGTCCTGCATGCGCTGGTTCAAGGACTACGCCGACAGCGTCAACCTGCCCGAATTTCTCGAGCCCGCGCCGGGCGCGCTCGACCCCGGCCTCGCGAGCATCGCCTTCCACCACAACCTGATCGTGCTGAAGAAGGATCTCGCGGAGCGCTATTCGAACTTCGGGCTGGACAATCCCGAGGTGCGCCGCCGGCTGATGCAGCCGGGCTAGCCCGCCGCCGCGGCCCGCGACCCGAGCACCAGGCGCTCGAACGCGGCGGCCTCCAGCGGGACGCTGAAGAGATGGCCCTGCCACTCGTCGCAGCCCACCGCCAGCAGCTGGCGCAGCTGCGCCTCGCTCTCCACCCCCTCGGCCGCGACCTGCAGCCCCAGGCCGTGCGCCATCGCCGCGATGGTCTTGACGATCATGGCGTCGCCACTGCTCGTCTCGAGCTCGCGCAAAAAGCCGCGATCGATCTTCAGCTTGTCGATCGGCAGGCGCCGCAGGTAGGCGAGGCTCGAATAGCCGGTGCCGAAATCGTCGATGGCGAGGCGCACGCCCAGCGCGCCGATCTGGCGCAGCGTCTCGATGTTCTCCGGCAGGTGCGTCATCAGCACGCGCTCGGTGACTTCGAGCTCGACGCGCTGCGCCGGTACGCCGTGCGCGGCAAGCGCGTCGCTCAGGCGCGCGACGTAAGCGGCGCCCTGCGCCAGCTCGAGCGCCGAGACGTTCAGCGCGAACCAGGGCTCCCCCGGCAGGATGCGCTGCCACGCGCCGGCCTGCGACAGGGCGTGCTCGAGTGTCCATTCGCCGATGGCGCGGATCAGGCCGCTTTCCTCCGCCGCCGGGATGAACGCGTCGGGCAGGAGCAGGCCGCGCTGCGGGTGGTTCCAGCGCACCAGGGCCTCGGCGCCCACGATCTGGCGCTGGCGCACCACCGGCTGCCAGTGCAGCAGCAGCTCGCCGCGCGCCAGCGCGCCGCGCAGGTCGCTTTCCAGCGTCAGCCGCGCCTCGGCGCGCGCGTGCAGTTGCGGCGAGAAGAAGCGCATGCCGTTGCGGCCGCCGTCCTTGGCCTCGTACATGGCGGAGTCGGCGTTCTTCAGCAGTTCACTGAAGTCGCGCCCGTCCTCCGGGTAGATGCTGATGCCGATGGAAGCAGTGACGTTGAGCGTACGCCCGTCGACCACGAACGGGCGCTGCAGGATGCCCTGGATGCGCTGCGCCACGAGCGCCGCCTCCTGCGCGCTCTTCAGCCCATCCCACAGCAGCACGTACTCGTCGCCCCCGAGCCGCGCCAGCGTGTCTTCGCGGCGCAGCGTGTTCTGCAGGCGCTCGCCCACCGCTCGCAGCAGCGCATCGCCCGCCTGGTGGCCGAGCGAGTCGTTCACCAGCTTGAAGCGGTCCAGGTCGAACAGCAGCACCGCCAGCATGCCGCGGCTGCGCGCCGCGGCGAGGATCGCCTGCCCGGCGCGGTCGCCGACGAGCGCGCGGTTCGGCAACCCGGTCAGCGCGTCGCGCGTCGCGAGGACCTGGATGCGCTCCTCGGCCTGTTTGCGCGCGGTGATGTCGGCGCCGGTGCCGCGGTAGCCGGCGAAGCGACCCTGCGCGTCGCGCACCGGCATGCCGCTCACCTGCTGCCAGATGACCTTGCCCGACCTGGTGATCGAGCGGTGCTGCAGGTCGCGAAACGGCTGGCCCTCGCGCGCGTAGCGCTCGAACCACTCGTCCAGCGTGCGCGCCTCGCCCAGGGGCATGAAGTCGCGCGGCGCGCGCCCCAACAGGTCGGCGCGCATGTGGCCGAGCACCGATTCGACCCGCGCCGACAGGTAGGTGTAGCGCCACTGCGCGTCGGTCTCCCACACGTACTCGCCCGAGGCCTCCACCACGTCGCGAAAGCGCTCTACCGCGTCGCGCAGCGCGTGCTCGGCACGCTTGCGTGCGGTGATGTCGAGGTTGATGCCTGTCATGCGCAGCGCGCGACCGGTCGTGCCGCGCTCGGTCACCTTGCCGCGCGACAGCAGCCACTTCCATTCGCCGTTCGCGGCCCGGTAGCGATGCTCCTCGACGTAGTCCGCGCGTTCGCCTTTGAGCGCCTCCTTCGACACCTCGACCGCGCGCGGCAGGTCATCGGCGTGCACGCCCTGCATCAGTGCCGTGACGCAGGTCGCGGTGGGCGCGCGCGGCAGGCCGAGGAACTCGGCCCAGCCCTCGCTGAGGTACACGTTGCCGCTTTGCAGGTCGGTGTCCCACAGACTTGCGCCGGAGCCCTCGAGCGCCAGCTGCAGGCGCTCCTTCGCGGTGGCCAGCTCGCGCTCGGCGCGGCGCCGCTCGGTGACGTCGCGGCCCACGCCGAGGTAGCCGAGGAAATTCCCCGCGGCGTCGCGGCGCGGTTGCCCCGAGACCAGGTGCACGTGACGCCGTCCCTCCAGGTCGGCGCGCGCCAGCGCCAGCTCGTGGAACGGCAGGCACTGGCGCAATTGCTCAAGGTGCGCCGTAAACGCGCGCCCGTCCAGCTCCACGCCGGGCAGCTCCCACAGCCGCTTGCCGAAAGCCGGGCCCGAGCCGAAAAAGCCGAGCACGGCCGGCCCGCCGGTGAGCCAGGTGATGCGATGCTCGGTGTCGCACTCCCAGAACCAGTCCGCCGACAACGCAGTCAGGTTGCGAAAGCGCTCTTCGCTGACCCGCAGGGCGCGCGTGGCGCGCCGGTCGCGCAGGCGCGCCTGCATCCACGCCGCAAACACGATGCCGGCCGCCGTGATCAGCAGCAATGCTTCCGTGAGCAGTGTCCAGTCCACGGCGCACGCCCCTAGCCGGTGCCGTCGCGCACCGGCGGGGCCACCTTGAGCACCTCGTCGATCGTGGTGAGGCCGGCGGCCACCTTCATGGCGCCGCTCACGCGCAGCGGCTTCATGCCTTCCTTCATCGCCTGCTCGCGCACCCGGGCGAGGTCGGCGCCGCCGGTGATCATCTGCTTGATCGCCGACGTGTGCAGCAGCGTCTCGTAGATGCCGATGCGCCCCATGTACCCGGTCATGCGGCACTCGAGGCAGCCCACCGGCTTGTACACCTGCGCCGGCCGCGACGACTTGAACGGCGCCACCAGCGCGTCCCAGGCGGACTGGTCCTCGGCGCGGTTGAGTTCCGTCGCCTGCTTGCAGTGCGGGCACAGCGTGCGCAGCAGTCGCTGGCCCATCACGCCGTTGAACGTGGCGTTGAGCAGGTAGGGCGCGATGCCCAGTTCCAGCAGCCGCGTCACGGCGCTGGGCGCGTCGTTGGTGTGCAGCGTGGAGAGCACCAGGTGGCCGGTCAGGGCCGACTGCACGGCCATTTCGGCCGTCTCCAGGTCGCGGATCTCGCCCACCATGATGATGTCGGGATCCTGGCGCATCAGCGCCCTCACCCCTTCGGCGAAGCCGAGGTCGATCGCCTGGTGCACCTGCATCTGGTTGAACGCCGGCTCGACCATCTCGATCGGGTCCTCGATGGTGCACACGTTTACTTCGGGCGTCGCCAGGCTCTTCAGCGTCGAGTAGAGCGTGGTCGTCTTGCCCGAACCGGTGGGCCCGGTCACCAGCACGATGCCGTTGGGCCGCTCCGTCATTACCTTCCAGCGCTTGTGGTCGTCGTCCGAAAAACCCAGCTCGCGAAAATCGCGCACCAGCACCTCGGGATCGAAGATGCGCATCACCAGCTTCTCGCCGAACGCGGTGGGCAGGGTCGACAGGCGCAGCTCCACTTCGTCGCCGCCGGCGGTGCGCGTCTTGATGCGCCCGTCCTGCGGCCGGCGCTTCTCCACCACGTCCATGCGGCCGAGGATCTTGATGCGGCTGGTCATCGCCGCGAGCACCGAGGCCGGGATCTGGTACACCTGGTGCAGCACGCCGTCGATGCGAAAGCGCACCAGCCCGGCTTCGCGCCGCGGCTCGATGTGGATGTCGCTCGCGCGCTGCTCGAAGGCGTACTGCCACAGCCAGTCCACCACCCTGACGATGTGCGCGTCGTTGGCGTCGAGCGTCTTGTTGGCGCTGCCCAGCTCGACCAGCTGCTCGAGGTTCGACAGACCCGAGCTGCCGCCGCCGCCACGGTTGGCGCCCTTGATCGACTTGGCCAGGTTGTAGAACTCGACCTGGCAACGCTCGATCGCCACCGGGTTGGCGATCACGCGCCGGATCTCGCGGCGCGCCAGGCGCGCGATCTCCGGCTCCCATTCGCGCACGAAGGGCTCGGCGGTGGCGACCACCACCTCCTTCGCGTTCAGCTCCACCGGCAGGATGCGAAAGCGCGACGCGTAGGCGCTCGACATCACTTCCGTGACCACCGAGAAGTTGATCTTCAGCGGATCGATGTGCAGGTAGTCGAGGCCGACGCGTTGCGCCAGCCACTCGGCCAGCGCATCCAGGGTGAGCGGCTTGTGCGGCGCGCGCAGGTCCTTCCAGTTCTCGCCCGCCACCAGCATCAGCGGGTGCTGCGAGCCGCGCCAGTAGCGGCGCTCCTTCTTCAGCTCCTCGGCCGGCTCGCGCGCGAGCACCCCGTCCTCGACCAGCCAGTCGAGGATCTCCGCGAGCGCCAGCCGGCGCTCGGCGGCGGGCTGGGTGGCGGCCTGGGCCATGGGCGCGGACACTATACCGGTAGAATGCGCCATGCCCAAGGCCAGCGCGCTCGCGCCCGAGGTCAAGCTGCGTGAAGTCTGGGCATGGAGCATGTACGATTTCGCAAACTCGGGCTACACCACGGTGGTGATCACCGCGGTGTTCAGCGCCTACTTCGTCGGCGCGGTCGCGGGCAACGCGCCCTGGGCCACCTTTGCGTGGACCGCCGCGCTGTCGGTGTCCTACCTCCTCATCCTGCTCACCGCGCCCCTGATCGGCGCCTGGGCGGACACGCATGCCGCCAAGAAACGCCTGCTGCTCTATTCGACCGCCGGTTGCGTGCTGTTCACCGCCGCGCTGTGGTTCGCGACGCCGGGCGCAGTGGCGATCGCCCTGCTGTTCGTGGTGCTGTCGAACTACTTTTTCGGCACGGGCGAGAATCTGATCGCCGCATTCCTGCCCGAGCTCGCCGATTCGAAGGCCATGGGCCGCGTCTCCGGCTGGGGCTGGGCCTTCGGCTACTTCGGCGGCATCGTGTCGCTGGGCATCTGCCTCGCGTACATCACCTGGGCGAGCGGCCGCGGCGACAGCGCGGCCCAATTCGTGCCCGCCAGCATGCTCATCACCGCGGCGCTGTTCGCCCTCGCTGCGGCGCCCACCTTTCTGTGGCTCAGGGAACGCGCGCGGCCGCAGCCAGCGAAGGCCGATCCCTGGGCCCGCGTCGCGCAGACGCTGCGCGAAGCGTCGCGCTTTCGCGACCTGCGCCGCTTCCTGGTCTGCATCCTGTTCTATCAGGCGGGCATCGCGGCGGTGATCGCGCTCGCCGCCATCTATGCGCAGGAGGCGATGAAATTCACGCAGCAGCAAACCATCATGCTGGTCCTGGTGGTGAACTTCACCGCCGCGGCCGGTGCTTTCGGCTTTGGCTACCTGCAAGACGCCATCGGCCACGTGCGCGCCATGGCGCTGATCCTCGTGGGCTGGATCGTCATGATCGCCACCGCCTACTTCGCCGATGACGCGCCCACGTTCTGGGTCGCCGCCAATCTCGCCGGGCTGTGCATGGGCTCCGCGCAGGCCGCGGGACGCGCCATCATCGGCTACCTCTCCCCGCGCACGCGCGAAGCGGAATTCTTCGGCCTGTGGGGCCTCGCCGTGAAAGCGGCGTCGATCTTCGGCCCGCTCACCTACGGCGCGGTGACCTGGCTCTTCCACGGCAACCACCGCCTCGGCATCCTCGCCGTGGGCGCGTATTTCGTCGTCGGCCTGGCGCTGCTCGCCGGACTGGACGTGGAGCGCGGCCGGCGCGCGGCGCTCGAGACCCGAGCCGCCTAGTCGAGCACGGCTTCCATGGTGATCTTGGTGTTAAGCAACCGCGATATCGGGCAACCGGTCTTGGCGTTGTTCGCGGCCTTGTCGAACGCCGCGCGGTCCGCGCCCGGCACCTTGGCCTTGACCGCCAGGTGGATCGCCGTCACGGTGAAGCCGGCGTCCGTCTTCTCCAGCGTCAGCGTGGCGGTCGTGGCGATGCTCT
>CAZOSA010000075.1:0-8747 GCA_964582155.1 uncultured Enterobacteriaceae bacterium | reverse complement strand
CCGCGCTTCACCGCGAGCGGCAGGTCGTAGCCCAGCGCGCGCGTCAGCACATCCGCCCAGGGGCCGAGCGCGACGACGGCGCCGCCGGCTTCGAGCGGCCCGTGCGCCGCGCGCACTTTCCAGCCGTGTCCATCGGTTTCCAGGGTCGCCGCATTGCCCTGGACGAACTGCCCGCCCAGGCGCTCGAACAATTTCAGGTAGGCCAGCGCCAGGGCCTGCGGATCCTGCACGCTGATCGGGTCGGTCCAGTGCAGCGCGCCGGAGAGCACCGGCGCGAGGAAGGGCTCGGCGTCCTGCAACGCGCGCGCATCGAGCTTGCGATGCTGGATGCCGAAGTCCATCTTCCAGCCCTCGGCCTCGGCGAAGCGCCGGTCGCGTTCGCGCTCGCTGCGGAATACCTTCAGCCAGCCCGCGCGCCGCACCAGGTCCTGCGCCCCCGCCTCCGCGATCAGCAACTCGTGCTCGCTCACGCAGTGCTCGATCAGTTTCGCGTAGCGGCGCGCCACCTCGGCGTGGCGCGCCGGGCGCGAATGCCGCCAGTACTGCCAGAGGAACGGCGCGAGCCTGGGCAGCGCGGACGGGTGATAGTGCGCGTCGATGGTGCGGTTCAGGCCGTAGCGCAGCAGCGCGCCGAAATCGTGCGGGAAGCCGTAGGGATAGACCCCTTCGCGCTGGATGAGGCCCGCGTTGCCGAAGGAGGTTTCCTCCGCAGCGCCGCGCCGGTCCATCAGCACCACCGCGCGGCCGCGCTTTTGCAGGTGCAACGCGACGCAGATGCCGACGATGCCCGCGCCGAGCACAACGATGTCGTATCGTGCCATTACAATCGCATCCTAACTTGGATCGCATCGACACAGCAGTCATCGGCGCCGGGCTGCTCGGCCTGGCGGTGGCGCGCGCGCTCGCGCTCACCGGGCGCGAGGTGGTGATCCTCGAGGCCGAGGACGCCATCGGCACGCACACCAGCTCGCGCAATTCCGAAGTCATCCACGCCGGCATCTACTATCCGCCGGGCTCGCTCAAGGCGCGCAGTTGCGTAGAAGGCAGGGAGCGCCTGTACGCCTACTGCGCCGCGCGCGGCGTGCCGCACCGGCGCTGCGGCAAACTCATCGTCGCCACCGACAAGGCACAGCTGCCCGAGCTGGAGGCTATTCTCGCCAAGGCACACGCCAATGGCGCGAGGGATGTCGTTCGCCGGCGCGCGGACGAGGCGCTCGCGCTGGAGCCTGAGCTCTCCTGCGTCGCCGCCCTGCATTCGCCCTCCACCGGCATCATCGACAGCCATGCGCTGATGCTCGCCTACCTCGGCGACGCCGAAGCCGCCGGCGCGATGCTGGCGCTGAAAAGCCCGCTCGGGAAAGGCGTCGTGCGCGCGGGCGGCATCGAGCTGCACGTCGCCGGGGCGGAGCCGATCCTGGCGGGCGCCGTGGTCAACTGCGCCGGCCTCAGGGCGCCGGGCGTCGCGCGGCGCATCGAGGGCTACCCGGCGCAGCTCGCGCCGCGCGAGCTCTATGCCAAGGGCAACTACTACACGCTGTCCAGGCGCGCGCCGTTCTCGCGCCTCGTGTACCCGGTGCCCGAACCGGGCGGCCTGGGCGTGCACGTGACGCTGGATCTTGGCGGGCGCGCGCGCTTCGGTCCGGACGTGGAATGGGTGGACCGGATCGATTACACGGTGGATCCGCGCCGCGCCGAAGCGTTCTACTGTGCGATCCGGCGCTACTGGCCAGGCCTGCCCGAGGGCGCGCTCGAGCCGGGTTACGCCGGTATCCGCCCGAAGATCTCCGGGCGCGGCGAGCCGGCGGCCGATTTCCTTGTCCAGGGCCCGCGCGCGCACGGCGTCGCCGGGCTGGTCCACATGTACGGCATCGAGTCGCCCGGATTGACAGCGTCGCTCGCGTTGGCCGATCATGTGGCGGCACACCTTTCCGCATAATCCAGGGGACGACATGAAATCCAGATTCGCAGTGCTGCTTGCCGCGTCGGCCGCCTTCGGCGTGGCCCATGCGCAGACCAAGTGGGACATGCCCACACCGTATGCCGAGGGCGAGTTCCACACGCGCAACGTCAAGGCCTTCACCGAGGACGTGAAGAAGGCCACCGGCGGCAAGCTCGACATCGTCGTGCACGCCAACGGCTCGCTGATCAAGCATCCGGACATCCTGCGCGCGGTGTCCACCGGCCAGGTGAACATCGCCGAGTTCCTGCTCGGCCAGTTCGGCAACGAGGACCCGGTGTTCGCCGCGGACAACGTGCCCTTCGTCGCCACGGGTTACGACAACGCCTGGAAGTTCTACCAGGCGCAAAAGCCGCTGCTGGAGAAAAAGCTCGCCGCGCGCGGGCTGACGCTGCTTTACTCGGTGCCCTGGCCCGGGCAAGGCATCTATACCAAGGAGCCGCTCAAGTCGGTCGAAGATCTGAAGGGCACCAAGTTCCGCACCTACAGCCCGCTCACCGCGCGCCTCGCCGAGCTGCTCGGCGCCAGCCCGACCGTGATCCAGGTGCCCGAGATCCCGCAGATGTTCGCCACCGGCGCGGTGCAGGCGATGATCACGTCGTCGGCCACCGGCACTTCCACCAAGGCCTGGGAGTTCGTCAAGAACTACTACAAGACCAGCGCCTTCCATCCCAAGAACGTGGTCGCGGTCAACACCCGCGCCTTCTCGAGCCTGCCCAAGGACCAGCAGAACGCGGTGCGCGCCGCCGCCAAGGCCGCCGAGCCGCGCGGCTGGGAGATGTCCAAGGTGCGCGAGCGCGAGGGCGACGAGCTGCTCGCCAAGAACGGCATGTCGGTGCACGAGCCCGATGCCGGCATGAAGGCCGCGTTCACCAGGGTCGGCGCGCAGATGGCGCAGGAATGGGAGAAGACCGCCGGCGCCGACGGCCAGTCGATCCTCAAGGCGTACAAGAAGAAATAGTTTGCGGCGGTTCCTCGAGCGCCTGTACGCCGCGAGCGGCGCGCTCGCGGCGGTGTGCCTCGCGTCGATCGCGCTGGTGATGCTCGCGCAGGCGGGGATGCGCGAGTTCGGCTTCCTGCTGCGCGGCGCGGACGACATCGTCGGCTGGCTCTGCGCGGCCACGGCCTTCCTCGCGCTCGGCCACACCTTCCGCCGCGGCGAGCTGGTGCGCGTCGGGCTGCTGATCGAGCACCTGCCGCCGGGGCTGCGCCGCCGGTTCGCGCTCGCCGCGCTCGGCATCACCGTGGTCTTCGTCGGCTACATGGTGTACGCGGTGGTGCGCTTCGTCTACCTCAGCTGGCAGTTCGACGAAGTGGCGCAGGGCCTGATCCAGATCCCGATCTGGATCCCGCAGACGAGCTTCGTGCTGGGCGCCGTCATCCTGTTCGTCGCGGTGCTGGACGAATTCGTGGTGCTGGTGCGCGGCGGCACGCCGGCCTACGAGGCGGCCGAGCGGGCCAGGCGCGCGAGCAAGGATTTCAGCGAGACGCTGTGAGCACCGTCACCGTCTCGCTGGTGCTGTTCGCGCTCCTGCTCGTGCTGCTCGCCGGCGGCGTATGGATCGCGATCTCCATGGGCGTGGTGGCCTGGATGGGGCTGCAGTTCTTCACCACCAGCCCGCCGGAAGTGAACCTGTTCCAGGCCTTCTGGGGCTCGAACGCCTCGTGGACGCTGGCGGCGCTGCCGCTGTTCGTGTGGATGGGCGAGATCCTGTTCCGCACCAGGCTGTCGGACGAAATGTTCGAGGGGCTTGCGCCCTGGCTCGGCTGGCTGCCGGGGCGCCTGATGCACGTCAACATCGTTGGCTGCGGCATCTTTGCCGCGGTGTCGGGCTCTTCCTCCGCCACCTGCGCGACCATCGCCAAGGTGGCGCTGCCCGAGCTGATCAAGCGCGGCTACGACGAGAAAATGTGCCTCGGCTCGCTGTGCGGCGCGGGCACCCTCGGCTTGCTGATCCCGCCTTCCATCATCATGATCGTGTACGCCGTGGCGGCCGAAGTGTCGATCCTGAAGATGTTCGTCGCCGGGGTGCTGCCGGGGATCCTGCTGATCGCGCTGTTCTCCGGCTACATCATCGTCTGGGCGCTGCTCAATCCGGCCAGGACGCCGCAGCACGTGGACAACCTGGGCTTCATGGACCGCGTGCGCCGCGCACGCAACCTGATTCCCATCCTGCTGCTGATCGGCTTTGTCATGGGCGTGATGTTCACGGGCTACGCCACCGCCACCGAGGCGGCGTCCTTCGGCGTGCTGGGGGCCCTCGTCATCGCCGGGTGGAGCGGCTCGCTCACGCGGCGCAACCTGTGGCAAAGCCTGATGGGGGCGACGCGTCTGTCGTGCATGATCCTGTTCATCCTCGCCGGCGCGTCCTTCCTCAGCTCGGCGATGGCCTTCACCGGCATTCCGCGCGCGCTCGCCGAGTGGGTGGTGTCGCTGGGCGTCAGCCCCATCGGCCTGATCGCGGTGCTGGCGCTGATCTACCTGGTGCTCGGCACCGCGCTCGACGGCATCTCGATGATCGTGCTCACCACTTCGATCGTGCTGCCGATGGTCGAGGCGGCGGGCTTCGACCTCATCTGGTTCGGCATCTTCATCGTCATCCTGGTGGAGATCGCCGAGCTCACGCCGCCGCTCGGCTTCAACCTGTTCGTGCTGCAGACCATGAGCGGGCGCGACTCCAACTACGTGGCCCTCGCCTCGCTCCCCTTCTTCTTCATGATGGTGCTGGCCCTGGCGATCGTCAGCGCCTTCCCGCAGATCGCCACCTGGCTGCCCGACGCCATCCTCGGGGTGACCAAGAAATAGGGACGGACCCCATTTAAGCGTGAAAATAGGGTCTGTCCCCATTTCATGACCGAGCCCATCTACCTGACGAAGGACATCCGCCGCATCGAGGAGGCGGCGAAGGATGTCCCGCTCATGCAGCGCGCCGGGGCGGCGGCCGCGGAACTCGCGGTGCGCCTGTGCGCGGATACCGCCAAGGACGTCCTGGTGCTCTGTGGGCCGGGCAATAACGGCGGCGACGCGAGGATCGTCGCGGAGCTCCTGCAACAGAAATTTTTTCGCGTAACGCTTGCCACTGTAGCGGATGCGACCTCCCTGCCGATGGACAAGCGCTGGGGCCTGGTGGTGGACGGCCTGTTCGGCATCGGCCTGGCGCGCGACATCGAGGGTGAATATGCGCGGCTGGTCGATTACGTCAACACCCTGACCTGCCCGGTACTGGCGCTCGACATCCCGAGCGGCATCGCCTCCGATTCCGGGCGCGTGCTCGGGCGCGCGGTGCGCGCCACGCACACCCTCACCTTCATCGCCCTGAAACCAGGGCTGCTGACGCTGGACGGTCCGGATCACTGCGGCGAGGTGTCGGTCGCCGGCCTCGGGCTGGACCTGGGCAAGCTCGCGCGGCCGATGGCCTGGAAGGCGAGCCCGCAGCTCTTCGCCAACGTGCTCAAGCCGCGGCCGCTCAATTTCCACAAGGGCAAGGCCGGGTCGCTCGGCATTCTCGGCGGCGCTGCCGGCATGACCGGCGCGGCGCTCCTTGCCGGGCGCGCCGCGATAAAACTCGGCGCCGGCCGCGTCTACATCGGGATGCTCGAGGAGACCTCCATCGACCCCGGCGCCCCCGAACTGATGCTGCGCCATCCCGACGACGCGCTCGGCCAGGATCTGGACGCGCTGGTGATCGGGCCGGGCCTCGGGCAGAGCGAGCGCGCCGCCACGCTGGTCGGCGCGGTGCTGGCGAGCGACATGCCCTGCGTGCTCGATGCCGACGCCCTGAACCTGATTGCCGGAGACAAGGACTTGCGTGCGGCCTGCGCCCAGCGCAGGGCCGACACCCTGCTCACGCCCCATCCGGGCGAGGCCGGCAGGCTGCTGGGCTTGAAGGTGCCGGAGGTGCAAAACGACCGGCTCGAGGCCGCGCAGCGCATCGCGCGCGAATTGAACGCGCACGTGGTGCTCAAAGGCAACGGCAGCGTGCTGGTGGCGCGCGACGGCCACTGGTTCATCAACACCTCGGGCAACCCCGGCATGGCCTCCGCCGGCATGGGCGACGTGCTCTGCGGAATCCTCGGCGCCCTGTTGGCGCAGCGGCTCTCAGGCGAGGCGGCGATGGTGCTCGGAGTTCACCTGCATGGCTGTGCCGCCGACGACGCCGGCATCGGGGTCGGGCTCACTGCCTCGGAACTGATCGAGCCTGCGCGGCGAATCTGGAACGCCTGGATTCACTCGCAGCGGTAAAACGCCTGCCGCTGCTGGAAGCTGATCGCGTCGAGGTCCTCGGCGCTCCTCGCCTTGCCGCGGCTGTCCATGAGGCGGGCCTCGAGCACGGCGAGGCGCTTTTCCAGACGCATCGTTTGCTGGTCGCGATTGATCTCGTCGGCCCGCGCGCGCAGCCTTTCCACCTCGGCGTCGCGCAGCTCGACCTCGGCGAGCACGAGGGCGCGGCGCAACTGGCGCTTCTCGCACTGCACCGGTTCGAGCTGCGCCGAGATCGCCATGAACTCCTTTGCCTCGGGCGAAAGCGCGAGCGCCGGCCACGCCGCGGGCATGCACAGCAGGAATACGAGCAGCCGCTTCACGCCGCCTTGACCGCGATGATCGCCCGTCAGGACTTCAGGCGCTTGACGACGTCGTAGATTTCGCTGGCGTGGCCGCGCGGCGCCACGCCGTAGTGCGCGTGCCGGATCACACCCTGCTTGTCGATGACGAAGGTCGAGCGCACCAGGGATTCGCGGCGCACGCCCTCGGTCTCCTTCTCCTGCAGCACGCCGTAGCTGCGGCATACCTCGCCCTCGGGGTCCGAGAGCAGGCCGATGGACACGCCGTGCTTGTCGCGGAACTCGGCGTGCGACAGGCAGTCGTCGCGCGACACGCCGAGGATCACGCAGTCGTGCCTGACGAACAGGTCCTCGTGGTCGGAGAAGTTCGACGCCTCGAGGATGCAGCCGGGCGTGCCGTCGTGCGGGTAGAAATACAGCACCACGTGCTTCCGTCCCTTGAACGCCGACAGGCTCACATCGCGCATGTCGGCGTCGGGAAGCACGAACGCTGGTGCTGTCTGTCCCGGATGCAGCATGTCTGGAATCGTTGCGGCCGATTCTAATGCACATCGTTTGCGGCGTGGCAAGCGCAGTGAACGTGCTGTCGTAGTCTCGCCACATATAAAATCCGACGATGAAGAAAATCCTGCTGGGAGGCTTGTCCGCCAGGGATTTTTTGCGCCGCCACTGGCAGAAAAAACCGCTGCTGGCGCGCGGCGCGCTGCCGGGATTCCGCGGCGTGGCCTCGCGTGAGCAGCTACTTGCGCTGTCGTTGCGGCCCGACGTGGAGTCACGGTTCATCCGGCGCGCCGGCGCGCGCTGGAGCGTGGCACACGGCCCGTTCGCGCGAATCGTGCTGCGGCGCGACTCGACCCTTTTGGTGCAAGGCGTCAACCTGCACCTCGCGGCCGCCGACCGGCTGCTGCGCGCGTTCTCCTTCCTGCCGCAGGCGCGCCTGGACGATGTGATGGTGAGCTGGGCCGCTCCCGGCGGCGGCGTCGGGCCGCATTTCGATTCCTACGACGTGTTCCTGATCCAGGGCGCGGGCCGGCGCCTGTGGCGCCTGCAGCGCCCGCGCCGCTGGCGGCTGGTCGAGGGCGCACCGCTCAAGCTGATCGCGGATTTCGAGCCTGACGAGGAAATCCTCGCCGAGCCCGGCGACCTGCTCTACCTGCCGCCGGGCTGGGGGCACGACGGCGTGGCGCTCGAGGAATGCGTCACCTGCTCGGTCGGCCTGCGCGCGCCGCAAGGCCGGGAGCTGGCCGCCGCCTTCCTCGATTTTCTCCATGAGCGCGGCCTGCCGCGCGCCGCCTATCGCGACCCGGACCTGCGCCCGGCGCCGCACAGCGGCGAGATTCCGCGCTCCCTGGCGGATCATGCGGCGCGCACGCTGCGGCGAATTCGCTGGGGGCGTGGCGACGTCGAGCGTTTCCTCGGCGCCACTCTCACCACGCCCAAGCCGCAGGTGGTGTTCGCACCGCCGTCGCGTCCGCTGGCCCGTGGCGCGTTCCGACGGCGTTTGCGCCGCACGCCGGTGGTGCTCGATCGCAGGACGCAGATGCTTTACCGGGGCGCGCGCCTGTTCTGCAATGGCGAGGCGTACAAGCCGACGCGCGCGCTGCGCGCGCTGGCCGACCGGCGCCGCGCGCTTGTGCCCGCGGCGCAGGCCGAACTACTCTACGGCTGGTACCTCGCCGGCTACCTGCACCTGGAGCGCACGCCTTGAGCGAAGACACGCCGCAGACCGAATACGTACAGTTCGACACCGAGGCGCAATTCCAGCAGGCACTCGACCGCCTGCTCGCCGCCCAGGGCCGCGAACTGCGCATCTTCGACCCGGACCTGTCCGCGCTGCGCCTGAATACCGCGCAGCGCGTCGAACAGCTGCGCCAGTTCCTCGCTGCCAGTCGCATGCGCCGCGCCTACATCGCCGTGCACGACCCGGACCACCTGACCAGGTACTGCCCGCGCATGATGGCGCTGCTGGCGCGCTTCGCGCACGCCATCCAGGTCAACTGCACGCACGAGGAAATCCGCAACCTGCAGGACAGCTTCCTGGTGCTCGACCAGAGCCACTACCTCCGGCGCCCGGTGGCGCAGCAGTTCCGCGGCGCGCTCGGCCTTTACGACGAGACCGAGGCGCTGACCATGCGCACGCGCTTCACGGAGATCTGGTCGGCTTCGTTCCCGGGCGTGGCGGGCACCACGCTCGGGCTCTAGATTGGCGTCCGCTTTCGACCCAAAG
>CAZOSA010000074.1:0-8916 GCA_964582155.1 uncultured Enterobacteriaceae bacterium | reverse complement strand
GGATGCGCATGGTCGACGCGCTGAA
The DNA here is from genome assembly GCA_964582155.1 of uncultured Enterobacteriaceae bacterium. Lineage (GTDB taxonomy): Bacteria > Pseudomonadota > Gammaproteobacteria > Burkholderiales > SG8-39 > JAABQT01. The sequence continues at coordinate 8,891 of CAZOSA010000074.1, read as the reverse complement.
GGACGTGATGATCATGCTGATCCCGATGCTGGCGGTGCTGGCGCTCGTCATCCTCTGGCCGGACCTGGTGCTGTTCCTGCCCAAGCTGTTCCCGCCCGGGACGCTGTGAGCGCGCCCGATCCCGCGAGCGTGTGCAAGGACCGCCGTCGCATGACCTAGGCGGCCGTATGAGACTCGGCTATTTCACCATGCCGCTGCACCCGGTCGGCAAAGACTGGCGCCAGACGCTCGCCGAGGACCGCGAGGCCGTGCTGCTCGCCGAGCGCCTCGGGTTCGAGGAGGCGTTCATCGGCGAGCACGTCACCGATCTCGCCGAAACCATCACTTCGTGCCTCATCTTCATCGCCACGCTCGCGCGCGACACGAGCCGCATCCGGCTGGGCAGCGGCACCGTGAACCTCGCCAACCGCCATCCGGCCGCGACCGCGGCGGAGATCGCCATGGTCGACACGCTGCTCGAGGGCCGCTTCATCCTCGGGGTCGGGCCGGGGGGCCTGCGCTCGGACGCGGAGATGATGGGCAACTTCGACGCCGACCGGAATGCGATCTTCCTGGAGTCGCTCGAGCACATGATCGCGCTGTGGACGCAGGACCCGCCTTATCGCCTGCGCGGCAAGGTGTGGACCCTGACCACCGAGCGCACCTGGATCCCGGACCTCGGGCAGGGGGCGATGCTCAAGCCGTTCCAGCGCCCGCACCCGCCCATCGTCGTCACCGCCATCCTGCCGCACTCCAACGGCATCGCCGCGGCCGCGGCGCGCGGCTGGACGCCGATCTCGGCCAACTTCGTGCAGCCCTGGGTGGTCGCGACCCATTGGCCGAAGTACGTCGAGGGCTGCGCGCGTGGCGGCCGCGAGGCGCGCGGCGCCGACTGGCGCGTGGCGCGCAGCATTTTCGTCGCCGATGACGACGCCACGCTGCGGCGCATGACGCGCGCGCCGGGGAACACCTTCGCGCAGTATTTCCGCAATATGCAGCGCAAGTCGGCGGCGGGCCGGGGCAACGCGGTGTTCAAGCACGATGCCGCGCTGCCCGACGCGGCGCTCACCGACCAGTACCTGGTCGATACCATGCTCACCAGCGGCACCGTGAGCGAGGTGGTGGACAAGCTCCTCGCCTTTCGCGAGACCGTCGGCCCGTTCGGCACGCTGCTCTACTGCGGGCACGACTGGGGCGACCCGGCCGCCATGCGCCGCTCGATGCAGCTGATGGCCGAAGAGGTCCTGCCGCGCGTCAACCGCGCGCTGGTCAAGGCCGGCGGGAGTACCTGAAGTTCAATCGCTGACGAGCGGCCCGAAGCCCCAGGAAAAGAGCGCTCGGCCGCCGCTTTCGGTCACCACGACCACCTCCTCGAGCCAGTAGCGCTCGCGCTCGCCGCCGGGAACCAGCAGGTGCAGCGGCACCACCATTCCCTGTTCCAGCATCCAGTCGCCGTTCGCCTTGCCGTCGGCGCTGCGCTGTTCGAGATCCATATGGGAGAGCCCGAGGCCGTGAAAGAAGATGATTGCCTGGGAGGAATTCGGCAATCCCGCCTTGCGGTAGGCTTCGCGTGCGAGCGACTGCAGGCCGCTCACGCGGGCGCCCGGGCGCATGGCCCCGAGCAGTTCCTCGGCGACACGCGCCGTGGCTTCGGCGTTGCGTTTTCCCGCGCCCTCGGGCTCGCCATCGACGACCCACGTCTTGCCACCGTCCCAGCAATACAGGTCGCGCGTTCCGTGGCAGTCGAACATGACGTGGCTGCCGCGCCTGATTTCGTCATTGTCGAGCCCGGTCTGCAGCGAGATCGTGGCGTCGGCGCCCCGTGGATGGTTCCATACCATCGCCCCCGGGTCATGCACGAATCCGCCGAGTTCGACGGCCGCCCCTGCGTATGCCTGGCCCATATCGCGCCACGTGAAGCCCGGCCGCCAGGCGGCGATCGCGCGGCCGATGGCGGCCTGGTTGAGTTGTGTCGAGCGCTCGAGAAACCGAATCTCGCTCTCGGTCTTGATGGCGCGGGCGAACATCAGGGCGTCGTAACCGTCGGCAACCTCGATCCCGTCGACGCCCAGGCGCATGCCGAATCCCGGGTCATCGAACGCCACGCGCGCCCGGGACAGCCCGAGGCCGGCGAACGCGCCGCGCAGCGCCGCAGCCATGTCATAGGCATAGTGTTCGCGCGCGCGCTGCAGCCAGGCGACTTCGCTCGTGTTTGGCGGGATGAAGCGCTCGATGTCGGTCCGTGCCGGCGCAAGGTCGAGCGGCATCATCACGGCGCGGAACGGGCGAATATCCTCGATCCAGGTCGGCTGCGCGAGAAACGTCGCGAGGTAGTAGTCAGCGACGACCATGACCGGGTGCTCGGGCGCGTGGCGCGAAAGCAGGACGGCGTAGGGCCGCGGCTCATCGGACTTGTGCGCGATCGCGTTGAAGCCCGTGAGGTAAAAGACGTTCTGCGCCGAAGTGGCGACGACCCCGTCCAGGCCGCGGGCTGCCATGGCCTGAAGCAGCCGATCGAGGTTGCAGAAGCGCTTGGGCAGCGGCTCGCGGGGCGGGGTAGGCGCGGATTGCGCTGCGGGCTGCATCGTCGGCGTAGTCTAAGGCACCGGCACGGGCATTGGCGCGGACTTGACGAAGATCAAAGTAGCCGGACCGCCCGCAGTCTAGGCTGCAAGCGATGATAGTCGCCGACATCATGGTGAGGAATGTCATCTCGGTGGGGCCGGACGCCACGGTGCGGGAGGTCGCCTCGCTGATGCTCGAGCGGCGCATCAGCGGCGTACCGGTCGTAAACGATGCGCGGCGTGTCCTCGGCGTCGTCAGCGAGGGCGATCTCATCCGGCGACCCGAGATCGGGACCGACCAGGTCAAGACGGGCTGGCTACACCTGTTCCTGTCCGACGAGGAGCGCGCGCGCGACTTCGTCAAGTCGCACGGGCGCAAGGCGCGGGAGGTAATGACGCAGCCGGCGATCTGCGTGACACCGGATACGCAGCTCGCCGTGGTGGTGCAGCTCATGGAGCGCCACCGCATCAAGCGGCTTCCGGTTCTGGAGCACGACAGGCTCGCCGGGGTGGTGACGCGCGCCGACCTGCTGCGCGCCCTGGTGGCGCACCAGGCGGCTCCGGCTGTCGCGGCGAGCGACCAGGAACTGCGCGCCAGCATCGTCTCGATGCTGCGCGACGAGGACTGGGCGGCGAGCGCGGTCGTCCACGTCCAGGTCGAGAATGGCGTCGCGCAGCTTTGGGGCACCGTGGAATCCGCCCCGCAGCGCGAGGCGCTCCTGGTCGCGGTGCGCGGCGTGCCCGGGGTGAAGGACGTGCGGCCGCATCTGGGCCACGCCCTGCCGGGCTGAAGCGGCGCGCTGCCGGACACGCGGCGGTGACGATACCGGCGTGAGCGTGCAGTTTCCGATCGTCGACGCGCACCAGCATTTCTGGGACCCGCGCGCCAATTACCACCCGTGGCTTTGCGACGAGCCGCCGATTGCGTTCCGTTACGGCGACTATGCGGCGCTGCGCCGGCCCTACCTGCCCGCCGCTTACTTCGCCGACGCGGGGGCCCACGAGGTGGTGAAAACTGTCTATGTCGAGACGGAATGGGACCCGCGCGATCCGCTGGGCGAGACCGCGTGGGTCGACCGGCTGCGCCGCGAGACCGGCTTTCCGACCGTGATGGTGGCGCAGGCCTGGCTGGACCAGGATGACGTCGCGAGCGTGCTCGAGCGCCAGGCGGCGGTCCCGTTCGTGCGCGGCATCCGCCACAAACCGCGGCCGGGCGCGATGCGCGACCCGCGCTGGCGCGCGGGCTACGCGCTGCTCGCACGCTCCGGCTTGCGCTTCGACCTGCAGGCGCCGTGGACGGAACTAGCCGACGCGGCCGCGCTGTGCCGCGCGTATCCCGGCACGCAGCTGGTGCTCAACCACGCCGGGCTCCCAGCCGACCGCAGCGCCGAAGGCATCGCCGGATGGAAGCGCGCGCTGCGCCTGCTCGCCGGGTGCCCCAACGCTGCGATCAAGATTTCCGGCCTCGGCGTGCCCGGCAGGCGCTGGACCCCGGCGCTCAACCGGGAGATCGTGCTTTCGGCGATCGAGATCTTCGGCGTGCAGCGCGCGATGTTCGCGAGCAATTTTCCCGTGGACAGCCTGTGCGCCAGCTTCGGCGCAATCTATTCCGGCTTCCGGCAGATCGTAAAGGGGTTTGCCCCGCTGGAGCAGCGCGCGCTGTTTCACGATAATGCGGTTCGCATCTACGCCATGGAGTGACACGTGCCAGGAAAATTTCTCATTGGATATGTCGGCGCCGGCCTGATGGGCCTGCCGATGGTGAAGCGCCTCACCTCCCTCGGCTATCCGGTCAAGGCTTACGACATCGTGCCCGGACAGGTCGCGGCCGCGGTGGCGGCGGGCGCGGTCGCTGCCGCGTCGCCCGCCGCCACGGCGAAGAGCGCGGATCTCGTGCTGCTCAACCTGCCGACCACCGACGCAGTGGATCGGGCCGTGTTCGGCGAGGCTGGCGTCGCCGGCGCATTGCGCGCACCGCAACTGGTGATCGACTTTTCCACCATCAAGGTCGAGAAATGCAAGGCGTTTGCGCGACAGTTGCGCGCGGCGACGGGCTGCGGCTGGATCGACGCACCGGTCTCGGGTGGTCCACCGGCCTGCAGCACGGGCACGCTCACCATCATGGCGGGCGGCGAGCCCGCGGAGATCGAGCGAGCGCGGCCGCTGTTTGCCGACATCGCCGGACGCTTTACCCATATGGGGCCTGCCGGCGCCGGCATGGCGGCGAAAATGCTCAACCAGCTCATCGTGGGTTGCGGCCACGCGGTGATGGCGGAGGCGGTGGTGCTGGCCGAAGCAGCAGGCATCGACGCGGCGCGCCTGCCCGAATGCATCGCGGGGGGCCTTGGCGACAGCGCCCTGCTGCAGAAGCTCTATCCGCGCATGCAGCGGCGCGAGTTTGCGCCGCAGGGCTACGCGCGCCAGCTGCTCAAGGACCTGGAAATGGTGCATGAGTACGCTGCGGGATTGCAGGCCCCCACGCCGATGATGGGCGAGGCACTTTCCCTGTACCGTATCCTGGTGCACCTGGGGCACGCCGAACTGGACACCGGCGCGATCCTCAAGGTCTACGATCGAACGGCCTCCGCGCAATGAGTGCTGCACAGCAGCAGGGAGTCGACACAAGCCGGCCCCGGCGCTGCGCGGCCGGATTTTGGTTGTGAATTCACAAACCGGTGAACTATGATGCGTGTGAACGCGCTGGGAGGCGCGTGTCGGATGCCCGGCCTGACTCGGACGGGTCCGACAAACAATTGGAGGAGGAAACCATGACTGCAAAGAGACCCATGAAATGGACGGTGGCTGCGCTGGCCGTTGGCGCGGCCTTTGCCCTTGACACCGCGCAGGCGCAACAGCCGAAGGTGAACTGGAAGATGCAGAGCGCGTTCGGCAGTTCGCTCACGCACCTGGGGACTTCGGCGGTGCGCCTGGTCAAGGACGTCGAGGACATGACCGACGGCAACTTCGTCATCAAGTTCTACGAGCCCGGCGCGCTGGTGCCGGTGCTGGAGTGCTTCGACGCCGCCTCCAAGGGCTCGGTGGACGCCTGCTGGTCGCCGGCGGGCAACTATGCCGGCAAGTACGCGGCGCTGTCTTTCTTCACTGCAGTGCCCTTCGGTCCGGGCTACGGCGAGTTCATGGCCTGGAAGATTTTCGGCAACGGCAACAAGCTGCGCGACGAGATCTACGCCAAGCACGACATGATCGCGTTTGACGCCCTCGCGATCGGCCCGGAGACCTCGGGCTGGTTCCGCAGGGAGATCAAGTCGATGGACCAGGTGAAGGGGCTCAAGATGCGCTTCTTCGGCCTGGGCGCCAAGGTCATGCAGAAGCTGGGGGTCTCGACCCAGATGCTCGCGGCTTCGGACATTTTTCCGGCCCTGGAGCGCGGCGTGATCGACGCGACCGAGTTCTCGATGCCGGCCATGGACATCAAGCTGGGCTTCCACCAGGTGGCGAAGTTCAACTACTTCCCGGGCTGGCACCAGTCGGTGTCGATGACCGAGATCATGATGAACAAGAAGGTCTTCGACGCGCTGCCCAAGTCGTACAAGAAGATCCTCGAGATCGCGGCGGGCAACCAGCTTTCCTATACCTACGCGGAAACCGAGGCGACGCAGTTCGGCGTGATGGCCGAGATGCGGGACAAGCACAAGGTGCAGGTCAAGCGCTGGAAGGACAGCGAACTCGCCATCTTCGAGAAGGCCTGGCTGGACGTGATCAAGGAAGAGTCCGCCACGGACCCGCTGTTCAAGCGGATCGCGGACGACTACCTGGCCTTCCGCAAGAATTACGCGATCTGGGGTGACGCACAGTTCATGAAGCCAACCTATCTCACCTCCAAGCCCGCCGCGAAGAAGTAGCCAATGACGGTTGAGCCTCCGCGTCCGCGCCCCAGCCGCGGCGCCGGGGGCTCGTGTACCTTGAGGGACGCCTGATGGATTTCCTGCTCAAATTGGGAAGCCGGCTCGGCAATCGCTACGTCGTGGCGATTGCGCTCATCCTGCTGCTCGGTTTCGGCTACGCCTACGTGACCGGGCTCCAGCCCGCCGCGCGGGGCGAACTGCTGGTCAAGGCGCGCGAGTTGCTGCCGATCCTCATGTTCTTTACGCTCGGCATACTGCTGTTTTCGGGCTACCCGGTGGCGTTCATCCTCGGCGGGCTCGCGCTGATCTTCGGCCTGCTCGGCTTCCTGCTCGGCTCCTTCAAATTGGTGCATTTCTTCAATTTCGTGCCGCGCATCTGGGGCCAGGCGGCCGAGAACCTGGTGCTGGTCGCGATCCCCACCTTCATCTTCATGGGCGTGATGATGGAACGCAGCGGCATCGCCCAGGACCTGCTCTACTGCGTGCAGCTGATCCTCAAGCGCGTGCCGGGCGCGCTCGCGCTGGGCGTCACCATCATGGGCACGATCCTCGCGGCGATGACCGGCATCATCGGCGCCTCGGTGACCATGATGACCGCGCTCGCCCTGCCCACCATGATGAAGCAGGGCTACAGCCACGCACTTTCCTGCGGCACCATCGCGGCGGCGGGCACGCTCGGCATCCTCATTCCGCCCAGCATCATGCTGATCGTCATGGCCGACCTGCTCACGGTCTCGGTCGGCAACCTGTTCTCTGCCGCGATCATGCCCGGCCTGACGCTGGCGGCGATGTATCTAATGTTCATTTTCCTCGCCGCCAAGCTGAAGCCCTCGCTCGCGCCGCCCCTGCCGCCGGACCTGCTGACGGTGCCCAAGGGCAAGCTGGGCCCGCTGCTCTTCCGCGCATTCTTCCCGCCGGTATTTCTCATCGGCACCATCAAGCTCTCGATCCTGCTCGGCTGGGCGACGCCGAGCGAGGCGGGCGCGGTCGGCGCGGGAGGGGCGATCGTGCTCGCCGCGTTGTGGGGCCGGCTCGACTGGAAGATGATGAACGCCGTCTGCCAGAGTGCGGGGCGCACCATCTCGATGGTGTTCTTCATCATCATCAGCGCCACCTGCTTCGCCTTCGTCTACCGCCAGCTGGGCGGCGACGACCTTGTCGAGCACTGGATCAAGGAAGCGGCCCTGGGCAGCTGGGGCTTCGTGTTCCTGGTGATGGCGATCGTGTTCTTCCTCGGCTTCTTCCTCGACTGGATCGAGATCACGCTGATCGTGCTGCCGGTGTTCGCCCCGCTCATCGCGACGCTCGACTTCGGCGACCACGTGCCGAAGGCCGACGTCGTCTACTGGTTCCTGATCTGCTTGGCGGTCAACCTGCAGACTTCGTTCCTCACGCCGCCGTTCGGCTTCGCGCTGTTCTACCTGAAGGGCATCGCGCCCAAGGAAGTGAAGATCCAGAGCATCTACCTCGGCATCATTCCCTTCGTCATCATCCAGCTGATCGGGTTGATCCTCGTCTTGACGTTTCCGCAGCTCGCGCTGTGGCTGATGCACGCGAGCTACGATTGACCATGCAAGCCGACAATCACGCAACGCCGTCGGGCGAGATGCCGCGTGCAGTCCGGGTTGCCGCCCGGTTGCGGCGGTTCGTGGACTTCGTCGGGGCATGGGGCTGCTGGCTGATCGTGCCGGTGGTCGTCATCACCTGCATCGACGTCATCGGCCGCAAGATCGGTTTCGAGGACGAGGAAACCGGCAGGATCTACCGCCTGCAGGGCTGGCTGGCGGACAATCTCGGCTCGTTCTTCCAGTCCACGATCCTGCAGGAGCTGGAGTGGCACTTCCACGCCGGCCTGTTCGCGCTGGTGCTGGGCTACGGCGTGGTCTACAACACCCACGTGCGCATCGATCTCATCCGCGATAGCCTGGATTTCCGCAAGAAGGCCTGGCTGGAGTTCGTCGGGCTTACCTTCTTCATGATTCCCTTCTGCGCCATCGTGATCTTTTTTGCGTTCGAGTACACCTATGCGTCGTACATGATCAACGAGACCTCGGCCTCGACCGTCGGCCTGAGCCACCGCTGGATCATCAAGAGCGTGTTCATCTTGGGTATGCTGGTGGCGGTGTTATCCGGATTCGCGGCCTGGCTGCAGGTGGCGACCATCCTGTGGGGGCCGAAGGATCTGCGCTTTCCGCTCATGACTCTGGATTGGCCGGAAACGGATGCCAAGATCGAGGGCAAGGAGCGCGTGCGGCTGGAGGACGATTACGGCCTGCGGCTTTCGGACCCGGCTGCACCCACCGACCCGGCGCTCACCGGAGCGCGGGGCGCGGACGGGGCAAGCGCCAAGACGGCGGCGCCGCCAGCCTGATCTGCACCGGTGGAATCCGAATGGGAAAAGCTTGTCAAGCGCTACGTCTGGAACGCCGAGCGCACGCCGTACTTCACTCGCGTCGCAAACCTCAGCCGCCGGCAGGCGCAC
>CAZOSA010000073.1:4228-8962 GCA_964582155.1 uncultured Enterobacteriaceae bacterium | reverse complement strand
GCGGTGTACCGCGCCCGCTGGGGCGCCTAGGCGCGCAAGAACCCGATCAGCGCGTCGAGCGTGGCGTCGGGGCACTCGGCCATCATCGAGTGCCCGGACGGCGCCAGCTGCATCACCGCCGCACCGGGCAACAGTTGCGCGAATCCGAGGCCCGCCTTGAGCGGGGTCATCTGGTCGCGCCGGCCGAGGATGAACAGCGCCGGGCATTTCGCTTTCGCCGCCGCCTGCGCGCCGCCCGCATAGTCGTTGCAGGCCTTCAGGTCGTTGTACAGCACGCCGGGCGCAAGGCGCGCGAGGCGCGCGAGCATGTCGCCGTACATCCACATGCCCGGGTTGGGATTGCCGCCCAGGGGCACCTGCGCCGCGTGGCCCCAGATGGTCTCCATGTCGTAGGCCGCATGGTCGTTTCTCTTCGCCGCGTCGAGGAACGCCTCGCCCACCTTCATCGGATACCCGGTGCCCAGCAGTGCGATGCGCTCGACGCGCGCCGGGTGGCGCGCCGCGCATTCCAGCGCCACGAGGGAGCCCATCGAATGGCCCACCATGCTCGCCCGCTCCTGCTTCGCGGCATCCATGAGTCTCACGACCCAGTCCGCCATCTCCGGCATGCTGGCCAGCGGCGGGCCGTCGGAGCGCCCGTGCGCAGGAAAATCGAGCGCGAGCACGTTCCAGCCGTGATAGCCGAAATAGCGGCTCTGCAATCCCCAGCAGGAATGGTCCAGCCCGGCGCCGTGCATGAACACGATCGTCGGTTTCGTCGCGTCGAGCGCGTGCACCGCCGTGTAGGCGAACGCCTGCCTGCGGTCGACGGCCAGGTTCACTGTTGCGCCGCTTTCAGCGCGCGCGCGAGATCCTCGACCAGGTCCTCGGGGTCTTCCAGCCCGATCGACAGGCGCACCGTGCCGGCGCCGATGCCGGATTTCTTCAGGTCCTCGTCGGTCATGCGGTAGTGCGTGGTGCTGGCCGGATGGATGACCAGCGATTTCGCGTCGCCAACGTTGGCGAGGTGTGAGAACACGCGCAGTGCCTCGATGAAGCGCTTGCCCGCCTCGCGGCCGCCCTTGATGTCGAAAGTGAACACCGCGCCGCAGCCGCGCGGCAGCAGTTTCTTCGCCAGCGCGTGGTCCGGATGGCCGGGCAACTCGGGATAGACAACCTGCTCCGCGGCCGGGTGCGAGGCAAGGTACTGCACCACTGTTCGCGTGCTCTGCACATGGCGCGGCATCCTCAGGTGCAGCGTCTCGACGCCCTGCAGGATCTGGAACGCGGTCATCGGCGCCATGCAGGCGCCGAAGTCGCGCAGGCCCTCGCGCCGCGCGCGCAGCAGGAACGCGCGCGTGCCCGACTCCTCCTCGAAATCCATGTTGTGAAAGCCTGCGTACGGCGCGGTGAGCTGGGGAAACTTGCCGCTTTTCTCCCAGTCGAAACGGCCCGCATCCACCAGCACGCCGCCGATGGCAATGCCGTGGCCGCCGAGGAACTTGGTCGCCGAGTGGTACAGCAGGTCCGCGCCGTGCGCGAAGGGCTGCATCAGGTACGGCGTGGTGAAGGTGGCATCCACCAGCAGCGGCAGCCCGGCGTCGTGCGCCACTTTCGCCACCGCCGGGACATCGAGCACTTCGAGCCCCGGGTTGCCGAGCGTTTCGCCGAAAAGGAGACGCGTGTTCGGCCGGATCGCCAGGCGGAAGTTTTCCGGCGTCCCCGGCGCCACGAAGCTGGTGTCGATGCCGAAGCGTTTCAGCGTGTAGCCGAGCAGGTTGTGCGAGCCGCCGTACAGCGAGTTGGAGGCGACGATATGGCTGCCCGCGTCCATCAGCGTCGCCACCGCGAGGTGCAGCGCCGCCTGGCCGGAGGCCGTGGCGATGGCGCCCACGCCACCCTCCAGCGCCGCGACACGCTCCTCGAGCACCGCCACCGTGGGATTGGAGATGCGCGAATAGACGTGGCCCGCGCGCTCCATGTTGAACAGCGACGCCGCGTGCTCGCTGTCGCGGAACACGTAGGAGGTGGTCTGATAGATCGGCACCGCGCGGCTGCCGGTGACCGGGTCGGGCGACTGCCCGGCGTGCAGCGCGAGGGTGTCGAAGCCGGGGTACTTGGGGCCTGCTGCCATGGCGAACTCCGGGGACTGCGCAAACAAAAACGCCCCTCGAAAGGGGCGTCGTCAAATGGTCCCGACTAGTGCAGGTTCTTGCGGCTGGGCCGCGTGCCGTACTCGAAGGCGCGTTCGGGCTGCTGTTTTCCGACGCCCGTTTGCGCCTTCTCCTTCCAGTCGCGATCGAACAACTGGTTCACCAGGGCCGCCACCTCGGCCGACTTCTCCTTGTCGAACTGGCGCTCGAGCAGCGCCGAGATATCCTCGATCATGCAGCGGCGCTGCGCCTCGTGGATCGCCTGCGCCGTCGGCCCGACGAACAGGAGTTTGGATTCCTGCTCGCCGTTCTCGTGATACACGGTGAGGTCCACCTCGGCCGCCTCGTGGCAATAGGGGCCGAGGTTGTCGAGCGAAGACTCAAGCGCGACATGGAAGCTGCGGCCGATCTCGCCGGTCCAGCACACCAGCAGCATCAGCTCCTTGTCATCGAAGCGGATGCCGGGCTCGTCGGCTTCCAGGCTCTTCACGTCGGCGAGCGCATCGGCGTCCAGGTACTCGAGCCAGGGCGCGATCGCCTGCTCGATCTGCTTGCGGGAAACCCCTTCGAGGATGGGAATGTCGGCGTGTACGTGGACTTCGAGCCGCATGGGGAACCTCGCGACGAAACGGGCGTGAATTTTATCACGCCGGCAAGTCATCTTTACACCTCCCGGGGCGTTATACGAGCACAGTATGATCGTGCATATCCTGTACAACAGCGACAGCTACTGCGTAGCCGAATTCGGCGGCGGGGCCGGCATCGAGCTGGTGGACAAACTCGCGCGGCGCAGCGGTTTTCTCGAAGGCCAGATGGCGGCGCGCTTGCGCCTCGGCATGGCGCAGCTGTGCACCGGCGACTCCGGCGAAGAAGCGGTGGACGAGTACCTGTGCCGCTACGAAGCCCTGCTGACCAACTCCATACTCCTGCACTGAGCCGCTAGAATCCGGCGCATGACCCGGCCGGATTACGCGGGCGGCGGTTTCGCCAACCTGATCGCCTCGATCGTCGAGGCCTGCGGTGGCGCGCCGCGCCACGCGCCGCTCGCCTGCCTGCCGCCCGCGGAACTGGCGGCGGCGACCAACGTCCTGCTCCTGATCGTGGACGGCCTGGGCGACAACTACCTGCAACGCGAAGGCGTGGCCGGCGCGCTGCTCGCGCGCCGGCGCGGCGCGATCACCTCGGTGTTTCCTTCCACCACCGCGAGCGCCATCACCACCTCCTACACCGGCTGGACGCCGCTCGAGCACGGGCTCACCGGCTGGTTCACGCTGTTCGGCGAGGCGGGCTGCGTGGGCTCGCCGCTGCCCTTCCAGCGCCGCGGCGACCGTGCGGCGCTCGGCGTGCCGCCCGCGCGCCTGTACCGCGCCGGTCCGCTGTTCGACGGCCTCGCGCGGCGCAGCATCGTCGTCTCCTACCGCCCGATCATCGACTCGACCTACAACCTGCACCATTGCGGTTGCGCCGAGCGCCTTGCCTACGACAAGCTGGACGGCCTGGTCGCGCAGACGGCCGCCGCAGTGAAATCGGGGCCCGAGTGCAAGTTCGTCTACGCCTACTGGCCGGAGTTCGACGCGCTGTCGCACCGCCATGGCAATGGCAGCAGCGAGGCGCGCGCGCATTTCAAGGCGGTGGACGCCGCCTTCGGCGAACTGGTGGACCAGCTCGCCGGCACCGATACGCTGGTGGTGGCGACCGCCGATCACGGCTTCGTGGACAGCGTGGGCGAAGACGCGCTCGATTTCGCCGACGCGCCCGGGCTTGCCCGCCTGCTGCGCTATCCTCTGTGCGGCGAGAGCCGCATCGCCTTTTGCCACGTGCAGGAGGGCCGCGAGCGCGAGTTCGTGCAGCGCGCCGCCGACTGGCTCGGCGCTCGCGCGCAGGTAAGGCCCAGCCGTGAACTGGCGGAGGAAGGCTGGTTCGGCGGCGGCGATGCGCACCCGCGCTTCGCCGAGCGCATCGGCGATGTCGCGCTGCAGATGAACGGGCGCGCCACGGTCAAGGACTGGACGCCGGGCGAGCCGAGACACCGCCACATCGGCCACCATGGCGGCGCGAGCGCAGACGAAATGATGATTCCACTCATCGTGGGGAGCGTATGAAGACAGGAGTTCCTCGCCGCGCACTGATGGATCGAGACGCCTTGCGTGCGCTAACTCACGGGGGCTGTAGCAGAACGGTGAGCTGATGGCGACCGCCACTGCCACTGGGCTCATCCGAAGGGTATGATGGCTCGTCCATTGAGCATCGGGGAAACACATGTCCAGCCAGCTTGAAAGCGTCGCATCTCAGGCGATGCAGCTCACACCGGAAGAGCGGGCACACCTCGCGGATCGCTTGATCACCAGCATTTTCCAGGATCACGAGATCGAGCATGCTTGGGCGGCTGAAGTCGAGCACAGGATCGAGGAGATCGAAAGCGGCCGCGCCAGACTGATCCCTGCGGCCGACTCCATCGCCCGGGCGCGCGCCGCGATCAAGTGATCGCATCGGTCAGTCCCGACGCAGATCGGGAACTGGCCGAAGCCGCCTTGCGCTACGCGCGCGAAGGCGGCCCAGGTGTCGGCCTGGCATTCATCGCGGAGTTCGAAAGAGCGCTGGC
>CAZOSA010000073.1:0-4128 GCA_964582155.1 uncultured Enterobacteriaceae bacterium | reverse complement strand
GTACTGGGGGAGCAGAACTTAGCCGCCATGAGCATCGCGCGAGTCCTCCGGGGCCTGCGCGCGATCGTTCAGGCCGTAGTCGCGCAGCACCGCGGCCACGCGCAGCCGGTAGTCCGCGAAAATCGACTTTCGCCCTGCGCCCTGGATACGGCGGTGCTCCTCGACGTTGCGCCATTGCCGCACCGCCTCCTCGTCGCGCCAGTAGGACAGCGACAGGAGCTTGCCGGGCTGCGACAGGCTCTCGAAGCGTTCGATGGAGACGAAGCCGTCCATCTTCTCCAGCAGCGGCCGCAGGCGCGCGGCGGCGTCGAGGTAGGCGTCTTTCTTTCCCGGTTGAGGCTGGGCTTCGAAGATCACGGCGATCATTTTGGCTCCATATTTTGCGCGAGAATACGCTGATCCATGACCCTGCAGAAGCTCCTCGGCATCGATCTCCCGATCACCCAGGCCCCGATGGCGGGCTCGCAAGGCAGCGCCCTTGCCATCGCCGTGTCCAATGCAGGCGGCCTGGGTTCGCTTCCCTGCGCCATGCTCGACGCGCAAGCGATGCGAAAGGAACTGGAAATCATCCGCGCGCAGACCGCGAAGCCCTACAACGTCAATTTCTTCTGTCACGCGCAACCCACGCCGGACGCCGCGCGCGAAGCCGCCTGGCGCGCCGCGCTCGCGCCCTACTACAAGGAGTTCGGCATCGATCCGGCGTCGATCGCCGCCGGCCCCGGGCGCCTGCCGTTCAGCAAGGAGGCGGCGGATGTGCTGGAGGAGTTCAAGCCCGCGGTGGTGAGCTTTCATTTCGGCCTGCCGTCGGGGGAGCTGCTGGAGCGGGTGCGCGGCTGGGGTGCGAAGATCCTGTCATCGGCGACGACCGTCGAGGAGGCGCGCTGGCTCGAGGCGCGCGGCGTCGATGCGGTCATCGCGCAAGGCGTCGAAGCAGGAGGCCATCGCGGCATGTTCCTGACAGAGGATCTGCACAGCCAGGTCGGCACGCTCGCCCTGGTGCCGCAGGTCGTGCAAGCGGTGAGGATTCCAGTCATCGCCGCCGGCGGCATCGCCGACGCGAAGGGCGTCGCGGCGGCCCTCGCGCTCGGCGCGGCCGGCGTCCAAATCGGCACCGCCTATCTGCTGTGCCCCGAAGCCACTACCAGCACTGTGCATCGCGTGGCCCTGAAAAGCGATACAGCCCGCGTCACGGCGCTCACCAATCTGTTCACCGGTCGGCCCGCCCGCGGCATCGTGAACCGCATCATGCGCGAGCTCGGCCCTGTCAGCGCCGCCGCTCCAGCCTTCCCCCTTGCAACCTCGGCCATCGCCCCCTTGCGCGCCAAGGCGGAAAGCCGGGGCAGCGGCGATTTCTCGCCCCTCTGGTCAGGACAGAACGCGAGTGGATGCAAGGAAATTCCGGCCGCCGTGCTAACGCGGGAACTGGCGGGCGCTCTCGCGTCGACCAGACGGGGGAAACGATGAAGGCCACAGCACATCCGCAGGTCACGAACGATCGCGTCATCGTCACCGAGTGGCGCTTCGCGCCCGGCGCCGAGACGGGCCACCACGTGCACGCGCACGACTACGTGGTCGTCCCGCTGACTACCGGCACGCTGCGCCTGGAGGAGCCTGATGGCGTGCGGGAGGTGCAACTTCAGGCCGGTGTCTCCTACGCGCGCACCAAGGGCGTCGCGCATAACGTAATCAACGCCAATGACTACGAATTCCGCTTCGTGGAGATCGAGCTCAGATGACAACCCCTGCCACCGACCAGTTGGCGGCGCTCGCGAAGTCGATCTGAGGGCGGCGCGCCGCGGCGCGTAGGAGCGGGTGGTCGCGGGCAATCTCGTTTTCAGATTTCAGATTGTCTGACACTAGGATCTATCCATTAGTACATATGTGCCGGCATATGGCGCTTTCCATACGTAGATGGTTCAATGTAAGTATGGATATGTTCTTCGATTTCCAGAATGCTGCCGCACGACGGATACGATCCTATTCGTTACTGCTCTGTCACATGGCGATCTACCGGGAGGAATGATGGCAGACGATCCGATGTATCACGATGGGATGCGGCGGCTTCAGGATGTTCGTGAGACGCGACCCCTAGCTGACCGTCTAGAGCAGGTGACCGTTCGCACGGCATTTACCGATGATGACCGTGCGTTTATCCAGCGTTGCCCGATGTTCTTTATAGCAACAGCAGACGCCCACGGCCACCCCGACTGCTCTTACAAGGGTGGTTTGCCCGGGTTCGTCCGCGTCATTGACGATCGCACCCTGGTCATTCCCGATTACGACGGTAACGGCATGTACAGAACGTGGGGAAACGTGCTCGTCAATCCTCATGTTGGGCTGATGTTCCTGGACTTCGAGCAGCCAAAGCGACTGCGCGTGAACGGCACGGCCCAAGTCAGGGAAGATGATGCTTTGCGTAACGAGTACCCGGGCTCCGTGTTCATTATTCGCGTTACGGCGAATCGGATCTTTCCGAACTGCCCCCGCTACATACACAAAATGCAACTAATCGAACATTCGGTGTACGCACCGCGGCCGGAGTACACGCCGCCGGTCCCCGCGTGGAAGACGTTTGACGCATTTCGCAGTTCTCTCCCGGCTCGCGACCGTACGGATGGCAAGCAGGAGTGAGATCAACATCTATTGAAAACCGAGCAACAATCAGCCCAAAGAGCCCTAACTTCTAGCTGCTGTGGCCGGACCGCCAGCATCGCGCTGCATCAAATGTCGGTGCTGGCCCGCCGCAGAGCACGAGGTTGGCACCCATGCGGAAGAACGCTATATAGGAGGAAATCGAATGCCCGAGATTCATGAGGGTGGTTGTGCATGTGGTGCGGTTCGCTACCGGGTAAAGAGGGCTCCGGTTCGGACAGGCGTATGTCACTGCAGGTTTTGCCAACGCCGAACGGGAAGCGCTTTCGGGATCGGCGTGTACTTCAAGCAAGAAGATGTTGAGATCATACGGGGAGACTTAAAGTCGTATGAACATAGCTCCGACGAGAGCAACCGCTGGCTTCGCATGGAGTTCTGTCTCGCGTGCGGCACGACGGTGACATGGACGCTTGAGCTGCTGCCTGGTGCGCGTGCTATAGCGGGCGGAACCTTTGACGACCCTTCTTGGCTCAAGATCGAGCGGCACGGTTGGACGCAGTCCGCTCATCCTTGGGTGATCGTGCCACCGGACGTTGAGAAATTTCCGAAGAGTGCATTGCAGCAACCGCTTCAAATCAAGTGAATGTCGGATTGACCGGCCGGGGAGATAGGTAACAAAAGTGTCGGAGGACATGGGTTACAGATTTCCATGTTCTTGTGCTGCCCGACTGTGGCAAGGCGAATCGGCTCGCGAGAGGTATTCACGGTCAAAAAAGGGAACTCTTGGATGTTGAAGGTGCATGTTCTAGACGAGCTTTACCATCATTCCAGCAACGTGGCGCACGGTGTGGAGGTACCTGCGGGAGCAAGTCTCCTGTTCACGAACGGTCAAGTTGGGACTAAACCCGACGGAACTACTCCAGAAACGACCGCGGAGCAGGCCGAAGTCGTATTCACGCGCCTCGCAGCAGTGCTTGACGCGGCGAGCATGGCCCTCTCTGATATTGTACGACTCACGGTATTTCTTACTGACCGGGGTGATGTAAGAACATTTGTAGAAGTGCGCGACCGAGTCATGGGTGAACACAAGCCAGGTGCGATCATTCTAATCGTCAAGGGGTTGGCACGACCGGAATTGAAGATTGAGATCGAGTCTATTGCAGCGAAGGTCGACTGAATGTCACACCTGAGTGCCGTTGATGGCCTATTGCATCCTGACCACGAGGTGCCCGAAGGTGCTGCATAACAACGCGGTCAAGTCGTTCGCTACGCTCACTCGGACGGTCAGTCCGCTACGCATCCTGTCCGCCGCTTACCGCGGGCATTGATATGGTTCGGGACACGCTTGCCGCGGTGACGGGGCGCTGTCAGACCACTTGAGAACCCAGTCCAATCACAAGGAGACGCACATGAAATTCATGGTGATGGTGAAGGCAACCAAGGATTCTGAAGCGGGCGTCATGCCGGACACGAAACTCCTCACCGAGATGGGCAAGTACAACGAGGACCTCGTGAAAGCCGGCATCCTCCTCGCCG
>CAZOSA010000072.1:0-9156 GCA_964582155.1 uncultured Enterobacteriaceae bacterium | reverse complement strand
TGCTCGGCGACGGCAACGGCCAGTGGACCAGGGCGCTCGGCCTCGAGGTCGACTCAAGCGCCGGGGGCATGGGCACGCGCATGCGGCGCTGCTCGATGCTGGTCGAGGACGGCGTGGTGAAGCAGCTCAACGTCGAGGTACCCCTCAAGTTCGAGGTCTCCGACGCCGAGACGATGCTCAAGCAGCTGGGATGAAGGCGCACGCACTCCTTGGCGTCCTGCTCCTCGCCGCCTCCACCACGTTGCACGCCCAGGCCGGCCGCGAGCAGTTCCGCGAAGCCGCGCGTACCTGCCGCCTGGCACCTCATGGCGAGCAACGCGCCTGCATGGCGCGCGAGCTGTGCATGAACAACCGCGACCCGGCGGGCTGCGAGGAGCGCTACTTCATCAACGCCGAGCGGCGCGACCTGGTGCTCGCGGCCTGCACCGGCAGGCAGGGCACGGTGCTGCGCGACTGCATGCGCCAGGAATACAAGAAGCTCGGCCCCGCGCCCAAGCCTTGACCGGCGCTGAACCTTTTGCGCCGAACGCCGCTCCAACGGCGGTATCCTTCGCGGCCGCCCTCGATGACCAGACTTCTCGCCCTGCTGCTGTTGTGCCTCGCCCTGCCCGCGCCAGCGGCGCCGGCGCCGCTCAAGGTCGCGGAGGTCGAAGGCGTCGCCGAGCACCGCCTGGACAACGGCCTGCGCGTGCTGCTGGTGCCCGACGCCAGCGCCGACACGGTGACCGTGCACATCACCTATCTCGTGGGCTCGCGCCACGAGGGCTACGGCGAAAAAGGCATGGCGCACCTGCTCGAGCACATGCTGTTCAAGGGCTCGAAGAACCTCCCCGACGTGAAGCAGGAGTTCACGCGCCGCGGCGCGCGCTGGAACGGCACCACCTCGCAGGACCGCACCAACTACTTCGAGACGCTGCCCGCCTCCGAGGAGAACCTCGACTGGGCGCTGGGGATGGAAGCCGACCGCATGGTGCATTCCTTCATCCGCAAGCAAGACCTGGACAGCGAGATGACGGTGGTGCGCAACGAATTCGAGATGGGCGAGAACAGTGCCGGCAGCGTACTGTTCCAGCGCATGCAGCGCCTGGCCTACAGCTGGCACAACTACGGCAACGCCATCATCGGCGCGCGCTCGGACATCGAGTCGGTGCCGATCGAGCGGCTGCAGGCCTTCTACCGCACCTGGTACCAGCCCGACAACGCGCTGCTGATCGTCGGCGGCCGCTTCGACCCGCGGCGCGCGCTCGAGCTGGTGGCGAAGCACTTCGGCCCGGTGCCGCGCCCGTCGCGCGCCCTGCCCGCCCTGTACACGGTCGAGCCGACGCAGGACGGCGAGCGCAGGGTCACGCTGCGCCGCGCGGGCGAAACGCCGATCGTCGCCACGCTGTACCGAGTGCCCGCCGCCGGGCATCCGGACTATGCGGCAGTCGACGTGCTGGTCGAGGCCCTGGGCCGCGCGCCGCAGGGGCGCCTGCATCAGGCGCTGGTGCAGAAAGGCCTGGCGAGCTGGACCTGGGGCGCCGAGCGCGCCCTGCGCGACCCGGGCTACGTCTACTTCGGCGCCGGCGTGCCCAAGGAAGGCTCGCTCGATGCCGCGCGCGAGGCGCTGCTCGCGACGCTCGACGGCGTGCGGCGCGATCCAATCCGGCAGGACGAGGTCGAGGGCGCGCGCACCGTCTTGCTCAACGTGATGGAAAAGGCGCGCCTGGACGGGCGGGAGCTGGTCAACGCGCTGGCTGAGTATCACGCGGTGGGCGACTGGCGCCTGTTCTACCTGTACCGCGACCGCCTGCGCGCCGTGAGCCTGGGCGACGTGCGGCGCGTGGCCGAGGCTTACCTGCGGCCCTCCAACCGCGTACTGGGGCAGTTCGTGCCCACGGCGCAGCCCGAGCGAGCGCAGATTCCGGACACGCCAGACCTGCAGGCGGCGCTCGCCGGGTACGAGAGCAGCGAAACAGTGGAGGCGGGCGAGGCCTTCGACCCTTCCCCGCAGAACATCGAATCCCGCCTGCAGCGCCGTGTACTGGCCAACGGCCTGCGCACGGCCTTGCTCGCCAAGCGCACTCGCGGCGCCACGGTGGTGGCGAAACTCAGCCTGCACTGGGGCAACGAGAAGAGCACTGCGGGGCGCAGCATCGCCTGCTCCCTGGCAGGCGACATGCTGATGCGAGGCACGAAGAAGCGCTCGCGCGCCGAGCTGCGCGACGCGCTCGACCGGCTGCAGGCCACGGTCGCGGTGAGCGCCGCCGGCGCCACGCTGCAGACGCGGCGCGAGCATCTCGCGGAGACCCTGCGCCTGGTCGCGGAAGTCCTGCGCGAGCCGGCATTTCCGGCGGCCGAGTTCGAGGAGTTGAAGAGGAGCGCGCTCACCAGCACCGAAGAGCAGCGCAGCGACCCCGCGGCGCTCGCGGGGGAAGCGCTGCAGCGCTACCTGCAGCCCTACCCCAAGGGCCATTGGCTGTACACGACCTCGCTTGACGAGCGCATTGCCGAATTGAAGGCGGCGACGCTCGAGGACGCACGCCGCTGCCACGCGGAACTGGTCGGCGCAACCGGCGCGGACTTCGCGGCGGTGGGCGATTTCGATCCCGCGGCGCTCGCCGCGCTGCTCGAGGAGCTGTTCGGGGGCTGGAAGAATCCGGCGCCCTACGCCCGTATCCCGAGCCGCTACTTCGAGCGCCCGGCGCTCGTGCGCGAGCTGCGCACCCCGGACAAGGCCAACGCCGTGCTGCGCGCCGGGCTCGAGCTGCGCATGCGCGACGACCACCCGGACTTCCCCGCCATGGTCCTGGGCAGTTACCTGCTCGGCGGCTCCTCCAGCGCGCGGCTGCCGGACCGTATCCGCGAGAAGGAAGGGCTGTCCTACAGCACCTACAGCTGGTTCAGCGCCAGCCCGCAGGACGAGTCCGCCCACTTCCGCGTCTCGGCGATTTTCGCGCCGCAGAACCAGGCGCGCGTTGAGCAGGCGATGCGTGAGGAGCTCACGCGCGCGCTGCGCGATGGCTTCGGCGCACAAGAATTGGAGACGGCAAAGCGCGGGCTGCTCGAGGCACGGCGCCTGGCGCGCACGCGCGACGAGACGCTGAGCGCGCGTCTGGACAGTTATCTGTTCCTGGGACGCACCTTCGCCTGGGACGTCGACCTGGAGCGGCGCATCGCCGCGCTCACGCCGGAGCAGGTACGCGACGCGCTGCGCCGGCACCTGGATCTCGGGCGGCTTGCGGTAGCCACCGCCGGCGACTTCAAGTAGCGCGCTGGCCCTTTTTCAGCAGGTCGCGGATTTCCTCGAGCAGCACCTCCTGCCTCGGCGGCGCGACCGGCTCCTCGCGGCGCAGGCGGTTGATCTGCCGCACCGCGATGAAGATCACCGCGGCGATGATGAGGAAATCCACACAGGCCTGCAGGAATTTTCCGTAATTGATGTTCGCCGCGCCCACGGTGATCGCCAGGCTGCTGAAATCCACCCCGCCGATGACCGTGCCGATCAGCGGCATGATCACGTCCTCTACCAGCGAGGCCACGATCTTGCCGAAGGCGAGGCCGACGATCACGCCGACCGCCAGGTCGACGAGATTGGGTTTGAGGGCGAAACTTCTGAATTCCTGCAGCATGCTCATGGCCAACTCCTTCGGGTTTCAGTCGATCGGCGGGTACTGCACGTCCAGAATCTCGAGCTCCTCGGCGCCGCCCGGCGTGTCGAGCCGCACCGTATCGCCGACGCGCGCCTTGAGCAGCGCCTTGGCGACCGGCGCGAGCCAGGACACGCGGCCACGCGCCAGGTCGACCTCGTCCGCGCCCACGATGGTGACTTCCCGCTCCCCGCCCGCCTTGCCGCGCACGCGCGTGCGCGCGCCGAAGAACACCTGCTCGCTGTCGCGTCCCGCATTGTCCACCAGCGCGGCGTGCTCCAGCCGCTTGATGAGAAAGCGCACGCGCCGGTCGATTTCGCGCAGCCGCTTCTTGCCGTAGAGGTAATCGCCGTTCTCGGAGCGGTCGCCATTGGACGCGGCCCAGGCGACAGTGCGCACGACCTCCGGCCGCTCCACTTCGACCAGCGCCTTCAGCTCGGCTTTGAGGCGCGCGTAGCCCGCCGGGGTGATGTAGTTCCTGGGCGGCGTCGGCTCGAGCGCCACTTCGGGCGCCGGTGCCTCCCCGGACTCGGATTCCTTGACGAACGCTTTCGACATGTCGCCTGAATTCTACGCGCGCGCCCCTTGCAACGCCGCAGCGGACCGCCGAAAATTCCGCCTGCGCAGAAATCTCCCCGGGGGGATGCCGTGGCGATAATCCAGAGAACAGTCGAAAAAGACGACCTGCTGACCAGAATACGGATCAAGGAGGTGGCGCTGTTCAGCCTGATCGCGCTCACCGCCATATTCGCCAACCTCCCCGCGGAGATCATCTCGGAACTGGGCATCAACCACGATTACCTGATCGCGGCGCTCGGCTGCGCGGTGGTGATCGGCCTGTTTCTGTACCTGAGGTTCTTCTTCTTCGTTTCCGTGGTGCTGCTGATCCTCGGCGCCAACCTGCCCGAGCAGATCGCCGCGCGCTTGGACATCTCCAAGGTTCCGCTGATCATTGCGCTGTCGGCGATGATCGGCGCCTCGCTCATCAACTCCATGGTGAGGCTCCTGCCCACCGGGCTGGAGCGCAAGCCGAAGGAAAAAAGCCTGGAGGGCGTGCGTGCCATGTTCTACGCCATCGAGAAGAACAACGTGGCGTACGGGCAGAAGGTGCTGTCGATGGACTTCGACCCGAACCTGCACCACGACAATGGCTATACGCCGCTCGCCTATGCCGCGATGAAGGGCAACCCGCAGATGGTGGAGATGTTGCTGCGCAACGGGGCCGACCCCGCGCAGACCACGCGCGACGGCGACACGGCGGTGGAGCTGGCGCTGCGCATGGGCCACAACGAAGTGGCCGACGCACTGAAGCACGCGCGCCAGCAGCGCGACGCGGCGCCTCCCCGGCCGGCCGCCCAGGCGGCCCCCTGAACGAGACTTGCGGGCCCGGCGCTTTGGCACCACAATACTGTATATAAATCCAGTCTGAACATGACCGACACGACCATCGCCGCAGCCGTGGCGCCGCAGGCCATTTGCCGCGATGCCCTGCTGGAGAAATACGCCAAGGGCTCTGAAAGCTCCGTCGCCGAGGTGCACCGCCGGGTCGCGCACGCCCTCGCCCAGGCCGAACCCGAGGCGAAGCGCGTTTACTGGGAGCGCCGCTTCGAGCAGGCGCTGCAGGACGGCTTCATCCCCGCCGGGCGTATCAATTCCGCCGCCGGCGTGCAGTTGCAGGCGACGTTGATCAACTGTTTCGTGCAGCCGGTCGGCGACTCGATCTCGGAGACCGTGGACGGGAAGCCGGGCATCTACACCGCGCTGCAGGAAGCCGCCGAAACCATGCGCCGCGGCGGCGGCGTGGGCTACGACTTCTCCTCCATCCGCCCGAAGGGCGCCGAAGTCAAAGGCACGCATTCGCGCGCCAGCGGGCCGGTGTCCTACATGCGCGTGTTCGACCGCTCCTGCGAGACGGTGGAGTCGGCCGGCGCGCGCCGCGGCGCGCAGATGGGCGTGCTGCGCTGCGACCACCCCGACGTGGAGGAATTCATCCACGCCAAGGACCGGGGCGATCTGGCCAATTTCAACGTCTCGGTGGGCGTCACCGACGCCTTCATGCAGGCCGTGGAAGGCGACCTCGAAGTCGAACTGGTGCACAAGGCGAAGCCCTGGCCCGGCGCCGGCGTGCACCAGCGCGCGGACGGCTTGTGGGTCTACCACAAGGTGGCCGCGCGCTCGCTGTGGGACCAGATCATGCGCTCGACCTACGACCACGCCGAGCCGGGGATCCTGTTCCTCGACCGCATGAATCGCGACAACAACCTGAATTACTGCGAGACCATCGAGGCCACCAACCCCTGCGCCGAGCAGCCGCTGCCGCCCTATGGCTGCTGCTGCCTGGGATCGATCGACCTGACGCGCTTCGTGCGCGATGCCTTCGGCGCGAACGCGGCGTTCGATTTCGATAGCTTCGGCAAGGTGGTCGATGTGGCGGTGCGCATGCTGGACAACGTGCTCGAGGTGACCGCCTGGCCGCTTGAGGCGCAGCATCGCGAGGCGATGGCCAAGCGCCGCGTCGGCCTGGGCTTTACCGGCCTGGGTGACGCGCTCATCATGCTGCGGCTGCATTACGACAGCGACGCTGCGCGCGCCATGGCGGCCCGCATTTCGCAAGCGATGCGCGATCGCGCCTATGGCGCATCGGCCAAGCTGGCGCAGGAGCGCGGCGCGTTCCCCCTGTTCAATGCCGACCTGTACCTGTCGGGAACCAGCTTCGCCGCGCGCCTGCCCGAGGACATCAAGGCGCAGGTGCGCGCACACGGCATCCGCAACAGCCACCTGCTTTCGATCGCGCCGACCGGCACCATCAGCCTGGCTTTCGCCGACAATGCCTCGAACGGCATCGAGCCGCCGTTTTCCTGGACCTATACGCGCAAGAAGCGCATGGCCGACGGCAGCCTGCAGGAATTCCCGGTCGAGGACCACGCCTGGCGGCGCTACAAGGCGGCAGGCGCAGACATGCAGCAGCTCCCGGGCTATTTCGTGACGGCGCTCGAATTGAGCGCGGCGGCGCATGAACAGATGGTCGCGGCGGTCGCGCCGTACATCGACACCAGTATCTCCAAGACGGTGAACGTCCCGGAGGACTATCCCTACGGCGATTTCAAGGACCTGTACCTCGCCGCGTGGAAGTCCGGCCTGAAGGGGCTGGCCACCTATCGACCGAACAAGGTACTCGGATCGGTCCTGTCGGTTGAAAAATCGCCGCAGGATTTCGTCGAAGACGACGTCAATCGCCGCATCCGCATCAAGACCCTGCCCGAGCCGGTGCTCGCCAGCCTGCGCTGGCCAGGCCGGCCGGCGTTCTCCGCCGGCAACCTGTCCTGGACCTACATGATCGAGCACCCGCGGCACCATTTCGCGGTGTTCGTCGGCGAGTCCGAGAACGGCAGCGCGCACGCCTTCGAGGTATGGGTCAATGGCAGCGAACAGCCGCGGGGCCTGGGTGCGGTGGCCAAGACCCTGTCGATGGACATGCGCGCCAACGACCCGGGCTGGCTGCGCCTGAAGCTCGATACGCTCGCCCGCACCACGGATGACGATGCTTTCGACATGGCGTTCCCGCCGCACGGCGAGAAGCGCCGCATGCCCTCGGTGGTCTCCGCACTGGCGCAGCTGGTGCGCTGGCGCGTGGAGCAACTGGGCGGCCTGGCCGGGGAAGGCCAGTCCGATGCCTTCGCCGCGAGCGTCACGCCGGTTCTGGACAGCATGTTCAGCCTGAAGGAACCCAAGACCGGCACCGACGGCACGATGTCCTGGACCGTGGACCTGCACAATCCGCGCACCGGCGACGATTTCGTGCTGGGGCTGAAAGAAATTGCTCTTCCGGATGGAACGACGCGGCCCTACTCCTTGTGGCTCTCGGGCGAATACCCGCGCGCGCTGGACGGCCTGTGCAAGCTGCTGTCGCTCGACATGCGCGTCGTCGACCCGGCGTGGGTCGGCATGAAGCTGAAAAAATTGCTGGATTTCCCCGAGCCGCTCGGGGATTTCATGGCCTTCGTGCCCGCCTCGAAAAAGCAGCAGACCTGGCCGTCCACCGTTGCGTACGTCGCGCGCCTCGTCCTGCACCGCTACGCCATGCTCGGCCTGCTCGACGAGGAAGGGCTGCCGCTGCAGCGCATGGGCGTGCTCGAAGCGCCCGCGCGCGGCAGCGCGCCGCTGATGCAGGGCGCGCGCTGCCCGGAGTGCGCCAGCCTCACGCTCATCCGCAAGGACGGCTGCGACTGGTGCTGCGCCTGCGGCTACACCGGGGTCTGCGGCTAGGCTCTTCTTTCCGCGTTGAGTACGCCACCGCACAGAGTGTGCTGCGACGCAGGGGGATAGTCGCTATCAGGGCCGTTTCCCTGAGGAAGTAAAACCGTGAATCGCAAACTCGGGGCGGCCGGTGTTGCCGTCCTGGTTGTTCTTGCGACGCTTGCCGCGTGCGGCGGTGGTGGAGGCGGGGACGGCTCGGCCGCCGCGCCGCCGCCCATCACTTCAGCCGTCACGCAGCCGCCCGGCAACGTGGCACGCTTCGCCTACGTGGCGAATCAAGGCTCCGACGACGTCTCGGCCTACACCATCGACGCCGCGACCGGGGCGCTGTCCGAAATCACGGGCAGTCCATTTGCGGCGGGGACCGGTCCCGAATCCGTCAGCGTCCACCCTTCCGGCAAGTTCGCCTACGTGGCTAATTTCGGCTCCAGCAACGTCTCGGCCTACACCATCGACGCCGCGACCGGGGCGCTGTCCGAAATCTTGGGCAGTCCATTTGCGGCCGGGACCCTGCCCGTCTCCGTCACCGTCGACCCCTCCGGCAGGTTCGCGTACGTGGCGAATAACTTCTCCAGCAACGTCTCGGCCTACACCATCAACGCCACGACCGGCGCACTCACCAGCATCGGCGCGGCCGTGGCGGCGGGGTTCCGTCCCAACGCCATCACCGTCGACCCCTCGGGCAAGTTCGCCTACGTGGCGAATTTCATCGGCGATTTCTCCGGCAATGTCTCGGCCTACACCATCAATGCCGGCACCGGGGCGCTGTCCGAAGTCGCGGGCAGTCCATTTGCGGCGGGGCTCGATCCCCATTCCGTCACGGTCGATCCTTCGGGCAGGTTCGTCTACGTGTCGAATACCCAATCCGGCAACGTATCGGCCTACACCATCAATGCCGGCACCGGGGCATTGTCGGAAGTCGCGGGTAGTCCATTTGCAGGGTGGGGTCACCTATTCGTCGAGCCATCCGGCAAGTTCGCCTACCAGACGAATGGCATCAACACGGTCGTGGCCTACAGCATCAACGCGACGACCGGGGCACTCGACAGCATCGGTGCGTTCGCGGCGGGGGCCAGTCCCTACTCCGTCACCGTCGACCCCTCGGGCAAGTTCGCCTACGTGGCGAATCGCGGCGGCAATACCGTCTCGGCCTACACCATCGACCCCGTGAGCGGGGCACTCACCAGCATCGGCGCCGCGGTGGCTGCGGGGACCCGCCCCGACTCCATCACCACTACCCGCACGATCCAGTAATCCCGCCGGCGAGCAG
>CAZOSA010000071.1:0-9222 GCA_964582155.1 uncultured Enterobacteriaceae bacterium | reverse complement strand
CGCGCTGCAGGGCGGCGCGATGGGCTGGCGCACACCGGGGCGGCTGCCCGAGCTGTTCGCGCAAGCCCTGGGGGGCATGAATCCGGGCGAGGTGAGCGCGCTGCTGCGCAGCCCGGCAGGTTTCCACGTGTTGAAGCTTCTCGACCGGCGTGGCACCAGCGCCGCAGCCCCGGTGGCGCAGACGCGTGCGCGGCACATCCTGATCAAGACCAGCGAAGTGGTGTCGGAGGAAGATGCACGGCGGCGGCTCGCCGCACTGCGCGAGCGCATTGCCACCGGCGCCGATTTCGGCGAGCTGGCGCGGCTCAACTCCGAGGACGCCAGCGCGGCGCGCGGCGGCGATCTGGGCTGGATCCATCCCGGGGACACGGTGCCGGAATTCGAGCGCGCGATGGACGCGCTCAAGTCCGGCGAGCTGAGCCAGCCGGTGCGCACGCCGTTTGGCTTTCACCTCCTGCAGGTGCAGGAGCGGCGCGCCGCGGACGTCACCACCGAGCGCCAGCGCCTGCAGGCACGCCAGGCCTTGCGCGAGCGCAAGGCCGATGACGCCTACCTGGAGTGGTTGCGCCAGCTGCGCGACCGCACCTACGTCGAGATCCGCCTGGAGGAGCGTTGAGCGTGGCGGTGGTCGCGCTGACCTCGGGCGAGCCGGCGGGCATCGGGCCCGAGCTTTGCGCCGCGGTGGGGCGGAGATTTCGCGGGGCCAAGCTGGTCGTGATCGGGGATGCGGGGCTGCTGAAGGGATGTCCCAATATCGAGCATGTGTCGCTTGCGGCGTCGCGCAAGGCCGGAAAGCTGAACCCCGAAAATAGCCGCTACGTGCTCAAGGTTCTCGACCGCGCGATCGCTGGCTGCCTTGCCGGAGAGTACGACGCCATGGTCACCGCCCCTGTGCACAAGGGCGTGATCAATGACGCGGGCATCGCGTTCACAGGCCACACGGAGTACCTGGCGGCGTGTGCACGCGTGCCCCACGTGGTGATGATGCTGGTGGGCGGCGGGCTGCGCGTAGCGCTCGCCACGACGCATCTTGCGCTCGCGGATGTGCCGCGCGCCATCACGCGCGAAGGACTGGTCGCAACGCTTCGCGTGATCGATGCCGATCTGAAACGGCGCTTCGGCATCAAGCGCCCCCGCATCCTCGTCTCTGGTCTCAACCCGCACAGCGGCGAGTCCGGGCACCTGGGCACCGAGGAGCGCGATGTCATCGAGCCGGCCCTGCGCGATGCGAAGATGCTGGGGATCTCGGTACAAGGCCCGATTCCCGCCGATACGCTGTTTGTTCCCTCGCGCCTGAAAGGCGCCGACTGCGCGCTCGCCATGTACCACGACCAGGGCTTGCCGGTGCTCAAATACGCGAGCTTCGGCCGCGGGGTCAACGTGACGCTGGGCTTGCCCTTTGTGCGCACCTCGGTGGACCACGGCACGGCACTCGACATCGCCGGCAAGGGCAAGGCCGATCCGGGGAGCCTGCTCGAGGCGCTCAAGCTTGCCGTCAAGCTCGCACCGTCCGCGTAAAAGGTTCGGCCAGCATTTCCTGCACGATCCGGGCGTGGTGCGCAGGATCGTCGAGGCAATCGCGCCCGCGGCGGATGATTTCATCGTGGAGATCGGCCCGGGGCAGGGTGTGCTCACGCGCCCCTTGCGCGAGCGCGTCGCGCGGCTGGAGACCATCGAGATCGACCGGGACCTGGCTGCCGCGCTGCTGGGCGATCGGATCAAGGTGCACGTCGCCGATGCGCTGGAATTCGATTTCGGCGTCTTTCCTGCGGGTGTGCGCATCGTCGGCAACCTGCCGTACAACATCTCCACGCCTTTGCTCTTTCACCTCGCGCGCTACGCGGACCGCGTGCGCGACCTGCATTTCATGCTGCAGCTCGAGGTGGTGGACCGCATGGTGGCGCGGCCTTCCACCCCCGAGTACGGGCGGCTGTCGGTGATGCTGCAGACGCGCTTTCGCATGGAGAAACTGTTCCGCGTCGCCGCCGGGGCATTCCGCCCGCCGCCCAAGGTAGAGTCCGCGGTGGTGCGCATGCAGCCGCGGGAGGAGCCGCTGGGGTGCGATGCGCAAACACTCGAGGATCTGGTGCGCCACGCGTTCAGCGCGCGCCGCAAGACATTGCGAAATGCCCTGCCGATTGCCAACGAGGACTTCGCCGCGCTCGGCATCGACCCGCAATTGCGCCCCGAAAACCTGTCCCCGCAGGACTACGTGCGCATTGCGCAGCGCAACATCCGCGATCCCGATTGAGCTAAAGCGAAATCGGCGGTTAGAATCGGCCTGCGATCGACCACAAGAGTATTCTGAAGGAGAAAATGAAATGATCAGACAGGGACCAGTTCTGGCGGTGCTTGCGGCGGTCGCCCTCGCGGGCTGCCAATCCATGTCCTCGCGCGGACCGGCGCTCGCCTCGACGGGCCTCAAGGCCACCACCGGCAACAAAACCGTCGGCGAGGTGACCTTCGAGCAGGTCGGCAGCAAGGTGCGCGTTACCGCGCAGGTCATCAACTTGAAACCCAGCCAGGAGCACGGCTTCCACGTCCACGAGGTGGGCGACTGCAGCTCGGGCGATGGCATGAGCGCCAAGAGCCACTTCAATCCCTTCGGCAAGCCGCACGGCACAGGCGCCGAGCGCCACGCGGGTGACATGCCCAACCTGAAGTCGGACGCCAAGGGGCGCGCCCACCTGACCGTGGACCTGGACACGATCACCCTGACGCCGGGGCCGGCGGGCATCGTCGGGCGCGGCGTCATCGTGCACGCGCAGCCGGACGATTACACGTCGCAGCCGGTTGGCAACGCGGGCGCCCGCCTGGCCTGCGGGGTGATCAAGGCCAACTGAATTACCGGCGGCGTTCGATAAACTCGATCTTGTAGCCGTCCGGGTCCTCGACGAACGCGATCACCGAGGTGCCGCCCTTCACCGGGCCCGCCTCGCGCGTCACCTTGCCCCCCTTGGCGCGCACCGCATCGCAGGACTTCGCGGCATTTTCGACCTCGATCGCGATGTGGCCGTAGCCCGAGCCGAGGTCGTACTTGTCCACACCGTAGTTGTAGGTCAGCTCGATTACGCACGCGCGCGACTCGTCGTCGTAGCCGACGAAAGTAAGCGAATACTTCTGCTCAGGCCGGTCCGTGGCGCGCAGCACTTTCATGCCTAGCACCTCCGTATAGAACCTGACCGAGCGGTCCAGGTCGCCGACGCGCAGCATGGTGTGCAGGATTCTCATGTTGTCTCCGGTTTACAGGGTCTGCTGCTGGCCTTCGATCCAGGCCTCGGCGTCCGCGCTGATGTCCTTTGCGTCGCGCCCTGCGGTCGCAATCGGCGGCCCGATGCGCACGGTCACAGTACCGGGGCGCTTCAAGTAGGCGTTTTTCGGCCACAGGCGCCCGGCGTTGTGCGCCACCGGCACCACCGGGACGCCGCACTGCGTGGCGAGCCAGGCGCCGCCCTGCTGATACGCGCGCCGCTCTCCGGGGCGCACGCGCGTTCCCTCGGGGAAAATCACCACCCAGAATCCCTGGGCGAGGCGCTCGCGGCCGCGGCGCGCGATGTCGCGCAGCGCGGCCCGGCCGTTGGCGCGGTTGATCGCGATAGGGCTCATCAGCGCGAGGCCCCAGCCGAAGAACGGGATCCACAACAGTTCTCTTTTCAGCACCAGCACCTGCGGCGGAAAGATTTCCTGGAACGCGAGGGTCTCCCAGGCCGACTGATGCTTGGCGAGGATCACCGCCGGGTGTGCGGGCAGGTGCTCTCGGCCCTCGACCTGCCAGCGGATGCCGCACAGCGCGCGGGCGAGCTTCACCACCAGCCGCGACCAGCCGGAGATAATCCGGTAGCGCGCAATCCGCGGCAATGGAAAGGTGGCAAGTGCGATCAAGGCGTAGGGAGGGGTGACGAGCGCCAGCGCCGCCGCGAACAGCGTGGAGCGCAGCGCGATCACGGCACTTGCCGGGCAACGAAAGCGGCGAGATCGGGAAAGATCTCGGTGCCCGGCGGCACGCCGCCCGCTGCGCGCGTCTTCCTGCCCTTGCCGGTCAGCACCAGCACCGGCCGCGCGCCGGCGGCGGCGGCCGCCTGCAGGTCGCGCAGCGAGTCCCCGATCACCGCCACGCCCTCGAGGGCGACGTTCATGCGTCTGGCGATGTCCAGCAGCATGCCCGGTTTTGGCTTGCGGCACTCGCAGTTTGAATCCCCGGCGTGCGGGCAGAAAAAGATGGCGTCGATGCGCCCGCCGGCCTGGTGCACCGCCCGGTGCATGCCGTCGTGGATCGCGTTCAGCGTCGCCATGTCGAACAGGCCGCGGCCGATGCCCGACTGGTTGGTGGCCACCACCACGCGCCAGCCGGCCTGCGTCAGGCGCGCGATCGCCTCCAGGCTGCCCTTGATCGGTTTCCATTCCGCCGGCGACCTGATGTGCTGGTCGCTG
The DNA here is from genome assembly GCA_964582155.1 of uncultured Enterobacteriaceae bacterium. Classification (GTDB taxonomy): domain Bacteria; phylum Pseudomonadota; class Gammaproteobacteria; order Burkholderiales; family SG8-39; genus JAABQT01. The sequence goes on along the minus strand of CAZOSA010000071.1, from coordinate 4,791 downwards.
TCGTGATTGATGGTGCCGTCGCGGTCCAGGATCACCAGTTTCATGCCGCGAGCTTCGAAAGGTCGGCGATGCGGTTCATGGTGGCGTGCAGCTTGCCGAGGAAGCCGATGCGGTTTTGCCGCACACGCGCGTCCTCGTCCATCACCAGCACCTTGTCGAAGAACGCGTCCACGGGTGCCCTGAGGGCGGCGAGCGACTTCAGCGCCTCGGTGTAGTCGCCTGCCTTGTAGGCTTTTTCGAATTCAGGCTGGATCGAGGCAAAAGCGCCCGCCAGGTCGCTTTCTTCCCTCTGACTGAACAGCGACGCGTCGAATTCCGCGGGTATCCCGTCGGCTTGCTTGAGAATATTGGCGATTCTCTTGTTTGCTGCAGCGAGGCTGGGCGCCTCAGGCAGCTTGGCGAACGCCCGTACGGCGTCAAGTTGTCTGGGAACCTGGTCCAGTCGAACGAACATGCGGCCGAGGACTGCTTCCACCTCGGTCGTCGCGTAACCCCGCTCTGTGAGATAGCTGCGCAGTCTTTCCAGCATGAATAACTCGACCTCCTTATGCGCTGGCCCGATGTCTTTGGGCAGTACCTGGTAGGCGGCATTGACCAGGTCGTGCAGAGATACCGGCAAAGCACGCTCCACCAGGATGCGGACTACCCCAAGCGCGGCGCGGCGCAGGCCGAAGGGGTCCTTCACGCCGGTGGGCTGCTGGCCTATGCCGAACAAGCCCGCAAGCAGGTACAGCTTGTCGGCCAGCGCCACTGCGCACCCGAGGAGGCTTTGCGGCAACTGGTCTCCCGCAAAGCGCGGGCGGTAGTGTGATTCGATCGCGTCAGCCACTGCGGCCGGCTCGCCGTCGTGCAGCGCGTAGTAACGCCCCATGGTTCCCTGCAGCTGCGGGAACTCACCCACCATCCCGGTGAGCAGGTCGGCCTTGGACAGCAGGGCCGATCGCCTGGCCGACTCGACGTCTGCGCCAATCTGACCTGCGACGATGCCGGCGAGAATCTCGAGGCGTTTGACCCGCTCGAGCTGACTGCCGAGTTTGTTGTGGAATACCACTTTCTCAAGCAGCGGCAAGCGATCTTCCAACCGGGTCTTGCGGTCCTGGTTGTAGAAGAAGCGCGCGTCCTCCAGTCGCGGACGCACCACGCGCTCGTTGCCGCCGACGATGTGGCGCGGGTCCTCGACCTGCATGTTGGAGACGATCAGGAACTTCGGCAGCAAGGCGCCCGTGGCGTCGAACAGCGGGAAGTACTTCTGGTGCTGGCGCATGGTGAGCGCGAGGCATTCCTGCGGGATCTCCAGGAAGGCCTTGTCGAAGGCCCCGGCGTAGACGCTGGGATGCTCGACCAGCGCCGTGACCTCGCCCAGCAGGTCCTGGTACTCGCCGAGCGTCGCGCGCTGCGCTCCGGCCTCGGCCTGGAGCTGGCGCTTGATCTCGGCGCGTCGCGCATCAAAGTCGGCCAGCACCCGGCCTTCATCGCGCAGCTGCGCCTCATAGGACTCGGCGTCGCGCAACGCGATCCAGCCATTGGACATGAAGCGATGACCGCGCGTGCGCCGCCCCGCAGCGAGTCCCAGCACCGTTCCCGGCACCACTTTCGCGCCGTGCAGCATCACCAGGGCGTGCACCGGGCGCACGAACTGCGCCTCGCCGTCGCCCCAGCGCATGGTTTTGGGGATCGGCAGCGCCGCGAGAGCGGCCTCGACCTTGCGTGCCAGCACCTCCGCCAGCCGCGCCCCGGGCACGATGCGCTCCACGGCGTACACGGCGCCCTTGGTGGTGTCGAGCTGCACCAATTGCTCAGGCGCGATGCCGTGCTTGCGCGCGAATCCCGCGGCAGCTTCGGGTGGCGCCTTGACCGAGGGGCCCTGGATCTTTTCACGCACGTCCGGCGCCACTGCCAGAACGTGCGAGATGGAAGCGGCGAGGCGGCGCGGCGTGGCGAAGTAGCGTGCCGCGCTCGCGCTGGTGCGCAGCCCGCTCGCCTCCAGTTCGTTGGTCAGGTTGTCGCGCAAGGCGCGCCCCAGCGCTTCCAGCGCGCGCGGCGGCAACTCCTCGGTCAGGAGCTCCACAAGCAGCGTTTCTGCCCTGGGTGGGGTCGTGGTTTTTTTCGCCATCGCCCTAGGTCCGGCCCAGGGTCATGGGAAAACCGAGCCGCTCGCGTGCCTCGTAATAGGCCTGCGCCACGGCGCGCGAGAGCGCCCGGACGCGGCCGATGTACGCGGCGCGCTCGGTCACCGAAATGGCGCCGCGCGCGTCCAGCAGGTTGAAGACGTGCGAGCACTTCATCGCCATCTCGTAGCCGGGCAGCGTGCACTGCGCCTCGATCAGGCGCTTCGCCTCGGACTCGTAGTCGCCGAAATGCCGGAACAGCATCTCGGCGTTCGACAGCTCGAAGTTGTAGCGCGACTGCTCGACCTCATTTTGATGGTAGACGTCGCCGTAGCTCACGCCCGGCGTCCACACCAGTTCAAACACCGACGCCTTGTCCTGGAGGACCATCGCCAGGCGCTCCAGGCCGTAGGTGATCTCGCCCAGCACCGGCTTGCAGGCGAGCGAACCGACTTCCTGGAAATAGGTGAACTGCGTGACCTCCATGCCGTCCAGCCACACTTCCCAGCCCAGCCCCCAGGCGCCCAGCGTCGGCGACTCCCAGTCGTCTTCGACGAAGCGGATGTCGTGCTCCCGCGCGTCGATGCCCAGCGCGGCAAGCGAGGCAAGGTAGCGCTCCTGGATGTCAGTGGGCGAGGGCTTCATCACGACCTGGTACTGGCAGTAGTGCTGCAGGCGGTTCGGGTTCTCGCCGTAGCGCCCGTCCTTGGGGCGGCGCGAGGGCTGCACATAGGCGGCGTTCCAGGGTTCCGGGCCGATGGCGCGCAGGAAGGTGGCAGTGTGGAAGGTGCCGGCGCCGACTTCCATGTCGTAGGGTTGCAGCAACGCACAACCCTGGCGATCCCAGAATTCGTTCAGGCGCGCGATGAGTTGCTGAAAAGTGAGCATCGAGCCGGAATCTTACCGGCTGCGCCGCAGCAGCGCGACGGCGAGGAGCGCGAGCGCACAGGCCGCCAGCGCCGGCCAGTCGCCCCAGCGCACGTAGGGCGTGGCGCCGGCGTAACCTTGCACCGTGACGTCGAGCCGGCCCTCGGTGAACGGGGGGAGTTGCGCCAGCACACGTCCGTCGCGGCCGATCGCCGCCGTGATCCCGGTGTTGGTGGCAGCGAGATGCGCCCGCCCGGTCTCCAGCGCTCGTGCACGTGCGATCTGCAAGTGCTGCGCGGGCGCCAGCGAATCGCCGAACCAGGCGACGTTGGACAGGTTTACCAGCAGCGTCGCGTCGGGCAGCTGCCGGATCAGCTCGCTGCCGTAGGCGTCCTCGTAACAGATGTTGACGGCTAGTTTCTGGCCGGCGGCCTCGAGCGGACGCGGCCGTGGCGGCCCGCGTGCGAAATCGGCGAGCGGGATGGAGAGCGTGCGCACCACCCAGCCGAAGCCCGGGGGCACGAATTCGCCGAACGGCACCAGGTGCGCCTTGTAATAGAGCTGGCGCGGCGAACCGCCGAGGGAGAGCGCGCCGTTGTAGTACACGCCGGGTGCGGTGCGAACGGGTATGCCGAGCAGCAGGTCGCCGCCGTTGCGCTTGGCCGCCGCCTCGAGGCGCGCGAGGTAGGCCGGGTCGACGCTATCCAGCATGCGCGGCACCGCGGTCTCCGGCAGTACGATGAGCCGTGCGCCGCTCGACTCGGCAAGGCGCGCGTAGGTGTCCAGCGTGCGCGCATATCGCCGGGGATCGAACTTGAGGTCCTGCGGGACGTTGCCTTGCAGCACGCTTGCGGTGAGCGGCGCGCCCGCCGGCGTGGTCCATTGCACTTCGCGCAATGCGGTGCCGGAGATGCCGATGAGGGCAAAGGCCGCGGCGGCGATCCAGCGCGCCTGCCCGAGCGCGACGCACCAGACCAGCCCGGCGCACACCGCGGCGACGAGGGACGCGCCGTAGACGCCAACCAGCGGCGAGTAGCCCGCGAGCGGCGTGTCGACGGCCGCGCTGCCGAGCGTCAGCCAGGGAAAGCCGGTGAACAGCGTCGCCCGCAGCCATTCGGCGAGCGTCCAGCTCGCCGGGATCACCAGCGCCGCGCGCACTGCGTACGGGGCGCGCCGGAATCTTGCCTGCAATGCGCCGGCAAGCGCCGGGTACAGCGCCAGCACCACGCAGAAAGCGAAGGTGGCGAACGCGGCGAGCGGCGCCGGCATGGCGCCGAAACGGTGCAGGCTGATGTACACCCAGGACACGCCCGGGAGGAACAGTCCGAGGCCGAACCAGAAGCCGGACCACGCGGCGGCGCGCGCATTGCGCGCGGTGAGCCACAGGTGCGCGAGCACCGTCAGCGACAGCAGCCCTGCCGGGAACAGTTCGAACGGCGCGAACGCCAACACCATCGCCGCGCCGGCCAGGAACGCGACGCCGTGCCGCCGCAGGCTCACTTCGGTCTGTCGACCAGCAGCGTGTAGACGCGCCGGCTGTCGGCGCGCAGTACCTGGAACTTGTAGCCGTCGATGAGCACCGTCTCGCCGCGCTTGGGAAGCCGGCCGAGCCGCGCGATTACCAGGCCGCCGACCGTGTCGTGCTCCTGGTCGGAGAAGTGGCTGCCGAAGGCGGCGTTGTAGTCGGCGATCTGGGTGAGCGCCTTGACGCGGTAGCGGCCGCTCGACTCCAGCAGGATGTTGTCGCTCGCCTCGTCGAAGTCGTACTCGTCCTCGATGTCGCCGACGATCTGCTCGAGCACGTCCTCGATGGTCA
>CAZOSA010000070.1:0-9479 GCA_964582155.1 uncultured Enterobacteriaceae bacterium | reverse complement strand
CTCGCCTGCGTCCTCCAGGGACACGCGCTCGCCTTCGTAGAGCGCGAACGCCGAGTAGCCCACCACGCGGTCCTTGCCGCCCGCGGTGTCGCCCGAATTGCCGGCGCCCAGCAGGCGGATCGAAAGGCCGCGCGCCCTGGCAGCGGCGAGGAAACCGTTCAGTGGCGTCGCGCCGCAGGCTTGCTCGTGGTTGATGTCGGTACCGAAGCCGGCGATGCGCGACAGGGTTGCGCGGTCGATGGCACGCGCCTCGTCATAGGGGTGATAGTGCGACAGGTCGGTCGACAGCACGAACAGCGTCTCCACGCCGCCCCACAGCCGCTCGATCACGTCGCGCACCTCCTGCGGCCCGGCGTCGCCCACGGCGAGCGGCAGCAGCGCGAACTCGCCGAGCATCTTCTGCAGGAACGGCAGCTGGACCTCGAGCGAGTGCTCCATCGCGTGCGCGGCGGGACTGGTGACGACCTGCTTGCAGGGCGCGAGCATGCGTACGGCTTCGGCATCCACCGGCACGCGCCCGAGCGGCGTGTCGAACGCCTCGACCCCCGGGAGGGCGAGACCGCGCACCGCCACGCGGTGCACCGGACCGAGGATCACCACACGCTTGACCACGCCGCGCGCGGCCGAGAGCTCGTCGTAGGCGCGCGCCGCCACGGCTCCGGAATAGACGTAGCCCGCGTGCGGCACTATGAGGGCCTTGGGATGGCCGAAGCGCGGCGCAAGATTCTCCACGCCGTCGAGCAGCTCGGCGATTTGCCGTTCCAGTTCGCGCGCGTCGCGCGGGTAAAACATGCCCGCCACCGCGGCGGGACGGACCTGGCTCACAGTATCTCCAGTACCCCTTGCAGGGCGCGGAGGACGGATTGGCGGCGCACGCTTTCGCGGTCGCCGTCAAAACGCCGCACCTCGCTCGAAATCTTACTCCCCCGCGCCCAGGCAAAGCACACGGTGCCGACGGGCTTGTCGCGCGAACCGCCGCTCGGGCCGGCGACGCCGGTGATGGCGAGCGCCACCTGGCCGCGGCCATGCCGGAGCGCCCCGGCCGCCATCTCGCGCGCCGTTTCCTCGCTCACTGCGCCGTGGCGGCGCAACGTCTCCTCCGACACCTCGAGATCCTCGCGCTTCGCGGCGTTTGAATAGGTCACGTAGCCACGCTCGAACCAGTCCGAGCTGCCCGGGATCGCGGTCACCACCATTGCCACCCAGCCGCCGGTGCAGGATTCGGCCGTGACCAGCAGCAGGCCGCGCTCCTTCAGCGCCGTGCCGACCTTCTGCGCGAGTGAGTTCACGGAAAGAAAAACCTCTTCGCCAGCGCGAGCACCAGCAAGGTGTAGCCGGCCGCCAGGATGTCGTCGAACATCACGCCGAAGCCGCCCTTCATGCGGCGCTCCAGCTGCCGGATGGGCGGCGGCTTCACCACGTCGAAGGCGCGGAACAGGAAAAACGCCGCCGCCTGCCACCAGAGGTCCTGCGGGGTGAGCGCCAGAATGAGCAGGAAGGCCACCACTTCATCCCAGCACATGCCGCCATGGTCGGCAATGCCCAGGTGCCGCCCGGTGATGTCGCAGGCCCATACGCCGAGCGCGAACAGGAACGCGAGGATGCCGAACAGTACCGGCGCTTCGTAGGCGCCGCCGAACAGCCACCAGATTGGAAACGCGAGCAGCGTGCCGGCGGTGCCGGGCGCGAACGGCGACAGGCCCGCGCCGAAGCCGAAGGCGACGAAATGCGCGGGATGCCTGAAGACGAAACCCGCGGCGGGACGAAATACGATCATGCGAAGTGGTCGAACCCGGCGGCGCTGGTCATTGGCTTGTTGTGCGCGTCCAGCAGCTGCAGCTTTGCCTCGCCGGTCTGAATCGAGCCGACACGCGTGAGCGCAAGGCGCAGCGCTCCCGCCAGCGAAGCGATCTCGGCGCGCGCCGATTGCGGGGCGGTGAACGCGAGCTCATAGTCGTCGCCCCCCGCCAGCACGCAGCGCTGTTGCAGCCGGGCGTCGTCGCAGGGAAACTTCGGTAGCAGCGCGTAGTGCACCACCGCGCCAACACCGGAGCGCTCGAGGATATGGCCGAGATCCTGGGCAAAGCCGTCGGACACGTCGATCGCCGCGCTGGCAATGCCGCGCAGGCGCTCGCCCAGCGCCACGCGCGGCTCCGGTTCGTGCAACCGCTTCGCCGCCGCGCCGTCGCCGCCGCGCTGCAGCGCGCAAGCGGCGCCGCCCAGTTCACCCGACACCCAGATGTCGTCCCCCGGCCGCGCGCCGCCGCGCATCAGCGCCAGTCCGGCCGGCACTTCGCCGAGGACAGTGACGCAGATGCACAGCGGTCCGCGCGTGGTGTCGCCGCCGACGAGATCCACCTCGTAGCGGGAGGCCAGCGCGTAGAAGCCCTCGGCAAACGCGCCGATCCACGCCTCGTCCGCGGACGGCAACGCGAGCCCTAAAGTCGCCCAGCGCGGCGTCGCACCCATCGCCGCCATGTCGGAAAGGTTCACCGCCAGCGCCTTGTGCCCGAGCGCTCGCGGCGGCGCGCCGCGCGCGAAATGCCGTCCTTCGAGCAGCAGGTCGGTGGACACTGCCAGCGCCGCACCCGCGTCCGGCTGCAGCAGCGCGGCGTCGTCGCCGACGCCGAGGAGCGCGTGGCGCGCCGGGCGTGAAAAATATTTGCGGATGATTTCGAATTCGGAGGGCATCGCGCCCTCCTCTAGGCCGGCTGCCTGCCGCGCGCCACTTCCTGCGGCCGCAGGATGCCGGCGAGTTTTTCCAGCACGCCGTTGACGAATTTGTGGCCGCCGGTGCCGCCGAAACTCTTGCCCAGCTCGATCGCCTCGTTGATCACCACCTTGAACGGCGTATCCCGATGCGCCACCAGCTCGTAGGCGCCGATGTAGAGAATCGCCCGTTCCACCGGCGACAGGCGGCCAAATGCGCGGTCCAGGCAGGGCGCGATCAACTCCTCCAGCTCGCCGCTGCGCTGGAACACACCGCCCACCAGGCTTTGCGCCAGGGCGAGGTCGGCGCGCCCATCCTCTTCGAGGGACTGCAGCTTCTCGAGCGCGTCGCCGCCGGCGAGTTGCCACGCATAGAGCGCCTGCAGTGCGATTTCGCGCGAGCGGCGCCGCGCGGTCTTCATTTCGACGCCGCCGTGATTTTCGCGCGCAGCCGCGCCATCTCGACCGCCGCGCGTACCGCCTCGGCGCCCTTGTCCAGCCGCGCCTCGGCCTGCGCCTCGGTGTCGGTGGTGAGAATGCCGTTGGCCACCGGGATGCCGGACTCGAGCGCCACGTCCATCACGCCGCGCGCCGATTCGTTGGCCACGATCTCGAAATGGTAGGTGTCGCCGCGCACCACGCAGCCGATGGCGGCCAGGCAGTCGAACCTGCCGGATTGCGCCATCCATTGCAGGGCAAGCGGTATTTCGAGCGCCCCGGGCACCTGCTCGACGGCCAGATCCTTTACGCCGAGCTTCGTCGCTTCGGCCTTCGCACGCTGCAGGAGTTTGGCGCACAGTTCTTCATTGAACCGGCTCGCCACGATGCCCAGGCGCATGGCTTAGCGTCCCGGCGACTCGACGTAGCCGGTGACCTCGAGGCCGAAGCCCGCCATGCTCGGCATCTTGCGCGGCGCCGCCATCAACCGCATGCGGCCGACACCGAGATCCCGCAGAATCTGCGCGCCAATACCGTAGGTACGCAGATCCATGCTGCGCCGCTGGCGCTCGCGCCGCGTTTCGGCGAGGCGCGCGTCAAGGGCTGCCGCGGTCTCGCTGCAATTGAGCAGCACCATGACGCCGGTGCCGGCGCGCGCGATCTCGCCCAGCGCCTCGCCCACGCCCCAGGAGTGCGTGCCCGGGCCGCTGTCCAGCAGATCCACCACGGACAGCGGCTCGTGCACACGGACCAGTGTTTCGGCCTCGGCTCGCGGCTGGCCGGCGACCAGCGCGAGGTGCGTGGAGCGCGTCGGCAGGTCGTGAAACGCGCATAGATGGAAGCGCCCCCATGCGGTTTCGATGTCGCGCTCGTAACTGCGGCTCACCAGCGATTCGTTGCGGCTGCGATATTCGATCAGATCGGCGATGGTGCCGATCTTCAATCCGTGCTGCACGCTGAATTCCAGCAGGTCGGGCAGCCGCGCCATGGTGCCATCGTCCTTCATGATCTCGCACAGCACCGCCGCGGGGGCGAGCCCCGCAAGGCGCGCGAGATCGCAGCAGGCCTCGGTATGCCCGGCGCGTACCAGCACCCCGCCCGGCTGCGCGATCAGCGGGAACACGTGTCCGGGCTGCACGATGTCTTCGGCACGCGCGTTGTGCGCCGAGGCCACTTTGATGGTGAGGGCGCGGTCGGCCGCGGAGATTCCAGTGGCGATGCCTTCGGCAGCCTCGATCGACACGGTGAAGTTGGTGCCGTGGCGCGAGCGGTTCTGCTCCACCATCGGCCGCAGTCCGAGCCGGAGCGCGTGCGACTCGGTGATCGGCATGCAGATCAGGCCGCGGCCGTGCCGGGCGAGGAAATTGATCTTCTCGGCGGTGACGAATTCAGCCGCAAACACGAGGTCCCCCTCGTTCTCGCGGTCTTCGTCGTCGACCAGGACGACCATGTTTCCGGCACGCAGTTCGGCGACGATATCGGCGACCGGGCTGATGGCGGCAGTTTCTCTGCGCATAGGCGCATTATGCGCCAGGGGACAGACCTTTAGGTCTGTCCCCACACGCTCGCTATTCTTCCCCGCTGCCTTCGCCGGCCGTGGTGATCTTTTCGCGAATGCGCGCGGACTTGCCCGAGCGCTGGCGCAGGTAATAGAGCTTCGCGCGACGCACTTCGCCTTTGCGCTTTACTTCGACCGAGGCGATGAGCGGCGAATAGGTCTGGAAGGTGCGTTCCACGCCTTCGCCGGAACTGATTTTGCGCACGGTGAAAGACGAGCCGATGCCGCGGTTGCGCTTGGCGATCACCACGCCTTCGAAAGCCTGGGCGCGCTTGCGCTCGCCCTCGACCACGTTGACGTTGACGATCACGGTGTCGCCGGGGGAGAAATCGGGCACGTTCTTCGCCAGCCGCTTGATCTCTTCCTGCTCGAGTTTCTGGATCAGGTTCATTTTTGCGCTCCGCTCTCCATGTCCTGCTTGAATTCCTCAAGCAGCTTCAGTTCTTCGTCGCTCAACCGCCTCGCGGCGACCAGTTCCGGCCGTCTCAGCCAGGTCCTGCCCAGCGCCTGCTGCAACCGCCAGCGCCGGATCTGCTCATGGTGCCCGGACAGCAGCACCTGCGGAATCCTCTCGCCTGCGTACGTCTCCGGCCGCGTGTACTGCGGGCAGTCCAGCAATCCGCCGGCGAAGGACTCTTCGAGCGCCGACTGCCCGTCGCCCAGCGCCCCTGGCAGCTGCCGCACCACCGCGTCGATCACCGCCATCGCCGCCAGTTCGCCGCCCGAGAGCACGAAATCCCCGAGCGACAATTCCTCGTGCACCCGGCGCCGGATCAGCCTTTCATCCACACCTTCGTAGCGGCCACAGAGCAGCATCACCGCTTCCCTGCCCGCCAGCTCCATCACCTTGTCGTGATCGAGCTTTCTTCCCTGAGGCGAGAGGTAGATCACCTTCCCGCCGCTTGCGCTGCCTGCCGCATCGAGCGCCTTCTCCAGCGGCTCGGCCAGCATCACCATGCCGGGTCCGCCGCCGTACGGACGGTCGTCCACCGTCCGGTAATTGTCCGTCGTGAAATCGCGCGGATTCCACGTCTGCAGGCGCCACAGCCCCGCCTCCAGCGCTTTTCTCGTGATGCCGCTTTGCGTCACCGCGGCGAACATCTCCGGGAACAGCGTCACCACGTCGAAGCGGATCACCAGTCCGCCCCCCATTGCACCTCGATGCGCTTCGCGTCGAGGTCCACCTGCTTCACCACCGCCGGCACCCAGGGCAGCAGCCTCGTCCTGTCGCCGGCCAGTTCCATCACATCCTGCGGGCCGTTGGTGAGCCATTGCCGCACCACGCCCAGCTTCAGGCCCTGCTCGTTCACCACTTCCAGGCCGACCAGGTCGGCGAGGTAGTAGCGCCCGTCATCCGCGTCGGGCAGCGCGGCGCGTGCCACCGCGACTTTCGTGCCCTTCAGCGCCCCCGCCTGTTCGCGGGTCTCGATCCCGGCGAGCTTGGCGAGCACCGTCGCGCTGTGCACCTTCGCCTGCTCGACCCGGCGCGCGTGCGCGCCGAGCCACCATTGCGTTGCCGCCACCAGCGTGTCAGCCACGCCCCGCTGCGGGGCCACCTTGACCCAGCCGCGCACGCCGTAGGAACCGGCCACGCGGCCCAGCTCGATCAGCTCAGGCGGCCTTCTTGCCAAACTGCTTCACGAGCCGCTTCACCGTGAGCGAGAGCTGCGCGCCCTTGCCCTGCCAGTGTTTGAGCCGCTCCACGTTCACGCGCAGGGACTCGCGGCCTTCGGGGGCCTTCGGGTCGTAGAAGCCGACGCGCTCGATGAACTTGCCCTTGGCCGAGCGGCGCGAGTCCGCCACCACCAGGCTGAAAAAAGGACGCTTGTTCGCGCCGCCGCGCGCCAGTCGAATCACCACCATTGGGAAACCCCGTGAACCGCGAAAAGGCGCGGATTATACGGGAGTAATCAGCGATTTGGAATGTGCAGCGTGCCGCCCAACCCGGCGACGCCCGTGCGCAGCCGATCCATCGCCGGCGCAACCAGCGCCGGCGCCCCCCGGACCCCCAGCTCGATGTGCCGCCGCGTGCCGTCCTCGCCCATGCTCGGCAGGCTGAAAGTCTTGAGTCCCGGGAACGCTGCGTTCACTTCCTCCATCAAGGGCGAGATCGTCGATTCCGCGAGGCCGTAGACGATCACCGAGGCCTCGCCCCAGCGCTGCGAGTCGAACAGATGCGCATAGCGCGTATCGAGCACCCACTCCACCATCGGCCAGGCCATCTGCGGAAAGCCGGGCACGAAATGGTGGTCGCGCACCGAGAACCCGGGAATGCGGTTGAATGGGTTGGGGAGAATTTCGGACCCCACCGGAAATTCGCCCATCTTCAGCCGTTGGGGCGTAGTTTCCGCGCCGAAGCGGCTGCGGATTTCTTTCTCCGCCTGCGCATGCAAGGCCAGGCTGACGCCGAGCGCCTGTGCCGCGCACTGGCGCGTGTGGTCGTCCGGCGTGGCGCCGATACCGCCGAAACTGAAGACGACGTCCGCGCCTGCGAACGTGCGCTGCAGCGCCGCGGTGATGCGCTCCGGGTCGTCGCCCAGGTGCTCGCACCAGGCGAGGCGCAGGCCGCGCTTTGCCAACGCCTCGATGAGGAAGGCAAAGTGCTTGTCCTGGCGCTTGCCGACGAGGATTTCATCGCCGAGGACCAACGCGCCGAATCCGGTTACCAGTATCCGCGCCCCCAGTAGTTGCAGAATTTCTCGATGTTCATCGGCAGATAGCGCTCGTAATTGGACCACTTCTCGTACTTGGGCAGGCGCAGCTCCGCCATCGCCGCGTCCCAGCACTTGCCTTGCGCGGCGGCGGATTTCACCGCGTCGCTCAGGTCCAGCAGGTACTGCTGGTACGCGCGCACGTCGTCCTTGGTGGCGTAGCGCCCGCCCGGAAACGGGTGCCCGCCGATCATGCGCGACCAGTCGAGCGCCACCGTGCGATCGAGCGATTCGAACCAGTCGGGAAAGAAACCGTCCGGGAAGTCGCGAAAGCCGACCGCCTCCACGGCGACGAAGTCCACCGTGAACGCAAGCTTGTCCTTGGGCAGCAGCACCACCAGCGAATTGTCCGAGTGGTTGCGCCCGGTGTAATGCAGTTCCACGCGCACCCCACCCAGCTCGATGGCGCGAAAGTCATCCACCGCCTCATCGGGGATCACCACGTCGGGATTACGCAGCGCTTCCAACCGCGTCTTGGCATTGCGGTGCGCGATCACCGTGGCGCCGGCGTCCTTGAACGGCTTGCCCCCGGCGATATGGTCGTAATGATGGTGGCTGTAGATCAGGTATTTGATGGGCGCCTGGGTGATCTTGCGAATCTCAGCGATGTAGGTGGTGGCGGCCTGCGGCCGCTGGTACGCGATCGGGTCGGTGGCGATCACGCCCTCCGGCGTGACTACGAACAGCGCCTGGTGGAACGCGTAGCGGAACAGGTACGCGTTGTCGGTCAGTTGCCGAGTCTCGAACAACGGCGCCTGCTGCGCGGTGGCGGTAACTGCCGACAAAGCCAGGACTAGCGCTGCCGGAAGTCTCTTCACGGTACGCTCCCCTCGACAGGCGATTCGCGATGGACCTTCAGCGCAGCTAACAGGTAATGGATGAAACTTAATCCGAACAGGACCGGCGCGAAGAACCCCACGAGCGGGATGTAGGCCATCAGCGCCAGCACCAGCCCCAGCAGGTACAGGCTGGGGCGCCGCCCCGCGAACACCTGCAGCATCTCGGCCGTGTCCGCGTGCTCCGCGAGCGCGTCGTAGCGCAGCACGCGCTGGTTGACCCAGCCCAGAATCGCCACCGGAATCATGGGCCACAGCGGCGGGAACACCCAGAACGGGATCGATACGAGGATTAGCAGCGCCATGCCGCACAGCGCCACGGCGCCGTTCCACAGGCTGCCCGCCAGGCTTCCGCCCTTGCGCTGCTCCAGCCCCGGGTAGCTGCGGACCGCCACGTGCTCGACCATCGCCGGCATGCCGAAGGTGGACAGGATCAGCAGCGCGGTGAGCTGGATGAGCGGCACCAGCATGACGAGGATGAGGAACTTGGCGGCGATCAGCGCCGCGCCTTGCATGTCCCACTGGATGGCGAGCCACCCGGTGGTGAGCCACTGGTTGATCAGGCCGGCGAGCCAGACCGCGAGCTGCGCCCAGAACACGATGGCCAAGGTGCCCCAGATGCCCAGCGCGATCAGCACCGGCCACAGCATCAGCCAGAGCATCCTGGGGTGCAGCAGGTTGCCGAGCGCGAAGAGCAGCGAGCGCGTCACGGAGGTCATCGGCGAATACTTTGCCACAGTTTGGCCAGGCGCTTGGACGACACCGGCACCGGCGTCTTCAGTTCCTGCGCGAAGAGCGACACGCGCAGTTCCTCCAGCAGCCAGCCGAACTGCTCGAGCTCGGCGCCGAGCGGCCGCGGCGCGCGCAGCCAGGCAGTGAGCAGCGGCCGCAGCTCGCTCATCAGGCGCGCGTCGCGCGCCGGCTCGGCGCGCAGCTTCTCCAGGCGCAGCGACGCCGCCTTCAGGTAGCGCGGGTAATGCTGCAACCGCGTCCAGGGCGTCTCGCCCAGCCACCCCGCGTGCTGCAGCCGCGCCAGCTGCTGCTTCAAGTCTTCGGCCGCCTGCGGATAGGCCTTCGCCGCCTGCAACAATTTCTTTTGCAGCTCGTTGTGCGCGGCGAGGATCGCGGCCACGGCACGCGCCATTTCCTGCGCGATGAGCATGAAGCGCGAACGGCCCTCCTCCACGCGCCGCGCGAAATCCGCCTGCGTCATCGGCAGCGAATCGC
>CAZOSA010000069.1:0-9584 GCA_964582155.1 uncultured Enterobacteriaceae bacterium | reverse complement strand
TCGGGCATGTATGGCGCCGTGGTGGTCGAGCCGCGCAACGGCTACCCGACCAAGGTGAACCGCGAATACGTGGTCATCCAGAGCGAGTTCTACGCCAAGCCCGATCCCGGCAAGCGCAAGGTCGCGGGCGCCCCGCTCTACGTGCTGGACGGCGACCGGCTGCGCGATGCACGCCCAACGCACACTGTGTTCAACGGTGCGCACAACGGCATGGTGCGAAATCCCCTGCCTGCCAAAGTCGGCGAGCGTGTGCGCCTGCACGTCCTCAACGTCGGGCCAAGCAAGACTACCAGCTTCCACGTTGTCGGCACAATCTTTGACCGCGTCTGGTTCGAGGGCAATCCCGACAATCAGTTCCGCGGCATGCAGACAGTTCTGCTCGGATCTTCCAACAGCGCCACTGTGGAATTCCTGATTCCGGAGGAAGGCTCCTACATCATGGTGGACCACCATTTCGCCAACGCTTCCCAGGGCGCGATCGGCCTTATTTCGACTGCCGCCAAGCCGTCCGCGAGCGAGCTCGAGCACCACAACATGTCCGCGTCCGCAACGCCGACCGATCCCGACGCAGTCGCCGGCAAACTCGCGTTCGAAAGCAAGTGCCTGGCCTGCCATTCCGTCGGCGAAGGCAAAAAACTCGGTCCGGACGTTGCCGGCGTCACCCGCCGGCGCAGCGACGCCTGGTTGGCGCGATGGCTGAAAGAGCCGGAGAAGATGCTGCAGACCGATGCCGACGCCAAGGCAATGCTGAAGGAGTACAACAATATTCCGATGCCGAACCAGAGCCTGGGCGACACGGAGATCAAGCAGTACATCAAGTACTTCCACTGGATCGACGCCCAGCCCGCAGGGACGGCGAAGGCGACGGCAGCGCACTAGGCCGGCGCGCCGCTGCAGCGCGGCGCCTCAGTGCCGCTTGGTGCCGATGAGGATCACCGCGCCGACGACAATGAAGGCGCCGACCAGCTGGCGCGGCTCTACCGTCTGGCCGAGGATTGCCCAACCGAGTGCCAGCGCCGCAATGGGCTCGAAATTCAGCGCCGCCGTGTTGCTCGCCGCCCCAAGGCGCGGCACCACCGTGAAAATGGCCGTAATGGCGGTGCCGTAGAGCACGGTCAGCAGCACCAGCCCCACCCAGCCGGTGCCGTCCGCGGGCAGCGCGAGCGTCGAGCTCGCGGCGCCGGCCAGTCCGACCGCCACCGCGGTCGCACCCATGGTGAGCAGCGTGCGTAGCCGCCCGTCGACCTCCTTGAGATGCCGCGTGGTGAGGAACAGCACCAGCGCGAAGGAGGTGCTGGCGCCCAGCGCCCAACCGACGCCCGCGCCGATTTCCGCCCAGCGACCCGCCATCGCCCCGAGCGTGCCCAGGATGTCGAGCGCCAGCACCAGCCCGAAGAGCGCCAGCGGCATCGCCACCAGGGCGCGCCGCCCCGGGTTGTCCCCGCCCGCCGCCCAGGTGAGCAGCACGAACAGCATCGGAAAGGTGTTGAAGGCGAGCAGCGCCAGCGCCACCGGGATGATCGCCACCGCCGAGTACAGGCAGAAGCTCTGCACCGCCACCAGCAAGCCGATACCGAGCCCGCGCGCCAGCGTCGCTCGCGGCAGCCACAGCGGGATCGCCTTCAGGCGCAGCAGCGCGACCATGACCAGCGCGGTGGCGCCCGAGCGCACCGCGACCGCCGCGGCGACGCTGGTGCCGTGATCGAAGGTGAGCCGAGCGGCGATGTGATTGGCCGCGAAGATCGTGGCCAGCAGCATCAGCAGCGGGATGCCGAGCCGGGGCGATAGAATCTGCGCCATGGCACCGGAGCTTAAGGCATGAACAACCTTGCGCGCTTGCGCAGTTTCATAATGGATATGACGCGCCTTGCCGAGCGCCACGGTGCGGACGAACAGCGCATGCTGGACGAGGGCGAAAAGCTGCTGCGCGGCCTGATCGCGCAGGACGACTGGCTGCCCGAGGAGTTCGCCCGCCCTTCGCCCGAGGGCTACCGGCAATACCTCCTGCACTGCGACCCGATGGAGCGCTTCTCGGTGGTGAGCTTCGTCTGGATGCCCGGCCAGCGCACGCCGATCCACGACCACACGGTGTGGGGGTTGGTAGGGGTACTGCGCGGCGAGGAGCAGTGCGAGGAGTATTCGAGACACCTGAAGGCCATCGGCCGCCATCCGGTCAGGACCGGCGACGTGGACCGCGTCTCGCCGCGTATCGGCGACATCCACGTCGTGTCCAACGACGGCAAGGAAGTGGCTGTCAGCATCCACGTCTATGGCGCCAACATCGGCGCCGTGCGGCGCCACAGCTACGACGCGGCGAGCGGAGCGCCGCGCAATTTCGTCTCCGGCTACGCCAACACCACCGTTCCGAACCTGTGGGACCGCTCCAGGGAAGCATCGCGGCCGTAGCGCTGCTGGCGGCAGCCTACGCCGCCCAGGGGCGAGCACATGCTGGTCGCCGGGCCGCAGGGCAAACTCCTCACATTGGACGACTGGCGCAGGACCTCGCGCTAGAGTCCGGTATATTGGATTCATGCAGCTCAAGGGCTCCTGCCACTGTGGCGCCGTGCGTTTCTCCCTGCGATCGGAGACGCCCTACCCCTACCTGTACTGCTACTGCTCGATCTGCCGCAAGACCGCGGGCGGCGGCGGCTACGCCATCAACATCATGGGCAGGGCCGACACCCTGAAGGTGAAAGGCAGGACGCGGACCTACCGCGCCACGCGCGGCGGCGGCGAACGCCATTTCTGCCCGAAATGCGGCAGCGCGTTGTGGGTCTTTGACCGCCGCTGGGCCGAATGGATCTACCCATTTGCCTCCGCCATCGACACGCCACTGCCCGCGCCGAAAGAGCGCCAGCACATCCTGCTTGGATCGAAGGCGAACTGGGTCGCGGTGCCCAAAGGCAAGCGCGAGCAGCACTTCCGCCAGTACCCGAAGGAAGCGATCATCGACTGGCACCGCAAGCGCGGTCTGCTGAGCTAGTCGCCGATGCCCGCCTGGATCACCGCACTGAGCCCCGATACGGTGATGGTCGCCATCGCCGGCGTCGGCGGCGTGATCGCGCTGCTCCTGCTGATCGAGGCGGTGCGCCGCCTGCGCGACTGGCAGATCCGCAGCGGCATCGTCTACCTGGTGATCGCCGCCGTAGTGGCCGGCCTCGGCACCGCCCTCGCCCTGCTTGCCGCCGGCCTGCACAGCTACGGTCGGCTGACGCAGGAGCAGGAAGCGGCGCGCGCGGTGTTCCGCGAGCTCGCGCCGAAGCGCTACGAGCTGATCCTGGTGCTGAGCACCGAGCCGGCGCGGCGCTTCGAGATCCGCGGCGATGAGTGGCAGATCGACGCACGCGTGCTGAAATGGAAAGGCATGGGCTCGATCCTCGGCCTGGATACGCTGTACCGCTTCGAGCGCGTCGCCGGCCGCTACGCCGACACCGCGCAGGAGAAAACCGCGCAGCGCACGGTGCACGCGCTGTCTTCGGTGCAAGCAAGTCTCGACCTGTGGGCGCTGCTGAAGAAACATCAGCGCTGGCTGCCGTTCGCCGACGCCTTGTACGGCAGCGCGGCGTACGCGCCAATGGCCGACGGCGCGCAATATGCGGTCAACGTCTCCACCACGGGGCTGCTGATCCGCCCGTTGAACGAAGCCGCGAAAACGGCGGTCGGCGGCTGGAAGTAGTTCCCGCGTCGCTGGGGTAAAATCGCCGCCCTGCCATGAAGTTCCTGTTCGACCTGTTCCCGGTCATCCTGTTCGTCGCGACCTACATGTGGACGCAAAGTATTTATGTCGCGACCGCGGTCATCATTCCCGCCACCATCGTGCAGGTAGGCTATGTGTGGTTTCGCTACAAGAAAGTCGAAAAAATACTGCTGCTATCGATGGTGCTGATCGTCATCATGGGCGGCCTTACCCTGTTCCTCAAGGATGAAAGATTCATCAAATGGAAGCCGACCGCCCTGTATTGGCTGTTCGCCGTGGTGCTCGCGCTGGCGCCGGTGGTGGCGAAGAAAAATCTGATTCGCAGCATGCTGGAAAAAGGCGTCTCGGCGCCCGGTCGCATCTGGAGTCACCTCAATACCGCCTGGATCCTTTTTTTCGTGTTCATGGGAATTCTCAATCTCTACGTGGCACAAAACTTCAGTCTTGATTTCTGGGTACAGTTCAAGCTCTGGGGCTTGACCGGATTCATGCTGGTTTTCATCGCCGCACAAGTGCTCGTCCTGTACAAGTACGCGGACGAATCCGGGACCAAGCCGTGAGCACCGCGGACCAGATCCGCGCGCGCCTGGCGGTCCTGCAGCCCGAGGCGCTCGAGCTCGAAGACGAGAGCGAGCGCCACCGCGGCCACGCCGGCTACCGCGAGGGCGGCGGCACGCACTGGCGCCTGAGCATCGTCGCGCGGGCGTTCGCCGGCAAGCCGACCCTGGCGCGCCACCGCATGGTGTACCAGGCGCTCGGCGAGTTGATGCAGCATCCGATCCACGCACTCACCATCACGGCGCACGCCCCGGACGAGCCGGGCGCTGGCGCATAATGGCGCGCATTCCCTCCCTCTTTTCTGAAAGGCATCGCATGACTTCCCGATTCCTCGCCCTCGCCGCGGCCGTGACGCTCGCACTGCCCGCCCTGGCGCAGCTGCCGACGGACAAGCCTGCGGCCAAGGCCGCTGCCGCCGGGCCGGTCGCCACCGTGAACGGCACCGCTATTCCGCGCACGCGCCTGGACTTCATGATGCGCCAGCAGGTCGCCCGTGGCGCGCCGGACAACGAGCAGACACGCGGCGTGGTGCGCGAGGATCTGATCAACCGCGAACTGGTGGCGCAGGAGGCCGCGCGCTCCGGTGCCGCCAGGCGGCAGGACGTGCAGCTGCAGTTGGAAATGGCGCGCCAGGAAGTCCTGGTCGGCGCCTATATCAACGAGTACATGAAGAAACACGCGGTAACCGACGCCGACATTCAGCAGGAGTACGACCGAGCCCGCACGCAGACCGGTACCACCGAGTATCACGCGCGCCACATCCTGCTCGAATCCGAGGAGGAGGCGAAGCGCGTGCTGGCGGAGCTGAAGAAGGGCGGCAAGTTCGATGAACTGGCGCGCAAGTCCTCCAAGGACGAGGGCACACGCGAGCGTGGCGGCGACCTCGACTGGAGCGTGCCGGCGGCCTTCGACAAGGCTTTCGCGGACGCCCTGGTCAAGCTGGACAAGGGCCAGATCACCAGCGAGCCCGTGCAATCGCGCTTCGGTTTCCACGTCATCCAGCTCGAGGACCAGCGCGCGGTGAACTTTCCGCCGCTGACGCAGGTGCGGCCGCAGATCCAGCAGCGTCTGACGCGCCAGAAGGTCGAGACCCTGGTGCGCGGCCTGCGCGCGAAGGCGAAGGTGGAGTAAGGACTGCAGGGTCCGGCGCGACCAAGGCCGCAGGAGGAACCGAATCCATGAAACGACTGATACTCGTCCTTGCGCTGGTGCTGCCAGCGGCGGTGCAGGGCCAGAGCCTGGCCAAGGCGACTTTCGCGGCCGGATGCTTCTGGTGCACCGAGGAGGCCTTCGACAAGGTGCCGGGGGTGACGGCGACCGTTTCCGGCTACATGGGCGGCCGCAAGAAGAACCCCACCTACGAGGAGGTCTCGGCGGGAATCACGGGGCACACCGAGGTGCTGCAGGTCACCTACGACCCCGCCAGGGTGAGCTACGAGAAGCTGCTCGAAGCGTTCTGGGTGAACCACGACCCGACCTACGTCGACCGCCAGTTCTGCGACCACGGCTCGCAATACCGGCCTGGCATCTTCACCCACGACGCCGAGCAGAAGCGCCTCGCCGAGGCGTCGAAGGCCAAGTGGGAGAAGGACAAGCCCTTCAAGCAGAAGATCCTCACGCCGATCGGGACCGCCGGCGAGTTCTGGCCTGCGGAGGAATACCACCAGGACTACTACAAGAAGAATCCGGCGCGCTACCGCTTCTACGTCACCGGCTGCGGCCGCTACGCGCGACTGGACGAACTGTGGGGCAAATACCGCGCGAAGTAGCGCGGCCGCAGACCTACTGGGCTTCGTCGATCCAGACTATCTGGATCGCCTCGAGGATCTTCTCGCCGCAACGCTTCGGGTCGTCGTCAAAGCCGGGCAACTGCAGCACCCACTGGTACAGGTCCGTGAAGCGCACGGTCTTCGGGTCGATATCCGGGTACTGGTCGGTCAGGGCGATGGCGATGTCCTGCGTGTCGGTCCACTTCATTTTTTCCCCCCGCCCTCGCGCTCGTAATTGATGGTGTACTTCGGGATTTCGATGCTCAGGTCCGAGTCTGCCACCTTCGCCTGGCAGGACAGGCGCGAATTCGCCTCCAGCCCCCATGCCTTGTCGAGCAGATCCTCCTCCTTCTCCTCGGCCGGTCCGAGCGAGGCAATTCCCTGCCGCAGTATTACGTGGCAGGTGGTGCAGGCGCAAGACTTCTCGCAAGCGTGCTCGATGTCGATGTGATGCTGGAGCAGCGCATCGCAGATCGACACGCCGGGCGCGGCGTCGAATTCCGCGCCCTGCGGACACAGCTCGGCATGCGGCAGGACTTTGAGCCTGGGCATCACAGATCCAGGCTGGCAATCTTGCGGCCGGAAAGCGCGCGGCGCACGCCCGCGTCCATGCGGCGCGCGGCGAATTCCTCCGTGGCCCGGTTGAGCGCCTCGCTCGCCTGCCTGATGACGCGATGCTCGTTCGAGCCGGCGACTGCGGCGAGCGCCGTGACCTGCCGCTCGATTTCCTCGCGCTCGGCTGCCGAGAGAAGCGCGCCGTCGGCAGTCAGCGCCGCGCGCACCGCTTCGATCAAGCGCTGGGCATCGACGCGTGCCTCGTGCTGCGCGCGCGCATGCATGTCGTATTTTGCATGCTCGAACGAATCGCGCAGCATGCGCTCGATATCGGCGTCGCCCAGGCCGTAGGAGGGCTTGACCGCCACCGAAGCTTGCGCGTTCGTGGTGCGCTCCTCGGCGGCCACCGACAGCAGGCCGTCGGCGTCGACCTGGAACGTCACGCGCACGCGCCCGGCGCCGGCCGCCATCGGCGGGATGCCCTTCAGCTCGAAACGCGCGAGCGAGCGGCAGTCCGAGACCAGCTCGCGCTCGCCCTGCACCACGTGCAAGCTCATCCCGGTCTGGCCGTCCTTGAAGGTGGTGAATTCCTGCGCGCGCGCCACCGGGATGGTCGAGTTGCGCGGGATGATCTTTTCCGCCAGCCCGCCCATGGTTTCGATACCCAGCGACAGCGGAATCACGTCGAGCAGCAGCCAGTCCTCGCCCGCGGGCTTGTTGCCGGCGAGCACGTCGGCCTGGGTCGCGGCGCCGAGCGCCACCACCTTGTCCGGGTCGAGGTTGTTGAGCGGGTCGCGGCGGAAAAACTCGCCCACCGCATGCTGAATCTGCGGCATGCGGGTCGACCCCCCCACCATCACCACGCCCTTCACTTCGTCCACGCCCAGCTGCGCATCGCGCAAAGCCTTGCGCATGGGCCCGAGCGTCTTTTGCACCAGGTTGTGCGTGATGCGGCAGAAGGTCTCACTGTCCAGGGCCTGGTCGACCACCTCGCCCGTCGATAGCTTCGCCGTGATGCGCGCCTCGCCATGCGTGGTCAGGTACTCCTTCGCCTCGCGCGACTTGACCAGCAGCAGGCGCATGTCCCCGGCGCACAGCGGCGCGAGCTTCGCCTGCTCCAGCACCCAGCAGTACACGCGCTGGTCGAAGTCGTCGCCACCGAGCGCCGCGTCGCCGCTGGTCGCCACCACCTCGAACACGCCCCTGGACAGTTTCAGGATGGAAATGTCGAAAGTCCCGCCGCCCAGGTCGTACACCGCGTAGGTGCCCTGCGCCGCGTTGTCCAGGCCGTAGGCGATCGCGGCCGCCGTCGGCTCGTTCAGCAGCCGCAGCACGTTGAGCCCCGCGAGCCGCCCGGCATCCTTGGTCGCCTGGCGCTGCGCGTCGTCGAAGTAGGCGGGAACCGTGATCACGGCGCCCGCCAGGCTGTCGCCCAGAGACATTTCCGCGCGCACGCGCAGCGCGTTCAGGATCTCGGCGGACACTTCCACCGGGCTCTTTACCCCGGCGACGGTGCGGATCTGCACCATGCCCGGCGCATCCACGAAATCGTAGGGCGCGTTCTCCGCGTGCGCCACGTCCTTCAGGCCGCGCCCCATGTAGCGCTTCGCGGAGACGATGGTGTTCTTCGGATCCTCGGACTGCCGGGCCTCGGCCGCGTAACCCACCTCGACGCGCCCGTCGGCGAGGTAGCGCACGATCGAGGGCAGCAGCGGTCGGCCACGCGCATCGGGCAGCACAGTCGCGGCGCCGCTGCGCACCGTGGCGACCAGTGAATTGGTGGTGCCCAGGTCGATGCCCACCGCCAGCCGGTGCTGCTGGGGGGCGGCGGACTGGCCCGGCTCCGCGATCTGCAACAGGGCCACTATTCGGCTCCTTCGTAGGCCAGGTCGATTTCAGCGCCGAGCTTGTCGAGGAACATGAGCTTGCGCACTTCCCCGGCCGCCGCCGCGTAGTTCTTTTGCGCGTCCACCAGCCGGGCGATATTGCGTTCGAGCAGGACCTTCTCCCCGCGCACCTGCGCCTGCAGCCGGTCCAGCGCCTCGGGCTGCTTCGCCTCGTCAAGCGCCTCGCGCAGTTCCAGTTGCTTGAGCAGGAAGTCCGCCGGCATCTGCGTATTGGTCTCGAATTCCACGTCCACGCCATTCATTTCCAGCATGTATTTTGCCCGCTGCACCGGGCTCTTGAGCGTCCGGTAGGCCTCGTTGACACGCGTGGTCCACTGCATCGAAGCGCGCCGCTCGGCGTCGCCCGCGTGCGCGTAGCGATCGGGGTGGATCTGCGACTGGATCTCGCGGTAGGAGCGCTCGAGCGACTCAGTCTCGAGCGCGAAGGCCGGCGTCAGGCCAAAGAGCTCGAAGTGATTCTTCAAACGTTAAACGATTCTCCGCACCCGCACTCGTCCTTGACGTTGGGATTGCTGAACTTGAAACCTTCGTTCAGCCCCTCGCGGGTGAAATCGAGCTGGGTACCTTCCAGGAACGGCAGGCTCTTCGGGTCCACCACCACCTTCACGCCGTGGCTCTCGAACTGGTGGTCGTCCGGGTTCACCGCATCGGCGAACTCGAGTTTGTAGGCGAAGCCCGAGCAGCCGGAGGTGCGCACGCCGAGGCGCAGCGCGACGCCCTTGCCGCGCCTGGCAAAGAAGTTCTGCACGTGCGCCGCGGCCTTCTCGGTAAGAGTCACTGCCATGTCAGGCGACTTTCTGCTCGCGCTTGGCTTCGACGCCATGCTTCTTCTTGTAGTCCTGCACCGCGGCCTTGATCGCGTCCTCGGCCAGGATCGAGCAATGGATCTTCACCGGGGGCAGCGACAGCTCCGCCGCGATCTGCGTGTTCTTGATGCTTGCCGCCTCGTCCAGCCGCTTGCCTTTCACCCACTCGGTGACCAGGGAACTGGAGGCGATGGCCGAGCCGCAGCCATAAGTCTTGAAGCGCGCGTCCTCGATGACGCCGTCCTTGTTGACGCGGATCTGCAGCTTCATCACGTCGCCGCAGGCCGGCGCG
>CAZOSA010000068.1:0-9751 GCA_964582155.1 uncultured Enterobacteriaceae bacterium | reverse complement strand
AGGTGGGGCGCCCGGGCACCGGGCTGCACCCGCTGCGCGGCCAGAACAACGTGCAGGGCGCGTCGGACTCGGGCCTGATCCCGATGATGTACCCGGACTACCAGCGCGTCGCGGCCCCGGAAGCCAGGCAGCGTTTCGAGAAATACTGGGGCGCCGAGCTCGACCCCAAGCCCGGCCTGACGGTGGTCGAGATCATGCACGCCGCCTACGACGGCAAGATCCGCGGCATGTACATCATGGGCGAGAACCCGGCGATGTCGGATCCGGACCTGGCGCATGCACGCGCCGCGATGGCCAAGCTCGAGCACCTGGTGGTGCAGGACATCTTCCTGACCGAGACCGCGTATCTGGCCGACGTGGTGCTGCCGGCCACCGCCTGGCCGGAGAAGGACGGCACCGTCACCAACACCGACCGCATGGTGCAGCTGGGCAGGAAGGCGCTGGATGCGCCCGGCGACGCGCGAGCCGACCTGTGGATCATCCAGGAGCTCGCGCGGCGCATGGACCTGCAGTGGAACTACGCCGGACCGAAGGAGGTGTGGCAGGAGATGCGCGGCTGCATGGACTCGATCCGCGGCATCACCTGGGAGCGCCTGGAGCGCGATTCCTCCGTGACCTACCCGTGCGAGAACGAAGGCGACCCGGGCCAGCCGGTGGTGTTCCAGACCCATTTCCCCACCGCCACCGGGCGCGGCAAGTTCGTGCCGGCGGACCTGATCCGGGCCGACGAGCGCCCGGACCGGGACTATCCGATGGTGCTGATCACCGGTCGCCAGCTCGAGCACTGGCACACGGGCGCGATGACGCGCCGCGCCGGCGTGCTCGATGCGATCGAGCCCGAGCCGGTGGTGTCGCTGCATCCGCTCGATCTCGCGGCCCTCAAGGCGAAGCCCGGCGAGGTGGTGACGGTCGAATCGCGCCGCGGCAGGATTTCCCTCTATGCGCGCGCCGATGCCGGCGCGCCGCGCGGCGCAGTGTTCATCCCGTTCGCGTTTCAGGAAGCGGCGGCCAATCTGCTTACCAACCCTGCGCTCGATCCCTTCGGCAAGATCCCGGAGTTCAAGTATTGCGCCGTCAAGCTGAGCAAAGGCGGCCCACGCCCGGCGGATCCCGGCTACGGCAAGGGACGCTCGCTCGCGCTGATGTCGCGATAGCGCTTGATTTGAGTCAAGGGAGCGCGCTCGCGCGCTCGCCTATAGTCCCGCCGTTCGCAAACCAGACCTTGGGGAAGCCGCCATGCCGTCCGACATCGAAATCGCACAGGCCGCAAAGCTGCAGCGCATCAACAAGGTGGCGCTCGAGCGCCTGGGCATCGCCGAGGATCACCTCGAGCCCTACGGCCATTACAAGGCCAAGGTGTCGCTCAAGCATCTGGAGTCCCTGAAGGCGAAGAAGAACGGCAAGCTGGTCCTGGTGACGGCGATGACGCCCACGCCGGCCGGCGAGGGCAAGACCACCACCACGGTCGGCCTGGGCGACGCGCTCAACCACATCGGCAAGAAGGCGGTGATCTGCCTGCGCGAGCCCTCGCTCGGACCCGTGTTCGGCATGAAGGGCGGCGCGGCCGGCGGCGGCTACGCGCAGGTGGTGCCGATGGAGGACATCAACCTGCACTTCACCGGCGACTTCGGCGCCATCCAGCTCGCCAACAACCTGCTGGCGGCGCTGCTCGACAACCACATCCACCACGGTAACGAATTGGGCATCGACGTGCGGCGCATCGCCTGGAAGCGGGTGCTCGACATGAACGACCGCGCGCTGCGCAACGTGGTGGTCTCGCTCGGCGGTCCGGGCAACGGCTACCCGCGCGAGGATGGCTTCGATATCGTGGTGGCCTCCGAAGTGATGGCGATCTTCTGCCTCGCCACCTCGCTCGAGGACCTGAAGAAGCGCCTGGGCAACATCGTCGTCGCCTACACGCGCGAGCAAAAGCCGGTCACGGCGCGCGATCTCAACGCGCATGGCGCGATGACCGTGCTGCTCAAGGACGCGCTGGCGCCCAACCTGGTGCAGACGCTGGAGAACAACCCGGCGTTCATCCACGGCGGGCCCTTCGCCAACATCGCGCACGGCTGCAACTCGGTGATCGCGACGCAAAGCGCGCTCAAGCTCGCCGACTACGTGGTGACCGAAGCCGGCTTCGGCGCCGACCTGGGCGCGGAGAAATTCCTCGACATCAAGTGCCGCAAGTCCGGGCTGATGCCCGACGCCGCGGTCATCGTGGCGACGATCCGCGCGCTGAAATACCACGGCGGCGTCGACGTGAAGGAGGTCAACAAGGAGAACCTGGCCGCCCTCGAAAAGGGCCTGGTGAACCTGGAGCGGCACGTTGAAAACGTGAGCAAGCTGTACGGCATGCCCTGCGTGGTGTCGATCAATCGTTTCACCTTCGATACGCCGGCCGAGCTCGAGCTGCTCAATGCGCGGATGAGGAAGCTGGGCGTTGCCGTCGTCCTTGCCACCCACTGGAGCGACGGCGGCAAGGGTGCGGCCGAGCTGGCGAAAATCGTAGTGGGCCTGTGCGAACAGCCCTCCAAGCCGGCCTTCGTGTACGAGGACGCCGATCCACTGTGGGAGAAGGTTTCGAAGATCGCAAAGAAAGTCTACCGCGCGGCCGCGGTCACGGCCGACAACAAGGTGCGCAACCAGATCAAGAAGCTGCAGGACGACGGTTACGGGCATTACCCCGTGTGCGTCGCCAAGACCCAGTACTCGTTCTCCACCGACGCCGCGGTGCGCGGCGCGCCCAGCGGACACGTGGTCAACGTGCGCGAGGTGCGCCTCGCCGCGGGCGCCGAGTTCGTGGTGATGATCTGCGGCGACATCATGACCATGCCGGGGCTGCCGAAGGTGCCCTCGGCGACCAAGATCGATCTGGTGGACGGCAGGGTGGTCGGGCTGTTCTAGCGGGGCCTGCGGCGCAGCCTCAGGTTGAGCATCTCCACCGCGACCGAAAAGGCCATGGCGAAGTAGATGTAACCCTTGGGCACGTGGAAATCCAGGCCGTCGGCGACCAGCGCCATGCCGATCATGATGAGGAAGCTGAGCGCCAGCATCTTCACGGTGGGGTGGCGCGAGACGAAGCGGCCGATCGGCCCGGCGAACAGCATCATCAGCGCCACCGAGGCGATCACCGCCGCGATCATCACGCGCACGTCGTTCACCATGCCGACCGCGGTGATGATCGAGTCGAGCGAGAACACCAGGTCGATGAGGATCACCTGGCCGATGATGGCGCCGAAGGTGGCGCGCGCCGCGGACGCGGTCTTGGGCCCGTTGCCGTGATCCTCGAGCAGTTCGTGGATCTCGCCGGTCGCCTGCCACAGCAGGAACAGGCCGCCGGCGATGAGAATCAGGTCGCGGCCCGAGATCTCGTTGCCCAGGACGGTGACGAGCGGCGCGGTCAGGCCGACGACCCACG
Source organism: uncultured Enterobacteriaceae bacterium (assembly GCA_964582155.1). Taxonomy (GTDB): domain Bacteria; phylum Pseudomonadota; class Gammaproteobacteria; order Burkholderiales; family SG8-39; genus JAABQT01. Next base: position 6,330 of record CAZOSA010000068.1, on the reverse strand, counting down.
CCAGCACCAGCAGCAGGCCGATGCGCATGACCATCGCCAGGCCGAGGCCGATGCGCCGCGCGAACTCGCGCCGCGCCGGCGGCAGGCGGTCCACCAGGATCGAGATGAAGATGATGTTGTCGATCCCGAGCACCAGCTCGAGCGCGGTGAGCGTGGCGAATGCAATCCAGGTCTGGGGGTCGAGCAGCAGTTCCATCTAGGTCTCCGGGCCTAAGTGTACAATCGCGCGTCGCCGCAGGAGGGGGAAAGAATGGAATTCGCACAGTGGCTGGCCCTGGGCATTTTCGCGGTCACCATCCTCGCCGTCGTCACCAACGTCATCGACAGCACGCTCGCCGCGCTGATCGGTGTGGCCGTCATGATCTGGGCCGGCGTGATGAGCGAGGACGACGCCTTCAAGTACGTGGACTGGAACGTGATGGCGATCCTGGTCTCGATCTGGCTGATCGCCGGTTATTTCGGCAAGAGCGGCGTGCCGAGCTGGCTCTCGGTGCAGGCGCTCAGGCTCTCGGGCGGGCGGCCCGGGCTGCTGGTGATGATCCTCACCTTCCTCTCAGGCGTGATCTCGATGTTCGTCGACAACGTGGTCACCATCCTGATGATGGCGCCGGTGGCCCTCCCACTGGCGCGCGCCATGAAGATCCCGGCGGTACCGATGGTCCTGATGATCGGCTTCGGCGCCAATTTCATGGGCACGGCCCTGATCATCGGCGACCTGCCGCCGCAGATGCTGCACAGCGTCGCGGGGGCCGAGTTCTTCGACTTCATCTGGCACCAGGGGCGGCCGTCGTCGTTCCCGATCCTGGTGCTTACCTTCCTGATCACGCTCGGGGCGATGTACGCCTATGGCTTTCGCGGCCGGCCACGCGTCACCGACATCGGCTCGCTGGGGATCGACGCCAAGATTCAGAACCCGCTGTTTGCCACCGTCGTGGTGCTCTGGTTCCTGGGCACGGTGGTCGCGATGTCGATGCGCGAGTTGATCGGCGTGAAGCTGGGCTTCATCGCGCTCACCGGCGCGCTGTCGCTGGTGATAGCGCTGCATCTCCTCGGCGAGCGCGTCAAGGCGCCGGCCTTCGAGGAGATGATCCAGGAGCTCGACTGGCGCGCGATCTTCTTCTACATCGCTCTCTTCGCGCTGGTCGGCGGGCTGGAGAAGAGCCACATCCTCGACATGCTGGCCAACGCCATGAAGCCGATATTCGCGCAGAACTACGCCCTGGGTGCGACGGTGCTCTACTGGGTGACCATCCCGATCGTGGGGCTGGTGGAGCACGACGCCTACATCCTCACCTTCCTCTACACCATCCGCGACCTGGGCCAGGCGGGCATCGAGCCCTGGCCGCTGTACTGGATGCTGCTGTGGTCCGGGACGCTGGGCAGCAACCTGACGGTGGCCGGCGCGCCGGCGCTGTACGTCGCGCTGTCGCTCGCCGAAAAGGAGGAGGGACGCAAGGTGTCGCTGCGCGAATTCCTCGCCTGGAGCGTGCCCTTCACCCTGCTGTGCTCCATCGTCTGCTACGTGCTCGGCATGCTGATCTGGGTGCTGCCCTACGCGAAATAGAGAGGCCATGACATGTACAAGCACATCCTGATTCCCACCGATGGCTCGGAGTTGAGCCGCAGGGCGGCAGTGGCAGGCGTGAAGCTGGCGCGCGCCCTCGGCGCGAAGGTCACCGGCCTGTTCGCCGCGCCCGCGGCCACGCCGCTGGTGTACCGCGACTTCCTGCCGGTGGGCTACGGCAAGCCGCAGCACAACGCCGCCCTGGTCAAGCGCGCGGCGCAGCGCCACCTGGAGGTGATCGGGCGCGCCGCGAAGGCGGCCGGCGTGCGCTGCGAAACTGTGAGCGTCACCGACGATTTCCCCGCCGACGCGATCCTGTCGCAGGCGAAGAAACGCCGCTGCGACCTCGTTTTCATGGCATCCCACGGCCGGCGCGGGCTGCGCGGCGCGCTGCTGGGCAGCGAAACGCAGAAGGTGCTGGCCGGCAGTTCGCTCCCGGTGCTGGTCTACCGTGGGAAATCTTGACCGCAGTCAAGGTCCGAGTTCCCGTACCATAGGAACAATGCGGTATCGGGGGGCAGCGTCCCGGTCGAAAGGCGCGCCCCCCCGCAGGCAGAACTCTACAAAGGAGAGACACATGAAGACCAGCATCGTTGGCGCAATCGCAGGCGTGTTCGCTGCGGCCCTGGCGCCGGGCGTTCATGCCTGGGAGCCCACCCGCAACATCGAGTTCATCATCCCGGCCGGCACGGGCGGCGGCGCCGACCAGATGGCGCGCGCCATCCAGGCCATCGTCGCCAAGCACAACCTCGCCAAGGTGGCGATCCTGCCGATCAACAAGTCGGGCGGCGCGGGCGCCGAGGGCTTTCTCGACGTCAAGAACGCCGTGGGCGAGCCGCACAAAATCATCATCACGCTCTCGAACCTGTTCACCACGCCGCTCGCCACCAACACGCCGTTCAACTGGCGCGACCTGACGCCGGTGCAGATGCTGGCGCTCGACAATTTCGTGCTCTGGGTGAAGGCGGACGACCCCTACAAGACCGCCAAGGACTACGTCGAGGCGGCGAAGCAGGCCGGCTCCGGCAAGTTCCGCATGGCGGGCACTGGCGCCAAGCAGGAGGACCAGATCATCACGGTGGCGATCGAGCAGGCCACCGGGGCGAAGTTCACCTACATCCCGTTCAAGGGCGGCGGCGCGGTCGCGGTGCAGCTGGTCGGCGGCCACGTCAATTCGACCGTCAACAACCCGATCGAGGCGGTGGCGCACTGGAGAGGCGGCAAGCTCAAGCCCCTGTGCGTATTCGAGCTCAATCGCCTGCCGTACAAGGAAAAGGTGACCGACAAGATGTCGTGGGCCGACATTCCCACCTGCAAGCAGTCCGGGCTCGACATCGACTACCTGATGCTGCGCGGCGTCTTCATGCCCGCCGGCGTCAAGCAGGAGCACGTCGACTACTACCTCGGCCTGTTCGCCAAGATCTTCGAGACGCCGGAATGGAAGGACCTGATGGAGCGCGGCGCCTTCAACCAGACCAGGCTGAAGGGCAAACCGTACGCCGCGTGGGTGGCGAAAGAGGAGGCGCGCCACGTTTCGCTCATGAAGGCGGCGGGCTTCATCGCCAAGTAGAGCGTCCTGGAGTGTCCGGGCCCGGCGTGCGCCGGGCCTTTTTTTGGCTGGAGGGGGAACATGTCGATGCCACCGGTTGAGCGCGCGGCGTTCCGGCTGCGCAGCGCGGAAATCGGCGTGGCGCTCCTGTTCCTGGCGTTCGGCGCGATCGTCATCTTCGACAGCGTCAGGCAGGGCGCGCGCTGGATTGCCGACGGGCCCCAGCCGGGATACTTCCCCTTCTATCTCGGCGTCATCATCTGCATTTCCTCGGCGGTGACCCTGGTGCGCGCCTGGATGATGCCGGCCGGGAGCAACAGAACCTTCGTCCAGGTCGGGCAGTTGAAGCTGGTGCTGAGCGTGCTGATCCCAGCGGCGGTGTTCGTTGCGCTGGTCGGCTGGCTCGGCATCTATGTCTCGGCCGTGCTGTTCGTGGCGCTGTTCATGCGCTGGCTGGGCAAGTACCCGTGGTGGAAAGTGGCGGCAGTGTCACTCGGCCAGAGCATCGCTTTCTTCCTCGTGTTCGAGATCTGGTTCCTGGTGCCGCTGCCCAAGGGGCCGCTCGAGCGGCTCCTCGGACTGGGCTGAGCGATGGACGAGATCCAGTCGCTGATGCACGGTTTCGGCGTCGTGCTGACGCTGAAGAACCTGGCGCTGATGTTCACCGGGGTGGTATTGGGCGTGATCATCGGCGTGCTGCCCGGGCTGGGCGGCGCCAACGGCGTCGCCATCCTGCTGCCGCTGACCTTCTCCATGGCGCAGACGCCGGGGGGCCAGACCTCGGCGATCATCCTGCTGTCCTGCATTTACTGGGGCGCCCTGTTCGGCGGGGCGATCACCTCGATCCTGTTCAACATCCCGGGGGAGCCGTGGTCGGTGGCCACCACCTTCGACGGCTACCCGCTCGCGCAGCAGGGCCGCGCCGGCACCGCGCTCACGGCGGCGTTCACCTCTTCGTTCATCGGCGCCCTGGTCGCGGTCATCGTGATCACCTTCCTCGCGCCGGTGGTGGCCAATTTCGCGCTCGAGTTCGGGCCGCCGGAGTTCTTCTCCGTTTACCTGCTCACGTTCTGCGCTTTCGTCGGCATGAGCAAGGAGCCGCCGTACAAGACCATTGCGGCGATGATGGCCGGCTTCGCGCTCGCCTCGGTCGGCACCGACCCGGTGACGGGCACGCTGCGCCTCAACTTCGGCTCGACGTACCTGCTGACCGGGTTCGACTTCCTGGTGGCGGTGATCGGGCTGTTCGGCATCGGCGAAATCTTTCTGACGCTGGAGGAAGGCCTGGAGTTCCGGGGCACCAAGGCGAAACTCAACCTCAGAGTGGTCCTCGAGACCTGGAAGGAACTGCCGCGCTACTGGCTTACGTCGATCCGCTCGTCGGTCGTGGGATGCTTCATGGGTATCGTGCCCGGCGGCGCGACGCCGGCTTCCTTCATGAGCTACGGCGTGGCACGGCGCTTTTCCAAGGACGGCGACAAATTCGGCACGGGCATGGTCGAGGGCGTGGTGGCGCCGGAAACCGCCGCGCACGCCGCCGGCACCTCGGCGCTGCTGCCGATGCTCACGCTCGGCGTGCCCGGGTCGCCGACCGCCGCCGTGCTGCTCGGCGGGCTGCTGATCTGGGGCCTGCAGCCGGGGCCGCTGCTGTTCATCGAGCAAAAGGACTTCGTCTGGGGCCTGATCGCCTCGATGTACCTCGGCAACATCGCGGGGCTGATCGTGGTGCTTACCTGCGTGCCGCTGTTCGCCGCCATCCTCCGCGTGCCGTTTTCCGTGATCGCGCCGATCATCATCGTCATCTGCACCATCGGCGCCTACACCGTGCACAACTCGATGTTCGACGTGTGGATGGTGGTGGTGTTCGGCGTGCTGGGTTACTTCTTCAGGAAGCTGCAGTACCCGCTCGCCCCGTTGGTGCTGGCCATCGTGCTGGGCGACAGCGCCGAGGCCTCGTTCCGCCAGGCGATGCTGTTCTCGCAGGGCGACATGTCGATCTTCTTCGCCACGCCGCTGGTCGGCTCGATCACCGGCCTGGCGCTGTTCCTGCTGTTCTGGCCGCTGCTCTCGCTCGGCCTTGCCCGGCTGCGCCGCGGCTAAAGCTCCCCGTATTTCTGCTTCAGGCGCGACAGCGTCTCGGGCGTGAGGTTGAGGTAGGCCGCCAGCTCCTTCTTCGGAATGCGGCCGGCAAGTTCCGGGTGCTTCCGCTGGAAGCGCGACAGGCGCCCCGGCGCATCCAGCAGGTGCAGGGTGATGGTGTGCGCCATCACCTCGCTCATCAGCTTCATCACCTCGTGCTCGAAGCGCAGCTTTACGTCCGGGTGACACTCGAGAAACTCGACCCAATGCGGCATCGTCAGCTCCGCAGTGCGCACCTTGGTCACCGCGACGATGGAGTAGGGCACCGGCGTGCGCATGCGCCAGGCCGCGTAGGAAGTGTCCATCTCCGTCTCGGCGGCGAAGCGCAGGATCATCTCCCGGCCCTCGGGATTGGACACCACGCGCTTGAGCATGCCGTCGAGGATGAAGAACTGCTCCATTTCCTCGTCGCCCTGGCGCACCAGCGGGTCGCCCTTGCGGTAGTCCACGACCGCAAGCAGGGGCTCGAGCTCCGCCCACTGCCCGGGCGTCAGGCCGCGCAGCAGCTGGTTCTGGCGCAGCTGCAGGCGGATGCTGTTGCGCTGCGGGTGGCTGGGAAGTGCGGTCATTGGGGCGGGATTTTAGACCCTTGACCTGAGTCAAGGCCGGGGCCGGGGGGCGATTCTTACCATAGCACTCCTCTCGTGGAGGCCAATATGGGCACCATCGAACCTCAAGTCGCCGCCGATGCACAAGCCGCCGTGACCGACGGCTTTCAGCTGGTCATCGATGCTCTCAAGTTGAACGGCATCGACACGATCTACGGCCTGCCCGGGATTCCCATCACCGATTTCACCCGCCGGGCCCAGGCCGAGGGCATCCGCATGCTGTCGTTCCGCCACGAGCAGAACGCCGGCTACGCCGCATCCATCGCGGGGTTCCTGACGCAGAAGCCCGGCATCTGTCTCACGGTGTCCGCGCCCGGCTTCCTGAACGGCCTCAACGCGCTCGCCCATGCCACCACCAACTGCTTCCCGATGATCCTCATCAGCGGTTCGAGCGAGCGTGAGATCGTCGACCTGCAACAGGGCGACTACGAGGAGATGGACCAGCTCGCCATCGCCAAGCCGCTCGCCAA
>CAZOSA010000067.1:0-9879 GCA_964582155.1 uncultured Enterobacteriaceae bacterium | reverse complement strand
CCGAGCGCTGGCGCGGCACCGGCCACATCGTGCGCTTCATCGAGTACATGGACGTGGGCAGCACCAATGGCTGGCGCATGGACGACGTGGTGCCCTCCGCACAGATCGTGACATTGATCGGGGCGCGTTACCCGCTCGAAGCCGCCGACCCCAACTACACCGGCGAAGTCGCCGAGCGCTGGCGCTACCGCGACGGCGCGGGCGAGATCGGTGTCATCTCCTCGGTGACGCAGGCGTTCTGCGGCACCTGCAACCGCCTGCGCCTCGCGGCGGAGGGCTCGCTCTACACGTGCCTCTTTGCGCAGCAGGGCCATCCGCTCAAGCACCTCCTGAGGCAAGGCGCCGCCGACGAGGCGATTCGCAACGAGATCGCGGCCTTGTGGCGCGCGCGCGGCGACCGCTATTCCGAACTGCGCACTGCCGAGACCGCGAAGCAGCGCAAGATCGAGATGTCCTACATTGGCGGCTAAGCGCTACCGCCCGCAGCTGACCGACGCCGCCAAACCGGCGACCTTCGAGGTCGAGGCGGTGAACGAGCGCGGCGAGATGGTGCCGACCGCGGTCGCCGGCGAGCACCCGCTCACGCTCTACCTGGACAAGAATGAGCTGGTCACGCTGATGACGCTCGGCCACGCGCCCGAGGCGCTCGCCATCGGTTACCTGCGCAACCAGCGCCTGGTCGACGCACTGAAGGACATCGTCGCGGTGCAGGTGGACTGGGAAACCGAATCCTGCGCCGTCACCACGCGCAAGGCAGTCAAGGACCTGAAGAAGAAGCTCGGCAAGCGCACCGTCACCAGCGGCTGCGGCCAGGGCACGATGTTCGGCAACCTGATGCAGGAGATCGACCAGGTCAGGCTGCGCAAGGACGTCACGCTGGGCGACGAGCAGTTGTTCGCCCTGATCGAGAAGGTGCGCAAGTACGAGACCATCTACAAGCAGGCCGGCGCGGTGCACGGCTGCGCGCTCGCCACGCGCGAGGGCGGGATCCTCATGTTCGTCGAGGACGTCGGCCGCCACAACGCGGTGGACGCCATCGCCGGCTTCATGTGGCTGCAGGCCATTGACGGCTCGGACAAGGTGTTCTACACCACCGGGCGCCTGACTTCGGAGATGGTGATCAAGTGCGCGCAGATGGGGATCCCGTTCCTCGTGTCGCGCTCGGGCCTGACGCAGATGGGCTACGAGATCGCGCAGAAAACCGGCATCACCATGCTCGGCCGCGCCAGCGGCCGGCACTACCTGGCCTTCACCGGCCGGCAGCGGCTGCTGAGGACTTCGCCGCAGCCCACCGCCATCGCCTAGGAGAAATCCGATGATCGAACTGTACTTCGCCCCCGGCGCCTGCTCCTTCGTGCCGCATGTCGGCCTCGAAGCGATCAAGGGCGCCACCGGCGAGGACTTCAAGCCCAACCTCGTCAAGCTGCACAAAGGCGAGAACAAGACCCCCGAGTACCTGGCCATGAACCCCAACGGCCAGGTGCCGGTGCTGGTGGTGGACGGCAAGCCGCTCAGCCAGATCGTGGCGATCTGCGATTTCCTCGACCGGCGCTTCCCCAAGGCGGGATTGCTGCCGACGGACGCATGGACGCGCTCGCAAGCGCTGTCGCAACTCGCCTGGCTCAACAACACCGTGCACCCGACCTTCACGCGCTGGTTCCGCACCGGCACCTTCGCCGAGGGTGAAGCCGCGCAGGCCGAGGTGAAGAAGCTCGCCGCCGCGCATTTCCGCCAGCACCTGGAGCGCATCCAGGAATGGAGCAAGCCGGCATCGCCTTTCTGGTTCGGGGCGCGCCCGGGCTTCCACGATGCGTACGCGTTCACGCTGCTGCGCTGGGGCGGCTATGCCGGGATCGACCCGGACTCGCTGCCGGCCTACAAGGCGTACGTCGGACGCGTGGTGCAGGCGCCGCCGGTGGTGGCTGCGCTCGAGCGCGAGCGCATCAGCCTGGACACTTACAAGAAGGCGGCCTAGGCAGCGGCCGCCGGCTGCGCGGCGCGCAGCTTGCTCGCGGCGAGGGCGTTTCGCGTCGGAAAGAACGCGGTCGCCGCCAGCATCATCGCGGCAAGGACGGCAAGGACGAGGAACACGTTGCCGAAGCCGCCCTCGGTCCGGTGCAGCACCGCGATCATCGGCACCGCCACCGAGGCCACGCCGAGCGACACCACGTAGCGCACCGCGAGCACGCGCGCGCGGAACTCGTCGGCACAGTACCTGCCGACGATGGCGTCGTTCAGCGGAATCTGGCCGAACACCGCGAGCATCATCAGCACCGCCGCCCCGAGCATCGCCCAGCCCTGCAGGTTCGCCGCCAGCGCGAGCAGCGGGATCTGCGCCAGCGCCACGCCGATCATCAGGCGCTTCAACTCGAAGCGGTCGATGAGCGCGCCCATCGCCACCTGCGCGAAGGCGGCCACCGTGTACACCGCCGCCACCAGCGCGCCGACGCCCAGATTGGTCTGCGTCAGCGCCTGCAAGCGCTCGTCGAACACCTTGGGCATGGAGACCGTCGTGGAATTGAAGATGATGCCGCCGCAGGCCGTGGCCACCAGCAACACGGCGAAGATGCGCGCCATCGTGCGTGCGTCGACATGCAGGCCGATGCCCTTGGAAGTTTTCTTGACCTTTCCCGGATCGCTCACCAGCAGCAGGAAACCGGCGCCGGCCGCGACGCAGGCAAGGCCCGGCACGAAAAACGCCGCGCGCCATCCCGCGAAATCCACCAGCGCCCCGGTGAACAGCGCCGCCGCGGCCAGTCCGAGGTTGCCCCACAGGCCGTTCCAGCCCAGTACCCGGCCCATCTTTGCCGAATTCGCCACCAGCATGGCGATGCCCACAGGGTGATAGATCGCGGCAAACGCGCCGGTCAGCGTAAGGCCGGCAGCGATGTGCCAGGGTGATTGCGCGAATCCGGTCACGAACAGAGATGCGCCGATGCCGAAATAAAAGATCGCCAGCGTGCGGTAGCGGCTCCAGTGGTCGGCGAGCCAGCCGGCCGGGATGGCAAAGGCGCCGAAGGCGATGAAACCGCCCAGCGCGAGCGGCAGCAGTTCCGAGTAAGGACGCCCCCACTCCCGGCCCAGCGCCACCACCGCCGTGGGAAATACAAGCATCACCAGGTGATCGAGCAGGTGCCCGAGGTTGAGGAACGGAACCAGCCACCGGTTCTGGGTCATGCGGCTAGCTTACCTCGTAAAATCCGCGGCATGGATGGTGTTTCGGGAATCGTGCTCGCGGGCGGCCAGGGCCGGCGCATGGGGGGCGTGGACAAGGGGTTGCAGCCGCTGCGCGGCAAGCCGATGGTGGTCTGGGCACTCGAGCGCCTCGCGCCGCAGGTGGACGAGATCATCGTCAATGCCAACCAGAACCTCGAGACCTACGCGCGCTTCGGCCACCGCGTGGTGGCCGACGCGATCGGCGGGTACGCCGGCCCGCTCGCCGGGCTGCACGCGGGGCTCACCGCGGCAAATAATCCGCTTGCGGTCACCGTGCCCTGCGACTCGCCCTTCCTGCCGTTCGACCTGGTGGCGCGTTTGCGCGAGGCGCTAGGCGACAATGAACTCGCGGTGGCGAAGACCGGCGAGCAGCCGCATCCGGTGTTCTCCATGGTGCGCCGCTCCGTGCTCGAGCACCTGACGAAATTCCTGTCCGGCGGCGGGCGCAAGATCGACGCCTGGTACGCGAGCCTGAGGGTGGTCGAAGTGCCCTTTGACGACGAGGCCGACGCATTCCGCAATATCAATACGCGCGAAGAACTGAAGGACGCATGAGCCGCATCCTCCAGATCGTCAACACCATCGAGGGTTACGACCCCGACGCGCTGCACGTGGACAAGGCGCGCGCGGCGATCCGCGCCTGCCTCGCGCCGGTGACGGCATCGGAGCGACTGCCGGTGCGCGAGGCGCTTGGCCGCGTGCTCGCCCAGGACATCGTGCCGGCGATCGACGTGCCCGGGCACGACAACACCGCCATGGACGGGTACGCGGTGCGTTTCGCAGACCTCGGCAAGGGCCACACCGTCCTCGAGGAAATCGGCGCCGCGCTCGCCGGCAAGAAGTTCGAGGGGGCGCTCGGGGTGGGACAGTGCGTGCGCGTGACCACCGGCGCGGTGATGCCGGCTGGCGCGGACACGGTGGTGGTCCAGGAAGTGGTCAAGGTGCGCGGCGCCAAGGTAAGCGTCCCGCCTGGCCAGAAGTCCGGGCAGAACGTGCGCTATGCCGGGGAGGATCTGAAGAAAGGCGAGCCGATCCTCAGGCCCGGCCAGGTGCTGCGCCCGGCGGAACTGGGCCTCATCGCCTCTGTCGGCCTGGGTGAAGTGCAGGTCCGGCGCCGGGTGCGCGTCGCGTTTTTTTCCACCGGCGACGAACTCGCCTCGATCGGCAGAGGGCTGCGCGAGGGCGAGGTCTACGACTCCAACCGCTACACCCTGCACGGCATGTTGACGCGGCTGGGCGTCGAGATCCAGGACCTCGGCGTGGTGCGCGACGATCCCGCGCTGCTCGAAGCGGCCTTCAGGCAGGCAGCTTCGAATGCGGACGCGATCATCACCACCGGCGGCGTCTCCGTGGGCGAGGCCGATTTCGTGAAGCCGATGATGGCGCAGCTGGGCGAGGCGTTGTTCTGGCGCATCGCGATGCGCCCTGGGCGGCCGATGGCGTTCGGGCGCATCGGCAATGCGTTCCTGTTCGGCCTGCCGGGCAATCCGGTGGCGGTGATGGTCACCTTTTACCAGTTCGTGCGCGAGGCGCTCTTGATCCAGTCCGGGCGCACGGGCGATTGCGCGCTGCCCCTGCTCAGGGTCCCCGCCGCGGAGCCGCTGCGCAAAGTTGCCGGGCGTACCGAGTACCAGCGCGGCCTCATGTTCCGCGACGCCGGCGGGTGGAAGGTGAAAGCCACCGGCCCGCAGGGCTCGGGTGTGCTGCGTTCGATGTCGGAGGCCAATTGCTTCATCGTGCTCGAGCACGAGCGCGGCAGGGTCGAGGCCGGCGAACCGGTGCAAGTGCAGCTGTTCGAAGGCCTGGCGTGAGCTAAAACGGCAATTGGTACTCCGAGGCGTCTTCCTCGAGACGGCCCTCGGGTTGGGGAAAGGCGCGCAGGTCCTTGGTGATGGCGGCGCGCAGGTAGGAATCCACCCACCAGAACACGTCGTACTCGCGGATCGAGTTGCGCATGCGGCGCATGCGCGCGTGGCGCTCGGCGGGGTCCATGCCGCAGGCGCGGTGGATGGTGTCGGCCACCCCCTCGATGTCGTAGGGGTTCACGAGCAGCGCGCCGCGGTACAGCTGCGAGGCCGCGCCGGCGAACTCCGACAGAATCAGCACGCAGTCCTCCTCGATGCTGCACGTGCAATATTCCTTTGCCACGAGGTTCATGCCGTCCTTGAGCGGCGTGATGAGCGCGATGTCGGCGGCGCGGTAGTAGGCGAGCAGCTCCAGTCGCGAAAGACTGCGGTATTCGTACCAGATCGGCACCCAGCCCCCGGGACGCGCGAACTTGCCGTTGATGTTGCCGACCAGCTGCTCGATCTCGGTGCGCAGCCGATGGTACTCGGGTATGTCCTCGCGGCTGGGCACCACCACCTGGATGAAGGACACGCGCTCGCGCAGGTCGGGGTAGCGTTCGATGAGATTCTCGAACGCCCGCAGCCGCAGCGGGATGCCCTTGGTGTAATCGAGCCGGTCGATGCCCAGGATCAGCTTTCGCTTGGGCAGCAGGCGGTGCAGTTCCAGCGCCTTGTCTTTCACCTCGGGCGTCGCGGCGCCCCGCTGGAATGCCGCGAAGTCGATGGAGATCGGGAAGGCGCCGATGCGTACCTCGCGTTTGCCCACGCGCGCCTCGAGCACCTGGCCACGGCCCTCGATGCTCACGTCCTTCATCAGCAGGCGCACGCACTGCACGAAATTGCGCCGGTCGTGCGCGGTCTGGAAGCCGATGAGGTCGAACTCCAGCAGCGCCTGCAGCAGCGACAAGCGCCACGGCAGCTTCAGGAACAGGTCGGGCGACGGAAACGGGATGTGCAGGAAAAACCCCATGCGCGAGGTCACGCCGCGCCGGCGCAGCTCGGCGCCGACGTTCATCAGGTGGTAGTCGTGGATCCAGATGAAGTCGCCGAGCGCGGCATGCGCCTTCACCACGTCGGCGTACTTGCTGTTGACGTCGCAGTAGGTGCGCCAGTACGCCGGGTCGAAGTTGCACAGTGACTGCAAGTCGTGGAACAGCGGCCAGATGATCTCGTTGGAGAAGCCGAGGTAGAACTTCTCCATCTCCTCGACGGTGAGCGGCACGCCCTGCAGCGTGTAGCCGGCGTCGGCACCCGCTTTGGCGAGCGCCGGGGCGAGCTCGCCCACATCGCCTGTCGTTCCGGTCCAGCCGATCCAGGTGCCGCCGCGGTCGCGCAGCACGGGCAGGAGCGCGGTCACCAGGCCGCCGCCGCCCGGCTCCGCGTGCCAGGCGCCGCCGGCGTCCCGCCGGAACGTGAACGGCAGGCGATTGGACACCACGATCAGCCGTTCGCGGCCCGCGCCCGCCTTCACGCTCATGAATGCGCCCTCAGCTGCCGGCGGCCGCTTCCTGCCGCAAGTACAGGGTACGCGTCGGGTAGGCGAATTGCACGCCTTCCTGCGCGAGCTTGTCGATGTTGCCGCTCGACAACCGTTCCCTGATCCTCATTGGCGAACCCCGCAGTGGCGCTGCCAGCTTTGCAGGAAGGCCACCAACTCGCGCGGCGGCCGCAGCCAGAGGTCGGCACCGGTCTTGCGCATCGCCGGGCGGACCAGCACCGACAGGCCGCGCGAGCGCATTGCCGCAAACGCGTCCTCGTCGGTCACATCATCCCCGAGATAGGCGGACACGGCGCCGACCCGCGCTTCGTCCAGCACGGTCTGCACCGCGTGGCGCTTGTCGATGCCGCGTACGCGAAGTTCGAGCCCGCCTTCGAAGGCCAATTGCTGCAGCGCCCCGCTGTCTACGAACGGCTGCCAGCCGAGCGCCGCCGCGTCGCGCAAGCGCGCCACGACGACAACCGGCAGTCCGCGCCAGTGCAGCGCCACGCTTGCCAGCTTGCGCTCCACGCGCGCCCCGCTCGCCTGCAGCACCAGCGCCTTCGCCACGCGCTCGGCATCGTCGAGCGCGGCGCGCGCCGGCTCAGGCGGCTGCACCTCCAGCAGCTCACCTTCGGGCGGCAGCCGCTGCCAGCCGTGGGCGCCCCAGATCTCGGGGCGGCGCTTGAGCGGCAGCAGACGCGCGAGTTCCATCGCTGGCCGCCCGCTCACCATCACCACGCGCGTGCGGCCCTGCACCATGATACTGTCGAGCGCCTCCGCAACGCCCGGGTAGGGGCGCGCCAACTCGCGTCGCACCTGGAACGGCGCCAGCGTGCCGTCGTAATCGGCAAACAGCACGCGCTCCGGCGCGCCGGCAAAGCGCGCGAAAAAGCGCTCGAGATCCACGCCGGGACTCAGCACGCGCATACTGATCGCCATTTTGACACTGTTCGAGAGCAAAGTTCCTGCACAACCGCCGGCGCGCTGGAGCGATTGTTCGCAGCGTGACGCCATGATAAAATCGCATCACGCAATGCGGTAACGCAACGCGCATTCCAATTGCCGCCTGTCGCGACGGATATCTGTTGAACGCGGATGATGCCTATCTGTTTCGCGAAGGCACGCACGCCCGCCTGTACGAAAGCCTTGGCTGCCACCTGGACGCAAAGCGCGGCGGCGCGCGTTTCGGCGTGTGGGCACCCAATGCCCGCGCCGTATCCGTAATCGGCGACTGGAACGGCTGGCGCGCGGGCGCCGACGCGCTCAAGCCGCGCAGCGACCACACGGGCATCTGGGAAGGCCGCGTCGCGGGCGTGCGCCGCGGGCAGGCATATAAGTTTCACATCGAATCGAACATCGGCGGCCACGTCGCGGAAAAGGCCGATCCCTTCGCGATCGCCAGCGAATTGCCACCGAAGACCGCGTCGCGCGCCTGGACGCTCGAGTACGAATGGGGCGACGCCGACTGGATGCGCACGCGTGGCGCGAAGAACGCGCTCGACGCACCGATGTCGGTCTACGAAGTGCACGTGGGCTCCTGGAAGCGCCAGGATGGCGCGTTCCTCGGCTACCGCGAGTTCGCGCACCAGCTGGCCGCCTACATCAGGGAAACCGGCTTCACGCACGTCGAGCTGATGCCGGTCACCGAGCACCCGTTCTACGGTTCCTGGGGCTATCAGACCACCGGGTACTTCGCGCCCACCGCGCGCTACGGCACGCCGCAGGACTTCATGTACCTGGTGGACCACCTGCACCGTGAAGGCATCGGCGTCATCCTCGACTGGGTGCCCTCGCATTTCCCTGCCGATGGGCACGGCCTGGGCTTCTTCGACGGCACGCACCTGTACGAGCATGCCGATCCGCGGCAGGGCTTCCACCCGGAATGGAATTCCAGCATCTTCAACTACGGCAGGAGCGAGGTGCGGGCGTTCCTCCTGTCCTCCGCGCTGTTCTGGATGGACCGGTACCACCTCGACGGCCTGCGCGTGGACGCGGTCGCCTCGATGCTGTACCTGGACTACGCGCGCAAGGACGGCGAGTGGATCCCGAACCGTTACGGCGGCAGGGAGAACCTCGAGGCGATCTCGTTCCTGCGCACACTCAACGAAGCGGTGTACCGCGAGCACCCGGACGCTTTCACGGCGGCCGAGGAATCCACCGCCTGGCCGATGGTCTCGCGCCCGACCTATCTCGGGGGCCTGGGCTTCGGCATGAAGTGGAACATGGGCTGGATGCACGACACGCTCGCCTACGCGAAGGAAAACCCGCTGCACCGCAAGTTCCACCATGGGCGTCTCACCTTCTCGCTGATCTACGCGTTCAACGAGAATTTCATGCTGCCGCTCTCGCATGACGAGGTGGTGCATGGCAAGGGCTCGCTCATCGGCAAGATGCCGGGCGACCACTGGCAGCAGTTCGCCAATCTGCGCGCGCTGTACGGCTACATGTGGGGGCACCCGGGCAAGAAGCTGCTGTTCATGGGCGGCGAGTTCGGCCAACGCCGCGAGTGGACGCATGACGGCGAGCTTGAATGGTGGGTGTGCGAGCGGCCCGAGCATGCCGGGCTCAAGCGCTGGATCGCGGACCTGAATCGCGCCTACCGCAGCGAGCCCGCGTTGTGGCAGGTAGACTTCTCGCACGAGGGCTTCGAGTGGATCGATGCCAACGACGCCGAGAGCAGCGTGATCGCCTTCCTGCGCAAACCGCGCCAGCGCGGCGCCCCGGTGGCCGTGGTGTGCAACCTGACGCCGGTGCCGCGCCAGAACTACGTGCTCGGCGTGCCGCGCGGCGGCGCCTGGCGCGAGATTCTGAACAGCGACTCCAAGGACTACGGCGGCGCCGGCTGGGGCAACTTCGGCGTGGTCGAGGCGGCGCCGCTCGCGGCGCACGGGCGGCCGCATTCGCTCACGTTGACGCTGCCGCCGCTGTCGAGCATTTTCCTGAGGAGCGACGCTTGACCGGCGGCGACGGGCGCATTCGTGCGGTGATCGACGCGGTGCACCCGTCGGTGGACGGTGGGCGCTTCGCGGTAAAGCGCGTGGCGGGCGAGCCGCTCGAGGTCGAGGCGCACTGCTTCGCCGACGGCCACGACGTGCTGCGCGCGGTGCTCCTGTGGCGCGCGGAGGCTGCGGGCGACTGGCGGGAAGTCGAGATGCGAGCGCTCGGCAACGACATGTGGCGCGCGTTGTTCGCGCCAGAGCGCATCGGGCGCTACCGCTACACGGTCGCGGCCTGGGTGGACCATTTCGCGTCCTGGCGCCACGATTTCGCCCGCCGCGAGGACCCCGCCGACCTGCGCGTCGCGGCGCTGAGCGGCGCCGAGCTCGCGGAGGGTGC